>CAYSPB010000069.1:0-23519 GCA_964432695.1 uncultured Nannocystaceae bacterium
GACCGATGGGAACACCGCCACGGACACCGCGGACCTTCCCGACACGGGTCCCGGTGCCGAGACCGGCTCTGCAAGCGGACCAGGCACCAGCACCTCGGGCTGAGGGGGCTGGTCCCCTCGCCGGCTAGAAGCTGGTCGAGGTTCCGGTGGTGCCGAACGTGGTCGACGTCCCGGTCTCGTCGCCGAAGGTCGAGCCGCCGAAGGCCTCGCAGTCGCCGGGATCCGATCCTCCGGGGCAGAGGCCGGTGCACTCAGGCTCGTCACATTCGCCGTCAAACTCCCACGGACACTCGCTGCCCGAGGTGGTGGTCGTGGTGGTCGTGGTCGTCGTCGAGGTGGTCGTGGACGTCGTCGTCGTAGAGGCCGTGGTGGATGCTGTCGTGGCCGATGTGGTCGTCGTGGGGGTCATGCCGTCGCATTCGAGCGTGGCCGTCGGGTCACAGACCTTGTCGAGGAACACCGCCGCGCACGTGTTTTCGAACAGGCAAGAGATGCTCTCCTGATCGTCTTGGAGGATGGTCTCATCGCAGGTCGCCAGGCACGACGCCTGGAGGGCGTCGGAGACGGTGCCGTCACACAGCGCAGGCTCGGAGAGTTCATTGGCGCATAGGCCTGTCGTGCACAGCGAGAGCTTGTTACAGAAGTTGGCGCAGGTGATCGCCGTGCTCGCGGAAGGCTCTTCACAGCCAGGTTCGAACATTGGCTGCGGCATCGTGGCGGCGCCACTGGAGCCAGAGCCGTCACCGTCGTCGCCGCCGGACAACGAGCATGCCGACGAGCCGAGGAGCGTAGCGAGAAGGAACGGGAGGGACGCAAGGGGGGCGCGTTTCATGAGGGTGCGGCGCACTACGGAGACCCATGCGCGCTCGGCCGCTTGGCGGGCAGAAAAGCACCGAAAATCAGAGCCCTAGAGCCACGTGGGAACACATTCGGAATGCTGCCGATCGCCGGCCTCTCACGTCCTTACGGATCCCACGGTCCGTTCGGCCGCGCCCGACCAAAAAAAAAGTCGACAGCCTGATCCTCGCGATTGATGCTGCACCGGTTCACGGGCGGTGACGGAGCTGTTCAAAGACCGCGCGTTGCTCCGCGCGTTTCGAGAGGGTGAGCCCGCTGCGCTCGAGCGGGTTTACTTCGAACATGCGGCCGCGTTGGAAGTTCGCCTGCGCGCTGGTCTGGCTCGCGGGGGCGTTCGCTTAATACCGCTGTCGGATGCGGACGTTCGAGACGTGCTTCAGGACGTGTTCATCCGGGCCTTCTCGCCGAAGGCTCGCGCCCGCTACGACGGCCTTCGTCCGTTCTCGACGTACCTGCAGACGATCGCTCGAAACCTGCTGATCGACCGGGCGCGACGGCGGGGCATCGAAGTCGCCGACGACGTCGAGTTCCTCGCCGATGCGGGGGATGGGATCGAGCAGTCGATGCTGGACGCCGAGCTGAAGGCAGCCACGCGTGAATACGTGGACGCGCTGGACCCCGAGCAGCGGCAATTCGTAGCATTGCGGTTCGAGCAGGAGCGCTCCCAAGAGGACGTTGCGCGCACGATGGGAGTGACCCGCCGCCGAGTTCGGACCCTGGAACGCACGGTACATGCCGGGCTCAAGACGTTCTTGGCTGCCCGCGATCTACAGCCGAGGCTGGCGTCGGAAACCCCGTCTCGAGCCGCGGAGGTGAAGCCGTCGTGACCACGCCCGAGTACGAACGCGACTCGGATCGCGCCGTCGGTCGCCTGCTGTCGGGGCGCGATGGGCTCAGCCGGCCCGAGCATGAAGCGATCTTTGCCTCGGTGCTCGGGCAGACCCAGGACGCAGCGGAGTCCGAAGCCGCGCCGGCATGGTGGACGCGATGGTGGTGGGTCGGCGTCGTTGCGCTCGCAGCCGTGGCGCTCGCAGCGGTGTTGATGCCCACTTCACCGGTCGAGCCAGACGATGCGTTCACGCCACGCGGCGTCGAGGATGGTGCACAGGTCGAGCTCGATTGCGGTGGCGCCTGCCACCTGGGTGGACGCGTACTGCTGACGTTCAGCAACGCCTCGTCGTTCTCCCACGTAGCGGCGTTCGCGTTCCGCGAGGATGGTGCCGTCGTGTGGTTCGCGCCCGCGTCGGCTGACGCGCAAAGCGTGGCGTTGCCCGACGTGGCCCGTGGCCTCTTGCCGTTTCAGGTCGAAGTCGACGACACGCTTCCACCCGGAGCACACGCGGTCGTGGTGGTGTTCTCCACCAAGCCCATGACGCGTACGCAGGTGGAGCAGGCCTACGAATCCCGTCCCGACGGGGTCGAGTTCGTCGAGCGCACGCTCGTGGTCGAGGCGTCACGGTGAGGGGAACGCGGCTGCTGGCCTGGCTCTTCGCCGCGGTGCTGCTCACGTTCGGGTCGACGGCACATGCGAAGACCGTCGCGGTGGTGGTGGGCAACAACGTGCCACCCGAGGGCGCAGCCGGGGAGGGCCTTGCGACGCTGCGCTACGCCGACGACGACGCCCACCGATACGCCGAGTTGTTTCGGCGCTTCGTCGACCAAACCGTCTTGCTGACCGTCTACGACGCCCAGACGCGCGGGCGCGTCGGGGGTGCTGCCGTCGACGGTCCGCCGACTCGCGACTCGTTGCGTAAAGCCCTGGGCGCGCTGAACTCGGACGAGGGCCTGACTGCGGTCTACGTCGTGTTCACGGGGCACGGTGCCATCGATGCTTCGGGAGCGCCGTTCCTGTCGCTGCTCGACGGGCCGCTCACGCGAACGTTCTTGTTCGACGAAGTGCTCCGCACGCTGCCCGCCGAGCGCGTCCACCTCATCATCGACGCGTGTCACGCGGCGGGGGTCGTGGGCCTTCGAGGCGATCGCTTCGGTACGGCGGTGGACGGCAGCACGACTCCGGTCACCCCGGAGGACAATCGCCGGTGGGCGCAGGAGAACACCTTGGCTCGGTTTCCCCACGTCGGCGTGCTCGCATCGAGCAGCACGGGCGAGTCGTCGCACGAGTGGTCGGTGCTCGAAGCGGGCGTGTTCAGCCACGAGCTGCTCTCGGGCATGTGGGGGGCGGCCGACATCAACGCGGACCAGCGGATCGAGTACAGCGAGCTGCAGTCGTTCGTTGCGTCGGCGAATCGTGCCGTGCAGGACCCGCGCGCCAAGCCCAGCGTAGTCGTCCACCCGCCTGCACTCGATCCTCACGTGCCGCTGGTCGAACTGAGCGAGCTGCGCGAGACGGCGCTGCTCGAAGGAGACCTGTCGTCGCTGGGGCACTTCCACGTGGAACTCGGCAACGGCCAGCGCCACCTCGACGGCAACGTCGGCGGACCCATCGCGGTCGCCGTACCCGCAGGGCGGGTGTTCCTTCGCGCCTCGCGGACGGAGTACGCCTTCGAAGCCCGCGCGGGGCAGCACATCGCGTTTGCAGACCTGGCGGTGCAGCCTCGCGAGGCATCGGCACGCGGCAGCACGGCAGACACGTTTCGACGTCGCTTGTTCGCCGAGCCGTATACGTACGACTACTATCGCGGCTTCGTCGACAGCGTCGGCGCGGTGCCGGTTGCGTCGCCGCAGCCTCCGTCTCCGGCCGAGGCGGTCGTAGCCCTACCACCCCCGGCGCTCCGTGAAGACGACGACGTGGGACCACAGCCGAGGCCGGGAAGCCGTGCTCCTGGTCTGGCCTTGGTCTCCGTCGCTGGGATTTCGGGCGCGGTCGCGGTGGGCGCCGGCGTGTGGGCAGGGGTGCTTCGCGGCCGTTTTTCGAACGCCGCGACCGAGCGTGAGGCGGATCCGTTCGTCGAGCCGCATCGTCGAAGTGCCACCGTGGCGGTCTCGATGGCGGTGACCAGCGGGGTCACGGCGGTGGCCGGACTGTTGCTTCTGCGTCGGGCCAAGACGGCGCGCTGACTCAACAACCGCTGGGCCGGCCGCGAGACCAGCAGGTTAGCGCACCCGCGTCGAGTTCGTTGCACGTGCCCCGCGGAGGGTCGCAGGTCGCCTCCAGCTGACACTGCACGGTGCAGGCTCCGATGTCCTCCACGAGTGCGCAGCTGGCCCCTTGCGAGCAGGCGCCAAGGCACGCGTCGTAGCAGGTGATCGCGTCGCACTCGTCCGTTTGCAGCAGATCGTATTGCGTGCCGCACTGGCCTCCGACGAGGACGATGTGTTCGTCGACGCCTTCGAAACAGGGAAGCAGGCACGCTGGGCCCACGCCGCAGGTTCGCCGCGCCTCGCAAAGGGCATCACACGTTCGCTGGCAGGCGCCGTCCGTACACTCTCCGTCGACGCACGCACGCGCGTCGATACAGTCCCGGGTGTCCTCGCATGCTGCTTTGTCTTCGATCGGCAGGTTGCAGGCGGACGCGCACAGCGAGAGCACGAAGAGCAGTGAAGACGGCAAGCGCATCGGGCGGCGGCCGGAGCGTACCAAGTGCGCGCGATGGATGGCTGGCCGAGCGAGAGTGGGGACTGCTACATCTTCCAGCGGTGCATCGCGTGAGGATGGCTGTAGGGGTTGCAAGCATGCTCGTGCTCGGGTGCGTCGCCTTCGACCTGGAAGAGACCGAGCCGCCGCCGATTCCCGAGGACTTCCCGCAGCTGGGTACGACCGACGGAGGCGCCGTGGAGCTGGTCGTCGACTGCGAACGCTACGACGACGGGGCGATCTGCCGCCACGGGATGGTCTTTGGTGGCTCCAGCGTGCGATTCCAGCTCGCGGTGGATCTGCTGGAGGTGTCGGTGGCGGGCCGTGACCTCCGCGAGTACAGCTCCGAGTCGGCCGAAGTCGAGGCAAAGTGGGGCTTGGGTCCCGAGGCGTTCGCCACGAGCCCGGACTGCGGAGTGTCGCGCGTCGACTTTGCCGGCGCCTCGACCTATGACGACGTGTTCGGCGAGACCGAGGCGACGTGGGGCACGGTGCAGTTGGTGTTGTGCGACGCCTCAGGACAGACGCGCGAGGTCTCGGGTAAGTTCTCCTGCACGCTGTAGCGCGGGCGATGCCGCGCGAATCCGGACGATGGGCCTTCGAATCGGCAGCGGAGCGAGCGCCTCAGCTGCTACCGTCCGAGTCGATGTCCGGCATCACGCTGCAGATTGGCCACGCCACCGCCACGCTCGACGCCAACAACCCGCGCCACATCATCGGCCGCGACGAGGCGACGTCGTCCCTGTGCGCGCAGCACCCCACGGTGTCGCGTCGGCACTGCGAGGTGTTCTTCGACAATGGGTTCGCGCTCATCCGCGATATGGGTTCGAGCAACGGCACGTGGATCAATGGCACGCCCGTCGGTCAGCAGCCGGTTCAACTCGCGCCGGGGCAAACCGTGTTCGTGGGCCACATGCCGCTAGGCGTGACCTGGAACGCGGGTCCGCAGCAGGGCGCCACCGTGATGGGGGAGGTGCCCGCCAACCTCAAGGCCATGATCGAAGCGCGGCGCTCCGAGGCCGCGGTGTCGTACAGCGCACCCCCGCCGGCGCAAGCCGGAGACGCGTCGGCCGCGATGACGTACCGCCGGCAGGGGTCCAACAACAACGGCGTGTTCATGGTTGCGCTGCCCTCGGACAGCTTCACGAACGACTCCACGATCAAGGGCTTCGCCGAGTTCACGGCGACCGACAACGAGACCATCGACGAGATCACGCTCGAGCTGGTCGAGGTGCACAAGAAGGGCGCCAAGAAAGGGCACGTTTGGGACCGCGTACTGGTGAAAAAGGGGCCGTGGAAGTGCAAGAACGGCGACCGCGTACCCATGCCGTTCGAGCTGCGCGTACCGCAGGCCACCTCGGTCTCGGGCAAGGACGTGCACTGGGAGATTCGCGGCTGTGTCGACATCGCGTGGGCCTACGACGTCGAGGTTGAGGTGCCGATCACGATGCGCAACATCGACGTCGAGAAGATTCGCGATGCCATGGGCGCCCTCGACCTTCGCGTCGACACCATCGAAAGCAAGCCGCTGGGGCAACACTTCAAGGCGCGCTTCGAGCCTCCGGCACAGTGGCGCACGCAGTGGAACATCGACTGCGTGAATCTGGAGTTGCAGTACCTGGGTACCAACCTGCAGATCATGCTCGAGGTCGACAAGAAGGGCGCGTTCTCCAAGGACCGCCGCACGCAATACGACGTCGAGCTGACGACGCTGCGTCAGGCGTCGCTGCAGCAAGTCGGTGAGCAGCTGCTCTCACTCATCCAGCGCATGCTGAGCCTCTAGAGCGTCGCATCTGTCAAGCCGGAGTCTTCGCGGATGCGCGCTCTGTGGTCATCGGGCCGTCAGCGCTTTTCAGCGGCACACTCCGAAAGGAGTCGGGCTGCATTCCGGTCGGCGGTATACGTCGCAGCGTAGCGCCGGGCAGCGTCGTTTGCGTCGCCGTTGCGGCCGAGCTTGCACAGCGCCTGAATCTCGGTCGCCCATCGCTCTTGTACGAGCGAGCCATTGGGGAAGCTCTTCGCATGACGGCTCAGCGCGGCCAAGGAGGCCTGTGCGTCGCCGCGTCGGAGTGCGCGGCGGGCCTGCTGAATGAGCCGAAGTTCGTTCGTGAGCGTGGGTGCTTCGGCCGTTGACTCGGCCACGGGCGGGGCGGGTTTCTGCTTGGGCCTGAGCTTGGGACGTCGTCGCGAAACCGGCTTCGCCGTCGGTCGTGGAGGGGCGGCTGTGGTCGTTGCCACGACGACTGGCGCCTCTGGCTCAGGTGCTGGGTCGACGCGGGTCTGCGCGGGGGGGCTCGGCTTGGACGGCGCTGCGACCGGGCGCTCCACGGCGGCGATGACAGGGCGTAGCGTCGAGGCGGATGGTCGAGACACGGCGACCACGCCGAGGAGGACTGCTGCCGCAGCTGCAATCGAGAGGGTCGTCGCGAGCGTCCCTGATCCGCCTGTACCCGACGCGCTCGACGTGCCCGGCGGGGGCGGAGGACTGCCGAAGACCTCGGCCTCGACGCTTCTCCACGCTTCGTCGATCTCCGCATCATCGCGCCCGAAGTGCTCGTCGAACGCTTCGAGGTAGTCGGACAGCTTTGTCTTCTCGTCAGTCACCGGTCCGGTCCCTCTGCTGCCGTGCGTGTTGTTGTGCGATGAGGCGCTCCAGTTTGGCGCGCGCCCGCCGGACGTACGCGTGCACCGTGGTCGTGCCGAGCTCGAGTGCTTCACCGACCTCGGGAGCCGTCATCCCCTGCATTTCGTAGAGAACGAAGGCGTCGCGGTGGTGCTCGGGAAGCTCCCCCAAGAACCGCTGCAGCAGCTCGGCTGCGTTGCGACGCTCGACTTCGGTGTCCGGCGCGGGCGTCTGAACCGGTGCGTCGGCGTGCTCGAGCCGTGCTGCGGCTCGACGTCGGGCGCGACGATGGTTGGCGCAGACGCCTCGGGCAACGCCGGCGAGCCATCCTCCCTCGCTCGCTTCTGTCGGTCGCTCCGACCATTTCTTGAACGCGACCACAAAAACCTCCTGTGCGACGTCGTCTGCATCAGCCGAAGCCACGCCGAACGCGCACACGGTGCGCACGATCGACCGGTAGTGGCGACGGAACACCGCCTCCAACTCCCTGCGAACCGCAGCTTCGCGGTCACCGTCTCTGGCCGCCGTCGGCACCTCTACCCCCTCATGTTCGCAGGATGCCGAGGTCAGTCACGCCTCTTCGCCCGATCGAGACGAATCGAGACTCCCGCGCTGCCGCGAACGCCGAACCGGGACGCTTCATAGACCAAGCCGAGCCCGTCGGCGGCAAAGCTGGCGAGCACCACGTTGAGCGCCGCGTCGACAGAAGCATACACGGACACACGTCGGCTCGGGGACCAGAGGAGCTCGGGGCCGACGGTGAGCGTGACCCAGGGACGCGCGGTTGCCCGGGTGGACGCGAAGTTGATGCCCTGGGCGATGGCGAGGCCCGACTCGACGCCGACGCAGCTGGGAAACCGCCAAGCGCCCGTCGCCGCAACGGCACATCCGCGGCCGCGCAGCGCAGCGCCCTGGATGAGGGCACCCGCGCTGGAGTCGGGAAAGGCGATCTCGCGGCGCGGGGTGATGTACATGGCGCCGATCGACCCGCGAACGTGGCTCCGGGCAAACACGGCGTCCGCGGAGACCGTGGCGGTAGTGGGCAGCGTGCCGGACTGCACGCCTGCCGTCGCCCGAATCCACGCCGAGCGCGCCGGCCTAGGCGGCGCCGCGGGATTCGGTGGGGCCGCGGGCTGCGGCTCAGGTTCGGGCTGCGGCTCGGATTCGGGCTCGGGTTCGGGTTCGGGCGCCGGCAATGAGCGCATGCGCATGTCGTAAGCGATGCCCACGATCAGCGCCGCCGTCTCCGCAAACTCCGAACACGTTGGGCCAGCGACCGTCCGCTCGATGGTCGCGTCGCCGATAGAAACGACGACGCGCAGCGTGGCGCGGTCGTCCTCCACCACGACGCTGCCGCGGACTTCGAGGGTCTCCTCCGTGGTGGTGGTAACGGCGCCCTCGAGCTCGGCGGCGATCGCTTCGTGTACGGCCTGCGGGGTCGGGCACGAAGCGGGCGCCTGCCACTGGAGCTCCACCGGACCCTCCCGCGCGGACGCAAGAACGGTCAGCCACATCGCGAATACGTCGAATGCGGTCACGCCGACGACTCCTCGTGCACGTTCCTTCGAGACGCGCGAGACTTTTTGTGGCTGGGCCCGAGGCGCAGCGGACATGGGACCGATTGATGCACGCGAACGTTCTCGAGAACCGACGGCCAGTGTCGCACACGCTGGCGAGCGCGCTGCTCGGCCTGGCGGCGTGTGGCGGCCCCGGCTCGGTCGGGTCGAGTTCGTTCAATCCGGCCGAGACTGCGGCGGCGACGACCTCGTCGACCGCCGGAACGCCGGTCGACGTCTCCAGCGGTGACGCGGCTGCGGACAGCTCCAGCGGCGAGATGGGTTCGGGCCCGGTGCTGGATGTTGGCGACGAGCCCCCGGACACCGCCAACCCCGACGCCTCGGTTGGGTGCTCGAAGGCCGACTTCATCTTCTTGGTCGAGGACTCGGCCGAGTTGGAGCAAGAGCAGGCGATTCTGGCGGCGAACATCCCCGGTTTCGTCGACACGCTGCAGAACGACCTCACCGAGATCAAGAGTTTGCACATCGGTGTGGTGCCGACGGGCCCCTACGAGTTCGACCCCGAGCCGCCCATTTGCGACACGCTGGGCGCCACGATCACGCGCACCGAAGGCCGGGGTTCCTCCAACGCCGAGTGCGGCCCCTTCGAAGGCGGGGGCCGGTTCATGACCGAGGACGACGATTTGGCGGAGTCCCTCGGATGCGCGCTGCGGCCCGGAATCGGCGGCAGCATCTGGCAGCGTCCCATGGACTCGCTACGGCGTGCTCTCAGCGACGAGATGAACCAGCCCGGGGCGTGCAACGAAGGCTTCATTCGCGATGACGCCCTGCTCGTCATCGTGATCATCGCCGCGATCGACGACTTCAACATCAGTCAGGGCAACACCAACTCCGGCTCGGCAGGGGGTCCCATTGAATGGGTGCAAGACGTGATCGCACACAAAGGTCGGGAAGAGAACGTCGCCGTCGTTTCGATCGTGCCGACGGTACCGCCAAACGCATGTGACGGGATTCTCGATCCCAAGGACCCTGAGTTCTATTCCCCCGCGGACCGGCTCATCACGTTCACGCGGGCGTTCACCCACGGACTCGTGGGCGACATTTGTGCGCCGGATTTCTCCGACGTTTTGGGCGAGGCCATCACGAGCATCGAGGCGGCCTGCATGGACTTCGTTCCCGAAGGATGAACATGGATTGGATTCGACGAATGGCGTGCATCGGGGCTGTGTGCCTCACGGGGTGTACGGACGGAACGGAGGCGGGGTCTTCCGAGGGCGCACCGTCGGGGACGACGAGTACGACCAGCCCCGCCGGGACCAGTGGCGGCGCCGACAGCAGCACCTCGTCGCCTCTCTCGGGCACGACCAGCACGCCCGCGTCGAGTTCGAGCGGGACCAGCTCGGGGGACGGAGCCGAGTCCTCGGACGATGAAAGCTCCGACGGCACGGGGGCGCCGTTCGACATGCCGAAGACCTGCGACTACGAGACGCGTGACGGCATCGTCGTGATCGAAGCAGAACGATTGAGCTTCGAACGCCCTTGGGCACTCGACACGAGCGTGGCCGGGTCCACGGGCGAGGGCGCGCTCGTATGGACCGGCGAGAGCCTGCTTCAGGATTCGACGCGGTCTCCGATCGAGCTCTCGATCGGGTTCGATGAGCCGGGTCAGTATCGGTTCGAGTGGCGGACCGCCTACGAGGGCAAGTCCTTCACGCGAAACAGCACGTGGCTCCGGTTCGACGCCGGCTACGGACTGTATGCGCGCGACACCTTCGGCGGAAACGTACGGCTCTACTCCCGACCCATCTGCTACGATCTCGACGTACTCGCCGAGGTTGCGTCGCTTCCGGATGTTGATTCCGTACAGTGCGTCGGCGGATTTTCGCATCAGCGCTGGCTCGACCCGTTCAATCGCGACCCGGGAAACCTGACGTGGAGTTGGTCGGCGAGCGTCCTGTCGAACTTCAGCTTTACCGAGGACCTGTCGATCGACATTCCGGAGGCGGGCAACTATCGGCTGACGATTGCGCCGCGGCTCCAGGGGCACTTCATCGACCGCATCGTGATGTACGCCGACGGGACCGATCCGGAGGTTGCACGTGACCTTCTCATCGAGGAAACCTCGTGCTCCTTTTGAGGTCCCTGGCGGGCGCGCTGCTCGGCCTGGCGTTGGCCACGACGTCGTGTGCCGAGGCGCCTCGGCAAGATGAGGTCGCGATGCAGCCCACCACCTTCGGGGCGGACTCGAGGGGAACTGACGGGACCGGTGGAACGGGCGGAGCGGGCGCCGAAGATGCCTCGTCGGGCCCAGACGCCGCGCTGCTCGACGTGGCGCCTGCCGACCCCGACGGCTACGCGCCGATGGGGTGCGAGAAGGTCGACTTCTTGTTCGTCGTCGACAACTCCGCGAGCATGCGTGGCTATCAGGAGAACCTGCGCCAGAGCTTTCCGGGATTCATCGAGCGCGTCGAGGCGACGCTCGATGAGGTGGACACCTACCACGTCGGCGTGGTGACCACGGACGCGTACCAGTTCAATGCCAACACCGACCGCTGCGACGAGATCGGCGGCCTCGTGACGCGAACCGGCGGCGAAAACTCGAGCGGCGAGGTGTGTGGCCCGTACGCCGAAGGGCACAACTACATGACCGAGGTCGACGACCTCGAAGCGGCGTTCACCTGTGCGGCAACCGTCGGGACCGAAGGCAATCCCGAGGAGGCGCCGGTGTACGCGATGACGCGGGTCATCACCGGCGACCTGGCTGGAGCCGGAGATTGCAATGACGGGTTCCTGCGGGACGATGCGCTGCTCGTCGTGGTGCTGCTGACGGACTGCGGGACGTTCGGACCGCCGGGGGGGCGCCCGGAGGACTGGTTCGACCTCATCGTGGCCGCGAAAGGCTTCTGGCAGAACGTCGTGGTCGTGTCGTTGGTCCTCGATGTCGGAGACAGTGCGCCCAACGACGAGGTCGACGGTCGACGAATCGCCGACTTTACCCGACTGTTTCAAGACAACGGCCTCGTTGGCGACATCGACGAGCCCGACTACAGCGTGCTCTTCACCGAGGCCGTCGACCGCATCGAGCTTGCGTGCGACGAATTCATCCCACCGGCATGACGCGAGAGTCGATGATGTCCCGAGTCCCTCGCCACGTGATGTTGAGCGCCTGCTTGGTGGGATGTGGCGCCGACGGTGACGCAGGGGTCATCGAGAATCCCTTCGTCAGCGAGGGGGCGGCTACTGCGTCCTCGGGCGAGGCGGGGTCGACGTCCGAAGCGGGAGGAGACGCGTCCACGGGGGGCAGCACGGGTGGGTCGAGCACGGGCGAGCCTGCTCCATCGGGTCCGCCGGTCGACGTCGTGTTCGTGATCGACAACTCGATCGAGGAGTCGATCGCCGACTTTCAGCTCTCCGATGCGCACGAGCGAATCATCGACGCCGCGCCGGCGCTGCTCGAGCGGCTCGAATCGGCGCTACCTGGCGTCTCCCTGCACGTCGGCGTCGTGACGGGGGATGCGTACGCACCGAACGGTGACGCGGGGTCGGGCTGTGACGCGCTGCCCGGGCTCGTCCGAAGCACCGTATTTGCAGACTGCGGCCCCTACGTCAGCGGCCGCAACTACATGGCTTCGGGCGACGACTTCGAGTCGGGCTTGGCCTGCGCTGCGCGGGTCGGCGTGTTCGGAGACGCGGCGACGCGGGTCGGAGAGGCGACGCTTCAGCTCGTCGAGGGCGATCTCGCGGGCCCGGGTCTGTGCAACGAGGGCTTTCTGCGAGACGACGCATGGCTCCTGGTCGTGCTCGTGGCCGACGGTGACGAGACCGACGAAACGGGGCATCCCGATGACTGGCAAGCGCGCTGGGCGGCTGCGCGCGGAGGGAACGACCGAAGCTTCGTCGTATCGCTCATCGACCCGCTCGGTCCGCCGTGCGACGGCAACGCGATCGCCAATGAAGATGGGGCGAAATTTGCCTTGTTCACGTCGGGATTCGGGGAGCGCGGCATGCAGCTCCCGATCTGCGATCTCGACTATCGGCCGGGGTTGCTCGATGCAGCCGATCGGTTGAGCACGCTCATCGCCGACGACGGCTGAGCACGCCGTCGACCGAACGACGGCTCGAACACTGGTGCCCGGGGATGCGGACGCCACGACGGGCACGTGCCTCAGCGGCGGCGCCGAACGACCCGGCAAGACCGGACGAAGACACCCATGGTCGAATACAAAAAGCTCCTGAACTTTGCCTTTTACTCGCTGCTCGTGGCCTGCACGACGGCGCCCGAGGACAACGCGACGTCCGGCGCCGTGCTCAGTGGCGGTGCACCATCGACGGGGCCTTCGGAACCGGGCTCCACGAGCGCAGACGCGGGCGCGGGGGATGACGACGCCGGAGGCTCGACGACGACCGAAGGCGTTGCGTCGAGTGGTTCCTCGGGCGCCGGGACTTCGAGCACCAGTGATGCGCCTGCGACGACGTCCGGTACCCAGAGCAGCTCGGATGAAGGCACGACCGAGGGCGTGCGCGGGTCGGACACCGCAGGCGAGACATCGGGAGAGCCGGATGGCCAGGAGACGACGGCGCCTGAGGAGACGAGCGGCGGCCCTCCTCCAGGTGGCGAGGGCGGAGGCGGGGGCGTCGTCGACGACTGCTTCAACGAAACGCTCGAGGACTGCGACGCCCTGGGCTCGATCGCTGCATGTGCGGCGATGTGGCCCGAGTGCTACGTCGAGCCGGCGCCTGGGACCTGCCTCGACGCCCTCGGGTTCTGCGACCAGTTCGACATCCCACCGGGCGAATGCGCCTTCAGCTTTCCCAAGTGCTTTCTGCCGTGATTCGGAGTGATCACACGTCGAAAGATCGGGTCGAGTTGTAGTCGGCGGCCGGCTGGGGACACCAACGACACGTGGTGGATGTAGATGAAACGCAGCGTCGACGCCTGGTGACGGTCCGACCGGGCATCGTTCTCGTGCTGGGCCGAACCAGCCGAGGCGGCCGGCGGATGCGCGAGGCGACCGAAGCCCGCGACCGAGCGCCCTCCGACGCTCGCGAAGAAGACTGAGCCCGCGCGTCATGACGCGCGCCCACCCAACGTGGGTGTAGGCACCGCGTCGACTTGACGGGGGGACGAGCTCAGGCTTCGGCCGGCTTGACGCTGGCGAAGAGGTCGACGAGCTCGCCCGTCGCGTCCATCTCGCGGACGATGTCACAGCCGCCGACGAACTCACCGTTGACGTACAGCTGCGGGATCGTGGGCCACTCGGCGTACTCTTTGATGCCGTCGCGCACGTTCATGTCCGAAAGAACGTTGAACGACTCGAAGGGGACGCCGTGCTTCTTGAGCACCTCGACGACGGCCGCCGAGAACCCGCACTGCGGGAACATCTTGTTGCCCTTCATGAACAACATGACCTTGTTGTTGGTCACGAGGTGCTCGATGAACTTCTTGGTATGGTCCTCTGCCATGTCGCCTCGGCGGTCTTGGATGGCCGGCGGTGCCGGACCTGCACGAAGATAGGCACGTCAGGCCGGTTTGCAAACACCCGCCCACTTTGGCAGGGCCGGTGAATGCGCCGGGCCGCTCGCGCGTTCCATCGAAGACCCCCGAAATCGCCTCCCATGACCGCCTCGCACGAAGACGCACGCATGTGCCCGCTCACCCGCCGGTTTTTTTTCCTGGGCGCACTGGCCAGCGCCGCCGCGGCCGGGCTCGGCGCCCGCCAGGCCCAGGCCGCACCCGCCACGCAGGGCGAGGGCCCGAAGATCCTGATCGCCGGCGACTCGATGATTGCCGGCGGCTTCGGCATGTTCCTGGAGCGAGCCCTTCGCAAGACGCACGGTTTCGACGTTGCCCGACGGGGCCGCTCGAGCTCGGGCATGGCGCGACCGGACTTCTTCAACTGGACGAAGGAGGCCGAGCGACTCGTCGAGGAGCGCAAGCCCGACGCCACGCTGCTCATGTTCGGTGGCAACGACGTGCAGGGACTCTACATGGGCAAGGGCGAATGGATCCGCTGGGGCGAAGAGGGGTGGAACGAGGAGTACGCCCGCCGGGTGAACGCGCTGTGCGATCTGTTTGCACCCGAAGGGCAGCAGTTGTTCTGGGTCGGCCTGCCGATCATGCGCCCAGAGAAGTTCCGGCGTCGGTGCGCCCACGTGAACACGATCTTTCGCGCTGAGATGGCCCTACGGAAGAACGCGCTCTTCATCGATGCGTGGGACCTGCTCACCAACGAGAAGCGCGAATACGTCGACAAGATGGCGGTGAAGACCTCTCCCGAGGCGGCGACGAAGGTGCTGCGCGTTCGTGCTCACGACGGGATTCACCTCTCCGCCGATGGTGCGGGGGTGCTCAAGCGCCACGTGTTGACGAAGATTCTGCCGATCCTCGCCGCGATGTCGTGACGACATCGGCAGGTGTCGCGTGCGGTCGGGCCGCGTGGCACGATCGACCCCGTGGGGGACCCGGCCATGCGAGCCGCGCACGTTCGGGAGCATCTCTCCAGCTTGCGTTCGTTCGGAGCGGACTTCGAAACCGAGGTTCGGGAGCGGCTCGGCGGCACGGTGGTCGAGGCGATCGAGCAAGCGCATCGTTCGGCCTGGCTCCCGCTGCAGTACGACGTCGAGCTCTCGCGGCACGTGGCGGAGGTGGGGGGCCGCGGTCTCGTGGGAGATTCGGTGGTGGTGGCGCTGAGCTGGGCGCTGCTCACAGGGGGAGGGCGGCATTTGCGCTTCTCTGTCACTGTGATGCAATTCGTTTGCAACTGAGCGTCGGAGAGTCCAGAGTTCGCGGAGCGTCGCGTCCATTGCGGCGGGTTCCCGCTTGCGACGATGAAGAACCGGCCCCATCACGGCGCTCGTGCGACCGGACCAGATTCGGGTAGGGTGCCGCGGCTCTCTGTGCTCCGGGTCCGGCATGCGCGAACGCGTCGTCTGTACGCACTGCTGTGCGCGGTGTTGTGGGTCTTGGGCTTCGATATTGGGCCCGGACTGCACCTCGCTGCGCACGAGCTGCTCGACCACCACCACCACGGGTCGTCGAGCCACGTCGACGTGCACGAGGGGGAGGCGCCCGAGGACGGAGCGCATGGGCACGACGAGCACGGTCACGACGAGCACGGGCACGGGCACGGGCACGGGCACGACGGCGAACCCGAGCACGGTCACGACGAGAACGGGCACGAAGCTCGCGAGCACCCCGCCGATGCGACGCCGCCGGATTTCGCCCCCGTCCTGTCCTTGGCGCTCGACCAAGCGCCGGTTGCCGAAGCCGTCGCTCGATGTGCAGATGATCTCAGCCACGGTGCGCACGCCCTTGCCCACCGTGGCGTTGCCGCGAGTCCCACGTCGCCGCCTTGGCCTGCCATCGCGGTCGCGCCGTGGGTTCCACTGAACCGAGCCGAACGCTCGGTCGATCCGATCCGCTCTCGCACACCGCGGTGTGTTCGGGCGCGGGGTCCACCGGTGTGAGCCCTCCATAGGACTCCATCACCCAAAGACTCTACGCTTCGACCTGAGAGGGGGATCCGATGAACGGAACCCGCTTGTGGCTCGCGTGCACCGCTTTGGTGTGCACCACGGCCTGTGACCTCGATACCTCGCTTGCACCCCGCGTCGACCTCGACGTGGTCGTCCAGCCCACGCAAGACACATTCACCACCGACGACGACACCACCATCCAACTCGCCGAGGCCCGCATGGCCTTGGAGACCATCGAGTTCACCACTGAAGGCGAGATGCATGCCCGCGCTGGGCTGCTTCCCGCACTGCACGATCTGGTCATTCCAACCGCGTTCGCCCACCCAGGGCATTCGGCGGGGGGAGAGGTCGTAGGTGAACTCGTGGGCCGCTATGTGGTCGACTTTCTCGATCCAGGGGCGGTGCTGGGACAGGCGACGTTGCTCAGCGCCGAATACTCCGGCGCCAACTTCGGGTTCAGCCGCGCTGAGGCGCGCGACGGGCTCGACGCCGACGACCCCATCATCGGACACACCTTCATGCTCGCTGGCACCGCCACTCGCGGTGACGTGCAGGTCGACTTCGTCGCGTACGTCGACCAGGACCTCGACCGGGACATCGTCGGGCTTCCCCTGGCGTTCTCGGCGACCGAAACCTCGACCGAGCAGCTGGGCCTGCGGTTCGACCCCGTCGATTCGATCGAAGGCGATTCGATCTTCGATGGCGTCGACCTCGTATCGCTGGACGACGACCGCGATGGATTCGTCGAACTCTCCGCCACGGAGCACACCGAGGCGTGGGCCACCCTGCGCCGCAACCTCCAAGTTCACGACCACTACGCAGTCGAGGTCAGCCGATGAAACGCGTCACCGCCTCCCTGACGGCCCTTGCAACCGTGACCCTTCTTCTATCCGCCTGTGATGACGACGTTGCAGGTGAGAGCACCCTTCGCTTCGCCGCCTGGGGCGAGGACTTCATCGAGCAAGGCATTCCAGCCGACGAGTTCGTCGATGGCTGGGACCTCGCATTCGACAGCTTCGTCGTATCGATCGACGAGGTCGACGCCGATGGCGAGAGCCTGCCCGGATCGTTCGAGGTCGACCTTTCCGAGCCCACCGACGGGCGCGGCCACCAGCTCGGAACGATGACCGTTCCCGCTGGCCGCGTTCCGATGGTGTCGTGGCGGGTTACCTCGGTTTCGGCCAGAGGGGCCGCAACCCGCGGCGGCGTCACGAAGACCTTCGATTGGGCCTTCGACGTTTCGCCCAAGTATGTCGCGTGCGACACCGCGACGCCGCTCGTGGACGGAGAGACCACCGACGTGTTCCTGACGGTGCACGGCGACCACCTCTTCTTCGACGACCTCGACTCCGATGCGCCGCAGGTCGCATTCGATCTGATCGCGGAGGCAGATGCGGACGGCGACGGGTCCATCACGCTCGACGAGCTGCGTGGACAGAGTCTAGGCGGCCAGGTTCGGTATCAGGTCGGAGCTCGTGACATCGAGACCCTGTACGGGTTCATCGAAGCGCAGGCGCGCCTGGTCGGGCACATCAACGGCGAAGGGCACTGCGAGCTCGAGTGAGCACGTAGCGAGCAAGCGCTGGTCTCCGCACCACGATGGCAACCTGGTTGATCGCTGCAGCGATGGCGGCTCGCGTGCCCCATCCTGCGCCCGCCGATGTCCCCGATGAGCCCGTGCCCGTCGAGGTCATCGAGGCGTCCGATGACGAAGCGGACTCCGACACCGTGCGCGAGGTCGTCGTCCACCGTGATGCCGACCAGCTCAGCGCGACCGCCAAGACGATCGGCCGTCGCGAGATCGACACCATGCCCAAGCGGAGCGCGGCAGACCTGCTGCGCCACGTTCCGGGCATGCACATCGTGCAGCACGGCGGCCAGGGCAAGGGCTACCAGTTCTACCTTCGCGGATTCGATGCGGTGCACGGGGCCGACATCGAAACGCAGCTCAATGACGTGCCGATCAACGAGGCGTCCAACGTGCACGCGCACGGCTACCTCGATCTCGCGTTCATCATCCCCGAGGCGGTCGATGCGGTCGATGCGACCAAGGGCAGCTATCGGCTGGAACAGGGCAACTTCGGAACCGCGGGCAGCATTCGCTACCGGTTGGGCGTGCCGGACCGTGGAACCCGCGCCAGCTACGAGTTCGGCTCCACGCTTCGCCATCGCCTCTCGCTGGTGCACGCGCCGAAGCGCCGCGACAAGGAAACCTTCCTTGCAATCGAAGCGATGGGGGACCGCGGGTATGGTCAGCGGCGCCACGCGCAGCGGCTCAGCGGTATCGGTCAGGCGAAGCTATACGATGGGCGAGGCACGACCGTCACCGTGATGGGGGCGATGTACGGCGCGCGGTTCGAGCTACCGGGAACGGTCAGGCTCGACGACGTGCGTCGAGGTGACGTCGGGCTCTACGACAGCTACACGGACGACTCCGTCGGGGAGTCGAGCCGCGCAATCGGTTCCGTGACCGTGAAGACCGATCGGGGCCGGGTCCGGTCCCGTACGTCTGCATGGGTGCAGGCGCGGCGGTTCATGCTCGACGAGAACTTCACGGGAGATCTGGTGTTCGAAGATGTTGGCGACCGGCACCGTCAGCTTCACGCTGCGCTGAGTCCCGGTATCTCTACTGAACTCGGGATCCGGGTTCATCCCCGGGTGGAGATCCCCGTCTTCGCACGGTGGCAGGTTGACGTTGCCGAGCAGTCCACCGACCAGCTCACCGCCGAAGGCATGGCGTGGGATGCTCCACGGGACCTCTCGTTCTCGCAGCACGCACTCGGTCTGGGCACGGGTGTTCGCGCCACACCCACCGACTGGATGCAGCTCGAGGCGGGGGGCCGGCTGGACGTGTTTGCAACGCAAGTCCGCGACGGCGTTCAGAACCGGGACTTCAGCGGTGCATCGGCCGCCGTTTCCCCGAGGGTGATGACCAAGTTTCTGCCGTTTGAGCGCTGGCAGCTCTTTGCGGCGTACGGGCGTGGTGTCCGGTCTCCTGAAGCGCGCGCCTACACCCTCCCCGAGACGGCACCGGCGGACGAAGACCTCAGCCGCTATGCGGGTGGACGCGCTCGCGTGACGAGGAGCGACAGCGTTGAGGTTGGGACGCGCGTTCGGCCGAGCATTCTCGACATCGGCGTAGCGGGCTTCGGCACGTGGATCGACCGGGAGTCGGTCTTCGACCACGTCTCGGGTTTCAACGTCGAGCGCTCCGCCACGCAGCGGCTCGGTGTCGAAGGTGACATGCAGCTCCACCCGACCGCGTGGATGGACATCGGTGCGGACGTCACGTGGTCACGCGGGCGCTTTCTTTCAAGCGGGGCCCCCATTCCCGGCGCGCCTCCGTTGATCGTCACCGCCAAGGCCTCGGTCGTGCACCCGAAGGGCTTCCGCGCCGGGGTTCGGTGGTTCGTCCTCGGCGCCCGACCGCTCAGCTACGGCGCGATCGCGGCGCCGACGACGGTCATGGATCTCAACGTCGGCTACCGCTATCGGTGGGCGCAGCTCGATCTATCGATCGACAACCTGTGGAACCAGGCGTGGCGCGAGGGAGAGTACCACTTCGCCTCGCACTGGGATCCCAGTCGGGCGCGCAGCCAGCTACCCACGGTCCACGCCGTCGCGGGCAATCCGTTTATGGCCCGGATCGCGCTCACCCTGCACTTCGACGCGATGGGCCGCTAGAGCGCATCTGCCACCAACGTCGGCGCGTTTCAATGCGCCGGGCTTTCGTAGGTGCGCTCTGGGGGGCTTCGAAGCGCGGCTCGGGTACGCTACCAGCGAGTCTGCATGGTCATGCAGTGTACCGACCCTTGCAGGCTTGGTCCGATGTTGGTCTTGACCGGGATGACCTCGTATCCGACCTGGCGGAACGCGGCTGCGGCTTCGGCTTCGAGTTCCTCGAGACGGTTGGCATCGTAGACATCGCCGACGACGGTCTCCCAGTATTCACGCGTGTAGTGGGGCAGCAACACCGTTTGCTTTCCTGCCGTGTTCACGAACGTCGCGTTCGCATAGGACAGAACCGTGGGGGCGGAGTCGAGGTATGCGACCGCAGGCATCGGGATGCGAATTACGTCAAACCCCATGTCGTCGTACAAATCGGCTTGGCTTTCGAAGAAGGCGATGATCTCTTCGTGTTGTGAGATATGCTCTTCGTTGCCTCCCTCGATGACTCGCTGCATCGATTCGTCATCGACCTCCGAGATCATGATCGTGGTCTCATCGACGAACTTCGCCCACATGTCGACATGTCCCGTCGCCTCGTACGGCATGCTCTGTTCTTCGATGATCGTGGCGCAGCTGAGCTCGTCGAGGTACGCCGGTTCATCGATCTCGAGCGCGAGGGCGCCGCCAAGGACGCAGGTGCCGTCTCCGTTTGTCATGATGGCGCCGCCGACCGCGATTCTGTTCATCGGCCTCAGTTCGAACGGCCCGCGTCCTTGCTCCTCGGCGACGCGAACGAACTCCGTCTTGGTCAGCTGGGCCGCCGCATTGAACTTCCCCTCCTGGTACGGCACGCCGCGACGGCCGCGAGCGTCTTCGGTGAGAAGAGGTCCATCGTCTCGGACCCAGATGGATGGCTCGTCTTCGAAGTCGAGTTGGGTCGGAAGCAGGGTCACGCGAGAGTCTTCTGCGAGCCCTGCAAAGCGTTCATACGTGAGCTCGACCAAGGCCTCGTTGACCTCGAGCACGTAGGCAAGCGCGGCTTCGCCGTCGCCTTGGGCAAAGACCTGCTCCGCCTGCTCCACGAGGTCGGAGCGTTCCCCGTCCAGCATCTCCGCATAGGACGAAAGAAACCATCGGTACTGCTCGTCTGGCGTGAACTCCCCAAGGACGAATTCAGCCGGTTCGAGCCAAACCTCGACTTCGCTGCGCACCACCGCCCGTAGGGAAGCCTCATCCTGCGGGTCGTATTCGGCGGGCATCGTGACCAGAACTTGGGCTCCCGCAGCGAGCACGGCCTCGGCGATCTCTTCGACACCGAACGAAAGCACCGCACCGCTGCCAACGATGACCGCGTTGTGTTCTTCAAACTCCGGGACGAGCCTGCGGCTCCCCTCCGCCGGCGGGGGAGGAGGATCCACTGGGGGGCCGTCCGGGTTGCCACTGCTGGTATCGGGATCAGGGCTGGCGTCTGGATTCTCGTTCGGATCGCCGGCTGAGTCGTCGCCGGAGGCCTCGGCGGACGCGAGGTCTGGCCCTTGGTCGTTTCCGCAGGCCTGGCCGAAAAGGAGGGGAAAGATGCTGAAGGCAGCGAGTGAACGGAATGTCGATAGCATGTGTAGTAGCCGTTGTTGAGATGTGGCGATGGACATACGAATGAACGAAGCAATGCGGGCCGACGGAGGCGGAGCCGCGTCGTGGCGAGACCCGCCCGTCGCGACGGGGGCGTCGAAACGGACCGGTCTTCGGGTGGACGATGTTGCGCGAACCTACCGGCCGGTTCGCGCAACATCGAGTTCACATCTTCGCGTTGCTGATCGTTGTGCGAGCAACAATGGCCGCGTTCGGTCCGTCGTTGCTAGCGAGGTTCGCCGTACATCAGGATGAGACGCTCCGTGGGGTCGCCCTCGTCCAGGACCTCCCCCGACAGGAGGCTCTCCTGCGAGAGGTTCCCGCTGATCGCGACGATCACGTCTCCATAGCCATCTCCGTTGATGTCTCCCGCAGGCTTAATGGCGCCTCGATCGAACCATGCCGTCCCGTGAGATGTCAGCGGGACTTCTCCGCCGGTCGCTGGCTGCTCTCCTCCGTAGACGAGGACGAGTCCGAGATAGCCATCGCGAACCGTCTCGACGAGCAGGTCTTCACAGCCATCGCCATCGACATCACCGACACTGAACGTGCCCTGGATGGAATTTGGAACATCGAGGGTGAGCACTGAGGTCTGCGGAACACCCTCCGGGTCCTCGGAGCCATCAAAGAAATTCAGAGTCCCGCCCTGGTTGCGGATCGGACTGACAATCTCGTCACGCCCATCGCAATCCCAGTCGACCATGGTGCCGAAGCGAATCGAGGATGCCGGAGCGACGAGTTCGCTGAGAACTTCGGGTTCTACGGAGGCATCGAACCGATCGGGCGTGCCCCGCACCACGAACGGCCCTCCGTCCGGGGAATGGTAGCCGACCAGCGAGCCCGCGGGCGAGTTGCCGAGAACGCCAGCGTCAAAGTGAAAGTACTCGTCTGCGATGGCAAGCGTCTTGGAGGGCGGAGGTTGCCGTTGGTCGCCGGCGGCTGCGGCGATCAGTGCATCTCCACCGATTCCAACGACCGCGAAGGGAACATCGTCACCTTGGAGAGGCGTGATGAAGTCGAGGAGCCCATCGCCATCGATATCGGCGGGCTGCAGCGGAGCACTCACGCCGTCCGCGGGAAGGCCCAGGTTCAGGGGGGGCTCCCCGCTTTCGAAAGCGCCTTGCGGCCCACCAGAGAAGACGCGGAGTTGCATCGTGCGGCCAAACTCGCCCTCCCAAACGCCGAAGTCGGCGATGCTGTCTCCGTCGAGGTCCCCGAACGACAGAGGACGGATTGGCCAGTCCAGCACTTGGGGCTGCGTCTCATGCGACAGCGTCGAGCAGAGATCCGCCTCCGACTCATCCAGGGAGGCGAAGAGTTCGGGGCCTCCGAAGAACTGACACATCGAGGTGCTGTCTCCGTGGGCGTAGGCGACCACGAGATCATCGAACCCGTCTGCGTTGAGGTCGCCCGGCGCTGCAGAGGCCAGCCCGGTTGGCTCTGCTCTGCCGCGCGTGATGACGACCGCGCGGAACCCATCGATGTCCTCGCGGACACTGTCGGCACCAACTTCGTCGGCACCAACTTCCCCTAGAGACTTCTCCGCGTTGCATGCGGGACACGCCAGGAGAGCGACAAGCAGGGTTGTGTTGCGCTTGGTCATGTCTTTTTGGTGCCGCCGGGACAGCCCTCGTATCAAAGAAACGTCGCCCGAGTTGAAGCAAAAGCGACGAGTACGACTTCTGAGATTGGCGCTACGAAGTCTCGAGGTCATTCCTCGGAGGCGACGAGTGTCACGCCCGTCGGAAATCGGCGTGAACAAGCCACTCTCGGCAGAGGTTGTTCGTCGGCGACGACGACGCAAGCGCGCGGGGCGCGACCTCTGTCACGCTCATCTCCAGCTGCGAGTTGCATCTGTCATGACGCGGATCGTCGAGTGGTTCCTCTATGGCTGCTGGTACTTCCGCACCCAGCCATTGACCCCCTGACCAAGGACGGTCTCCATCCCGACGGTCACAACTTCGCCGTTGGCGCCAAGCCCTAGGCCGAACCCAACGTCGTTCAGGCTGGCCTCTTCATTGTCGTATTGGTCCCGCCAGACAGTCGTGCCATCAAGGCCATCAAGCTTTGTTACGATGATATTCCGCCCGGGCCCGACAAGACTCCAGTGACCTACGACGTATACGTCGCCGTCCCCGTCGATTTCCACGTCCTCTCCGAAATCCAGCCCATTGGCGGAGCCGCTAACTGTGACTCTCCACGCCGTCTCGAA
>CAYSPB010000070.1:0-23184 GCA_964432695.1 uncultured Nannocystaceae bacterium
ATTCTCATCACAGGTCTCGGCGACGGGTCCGCACGCGGTTGCGAGGCGCGCGGCCACGACGAGTCCGATGCCTTCGCTGCGTGCGACCGCCGCAAAGCCTAGCAGGACGTCGCCAGCACGCGTCTCCGATGCCTTCATTTCGGCGAAACCCCGAGCCCGGCCGCCGAGGCTCCGGGATCTGGAACGATGGCGCTTCGGATGCAGCACAGCCGGCCGCTGCGAAGTGCAGGGCCGGCTGGGTTGCAGGCGCGGTCGTCCTCCGGTCGTTCCCGCTTGGGAACCGTGGGGCGGTGCGGCTACTCGACGGAGCAGCCTTCGGCGCTGAACTCGGGATCGAGGTTCTCGTATGCCTGCGCGCCGTCGGTGAAGTTCGGGTCGGACGAGATGAGCGTCGCGTTGTAGCCGTCGTCCGAGACCGCGGCGATGTCGGTCGCAGAAATGTCGTTCCAGTTGGTGCACCAGACCGCGTCGGCTTCGGCGATCGACCGGGTCAGCGCGCTGTCCTGCCCGAGGTCGTAGAGCTTCTTGCCGGTGTCTTCGTCCATGCCCAGTAGCGTGGCGACCCCATCGGCAAAGCCGCCCAGCTCACCGTCGGTGCGGGTCACGTACACGACGTTGTCACAACCCATGTTGCGAAGGACGAGCGTGGGGTGCAGGTCGGACCAGCCGCCTGCGGAGATGTTCCGCACTCCGTCGTCGCCCACGGGCAGTTCCAGTGCGCGGGTTAGTCCGGGCTCGGCCGGGCTGTAGGAAAGCGCAGTGCGCCACGTGGCGGAGCCCAGCGACATGAACTTGGCCGTCTTGATGTCGTCGAAGCCAGCGTTGTTGGACTCGACGAGGTCGAGGTCGTCGCGAGCGCCGAAGTAGCCGAAGCGAACGTCGTCGAACTCGACGCCCAGCTCCGTGGGCTCGGCCGCAAAGTAGGCATCGCGCGCGTCCGCCCAGCGAACGGCGCTGGGGCCCGTGATGACGGAGGTGGAGATGAGCGCGGGAAGCTCGGCGCCGATCTCATCGTCGATGCGCGACTCGTACTGGTCTTCGTTGGCGATGAAGTCGTCGCGCCAGCTGGTCGCGAGCTGGTCGAAGACCTGCGCACAGACCAGGCCAGTGTCTCCAACAGGCAGGGCCGCGACGCGGTCCCAGTTCATCCCCTTGCCCGGCGTGGCACAGCTGCTCATGAACGCTTCGAACGCCTCGGCGTCGTAGTTGCCGTAGCCCGCATAGAAGCTTCCGATGCGGCCGATCTTCTCGGCGAAGGCGGTGAAGTCGATCAGGCCCGGGCGGACCAGGATGTTCGGGTTGTCGGCGCTGAACGAGGCCGCGCCTGCGATCGCGGCCGCTACGTCTTGCACGTGGAATGTGGGGTCGGGCGAGTCCTGAAGCAGGGCGAGCAGCTCCGGGTTGAGCAGTTCGCGAATGTCGGTGGACTGAAGGAGCTCCTCGAGCGCCTGTCGGGCTGCTTCGGGGTCGCTTTCGGCAAGGCCAGCGATGTCTCGCTCGGCGACCTGCTGGGCGACCGGGATGAGCTGAGCGATGGCCGCTGCCTCCGGGGTGCCGGCCAACACGCCGATGTAGCCCTGGAGGCTCTTGAAGAGAAGCGCCGCCCGATTGGCCGCTTCTTCGTCGGTGCACCCCTTGCCGCCGCAGTCGTTGACGGCGGGGTTCATCTGGATCGACTCCAGCAGGAACGAGGTAATCGATCCCGAGGACCCACCGGACACGCCGGAGGTGAGGCCGTAGTGCTCGATGATGCGGGCGAGCGAGGCGAAGTGTGCCGTGATCAGCTGGCCGTTGCCACGGACGCCCACGCAGTAGTTCTGCTGAACGAATGCGTCGGTGCCTTCGCTGCCTTCGGCGTCGTCGCATTTGCCCCCCTCGCAGCTGCCCGCGTCGGTCGAAGAGTCGGAGGTCTCGCCGCATGCGGTGAGGGAGAGGCTGAGGAGAGCGGTCAAAGCAGCAGTGTGAAGACGCATCGGCACGGACATCCTTCGAGGAGGGTGCCGCAATATCCCACATGTACCTAACTTGGCTACTCTAAGTTGAACCCTGAGGATCTTCCTTGGCACCCAAAGTGCCGGGATCGGGTCCCCAGAACCCGTCTATCTGCACGAATCACGATCTTCGCGTGACTTCGCCATTTTCTTGCTTTTTTCGACTCACGAGTCATACGCGAAAAAGCCGCCGTTCGATTCCGCGCATCGCGTCGGTGCTCTTCGATCCGCGGGTTGAACGGGAGGACCTGGCCCCCGTCCCCGGGGGCCCTCTGGTAGTGCTGACGTTGAAGGGGAGCGTATCGTCACCGAGGACACGTCCGCGGGACAGGCTTCACGGCTGCGCAGATTCGCGTCACGTCTTCGTCGGCGCCGGCGAGCTCGTACAAGTCGACGGCCCGGGCGTAGCTCGACGCGGCACGCTTGGCCGAGCCTTGGGTCTCGGCGAGCACGGCTGCGGCTTCTTCGAGCAGGGCGCGGGCTTTGGTGTCGTTGCGCGACGTCGCCTTGCGCATCGTAGTGAGCACGGCCTTGGCTTGGTCGAACGCCCCCGTGCGCGCGAGCGTGCGGACCAGGCCGGTTCCTGCGAAGTAGTACGTCGACCAGGTGGGCTTGCAGCGCGCGAAGGCGTCTTCGTACTCGGTCCTCGCGTCGGCGAACTTCGACATGGACTCGTAGACCTCCCCGAGGTTTGCGCGAACGATTGCCTTGGCACGAGGCGGAAAGCGATCCGAGCCTTCAAGGCCGAGCTTTGCGCTCTCGTAGGCTGCTGCTGCGTCTTCGAACCGACCTCCCTTGAAATAGGCAACGCCGAGGTTGAGGCGCATGGCAGCGGCCGCGCCTGCGAACCTCGGCTCGTCGACCGCCTCGGATGCTGCCTCGCAGATCCGCATGGACTCGGCGGCGGGGACGTGGGCAGCAGAGTCACCGCAGTAGTTGAGCTGCGCGAGCTTGTGCGTCGAGGTCTGCTCGAGCGGGGTTCCCAGCCCGAGCGTCGCCGCTCGCTGACTGTGACGAAATGCCTGCTCGGTGAGCTTCAGTTCGTTGTAGACCCCTGCCACGTTTGCGTGGGCGACGACCGTGCCGCGTGTTGCGGGGAGGTCGTCGGTCAAGATGCGAGACGCGTGATCGAGTTCGGCCTTCGCCCGCTCCTTGTCACCGCCTTCGAGAAGGGTTGCTGCATAGGTTGTACAGGCGGCGGAGCGAGTCTGCGGGCTACTCGGAGCCGTGGAACGGCACGCCGCGCGGCTGTGCTTCTCCGCCTGCGCACGGTCCTGATTGTCCTTGTAGTAGTCCGCGAGGTCGAGCAGCAGCGACATGCGCTGTTGCCCGAACGTCGGGCCGCGGAGCATGGCCTCCGCGGACTCCGCAGCGTCCTCGCACCACGGCGCCCACGTTTGCTGGCATGCCGAGAGCGCTCCCCGCACGGCTTCGTAGTCTTGCCGCGGCCGCAGTCCGAGCCGCTCGATCGCCAGTTTGCACGCGGCGGAGCTTTCGGGAAGGCCCGCCTGAGCGAGGCCGTAGCATCGCAGCGCGATCGGTGAATAGCGGCCGGCCTCGAGGTCCGGACTGTCCGACTCGACGCGCTCGAGAATCGCGAGCGCGCGGTCGAGGTCGAGTTCGTTCTGCAGGAGGATCTTTGCCGCACGGAGCAGAAACCCGGGGTCGCTTCGGTAGGGGGATGCGTTGCTGGTGATCCGGTCGACCGCGGCCAACATCCGGCCGACATCGCCATTGGTCGCCTCCGCCAGGAACTCGGTCATCGCGAGCATTCGCGCATGCTCGGCCCCATCGATGCCGGGCTGTCGTTTGGCTTCGGCGAGCCAGTGCTGCCGCAGCGAGGCGTCCGAGCCGGGCGAGAACTGGGACAGGCTCAAGGCCGCGCGAATCGCCGAACTCGACTGGTGGTGTTGGACCGCGGTCTCGAAGGAGAGCTCGAGATGCGCATACCCCTGCTCCTGCTGGCCGAGAGGTATGGAGCTCATCCCCCGTTCGTAGGCTTCACGCGCTTCGAGCCCGGGACTCAGACGCCCGTCGTTGCGAAGCACATCGAGCCGGTCGAGCGCGTCTCGAAAGCGGCCTTCGCTGCGCGCATTGGTGACTGCGTCGAGGCGTGCGACCTGCTCCGGGGGCAGGGAAAGTGTCACGCCGAACCCCGCATCGCAGACCGTCGGCTGGCCCCGGTACGCCACTGCGTCGATGATCGCGGCCGCAGCCTCCGCGGTCCCGACGACCGTGCCGAGAGCGTCGCGTTCGGCGTCCAAGCAGGCCTGACGCTCGAGCATCTGCGCCTCGGTTTGTGCACCGCGAATCCTTGCGTCCTCGCACGCATCGTCGTACGCGGCGACCCACGCGGTTGCGTAGGCGTCGAGCCGCCGCACGGGCTCGGACCACGCGTCACCGCGGGCGGCGAACTCCCGGGCACGCGTGTCGCTCCAGACCGAGGCAAACCGGTCCTTGGCGGTCGGGCAGGGGCCGTCGAGCGTGCCGGCTCGATAGGCGGCGACGCTTGCAACGAGCGCGCCTCCACCCAGCGCGACGACCAAGCCGCGGCGTAGCGGTCTGGGAGCGGGCCTGCCGTTCGTGGCGAAGGACTCGAGGTCGTCGACGAGCAGGCCGAGGCTTCGGTGTCTGTCTCGCGCCCGAAGGTTCAACCCTTTGCGCAGACTCTTGGCGAGGGCATCGGGAATGGAGCTGGCGTCTTCGGGCTCCGGCCGCCCGTCTCGAATGCTGCCGAGCACCTCGCCGACGGTGGCGCCCTTGAACGGTCGCTCGCCGAGCAGGGTTTCCCACGCGGTGACGCAGAACGAGAACTGGTCGGCGGCCTCGCCGACGTCGCGGCCATCGAATTGTTCGGGGGCCATGTACGCAGGGGTACCGACTGCGGCACCGGAGCGCGTCAGCGTGCCGGTCTTGGAATCGTAAAGCTCCCGCCGTACGTCGACGCTCGACGTGACGTCCCCAACCGAGGCGTCGGCCACCGTTCGGACGATGCCGAAGTCGGCCACGCGGGCTCGGCCGTCGGTGCCGATGAGGATGTTGCTCGGTTTGACGTCGCGGTGGATCAGCCCGGCGCCGTGGGCCGCGAGAATGCCTCGACCCGCGTCGACGAGCAGGCGCAGCGCGTCGGCTTGCCGCGCCTCGTCGCCCGGCGGGTTGACCTCGAGCCAGTCCTTCAGCGTTCCCCCGGTGACGAGCTCCATCGCGATGAAGAGGGAGCCGTCGTGGTTGCCGACCTCGTGCACGGTGATGACGTTGGGGTGCCCCAGGCGTGCGAGGGCCTGTGCCTCGCGAAGCAGCCGCTGACGGTGGACTTCGGAACCTCGGGCATGCAGCACCTTGAGCGCGACGCGGCGCTGCAGGTTGGGGTCGTGGGCCTCGAAGATCCGTCCCATGCCGCCGCTGCCGATCTGGCCAACGATGGTGAACCGGTCGACCTGGTCGCCAGGGGCGAGTCCATCCGGCCGAGGCTCGGGGTCGATCACGCCAGTGTGCGTGACTTCGGTTTCATCCAGCGAGCTCATCGCAAGTCCGCGCGGGGCAGGACTCGATGGTCGCAGACGTGGGCGCGGACCGCAGGCTTACTCGGCCGCGTACTCGGCGGAGAGGTTTGGCCGGCGCAGGGTGGTGGTTTGGCCGATGTAGTCCTCTTCGCGGTCGAAGAACTCGCGGACCTTGGCGTAGAACGGCCGGGTGACGACGAGCGAAGAGTGTCCGCCGGGCATGACGACGTAGTCGTGCTTGTCGTCGACGCCCTGAAGCGGCTGCGCAAGGGGGCACAGACCGTCCTCGGAGGCCTGAATCTGCCGCACCACGAGCCCTTCGGGCATGGGCGCCTCGCGAAGGTCACGCAGGAAGGGGCTCATGGGAAGCACCTGCCAGACGCTCTGGCTGACGGCACCGATGACGGCCGCACCGGCGAGTCCCGCCCAGGTGCCCTCGACGGGTGCACCGAGCAGGGCCAGGCGGCGAACCATGCGGCTGGCCTGGAGGAACTTCATGGCATGCAGCGACACCAGACCGCCCATGGAGAAGCCGACGACGTCGAATTGCTCGACGCCGAGCTCCGTCTGCAGCCGTTCGAGCTGGTCCACCAGCCCCTGGGCCGATGAACGGAGCGAGCGCATTTGAAACGTGCCGTGGTGGTAGCTGAAGACGACCCGACCGTCGGCTTGGAACCGCTTGGTCATCGGCAGCATGGTGCCGCGGGTGCCCAGGAAGCCGTGGCAGAGGATGACGGGCGGTTGACCAGGCTGGGTCCAAGACATGTCGCCTGCAAACCGGTTCCCCTTGAGGAGCCCACGGGCATAGGCTGCGCCGTGGTTGATGGTCCGTTTGGCGAGCTGGAACTTGCCGGTCTTGTTGTCCTTGCCCAACGCTGCATAGTCTACCAGCGCGGAACGGCGATCCGTGCCCGTGAAACGGGTTGCACGGCCGAAGCGATGATCGCGCCGGTGTCATGAGCGGCATCGAACGCCGCCTACCGGGGCGTAGACGGCCGTTCCTCGGCTCCCAGAGGCCGACGCGAATAATTTGCGCGCGGACCCCTAGACCGCGGTTCGGACGCTCTTGGGACGTCCTCATCCGAACGCGCGTTCAGCTTCGCTCTCGCGCTGCCGGGGCGCGTCTACGCCGCCGAGTCATCGTCGCGCGAGCCGGTGGGCACGAGCGCCGTACTGGCCCCGGGTCCGGGGGACTCTGGGAGCATGCCCCGGAAGAGGCCGTCTTCGCTGCCGGCGCCGAGCGCTTTGGTTCGTGCCTGGGCTTCGCTGGCCAGCCGAGTTCCAGGGAACGCTGCCGTCGCCTGACGGTAGCGTTCGACGGCGAGGGTTCGCTCGCCGACGTGCTCGTACGCCTGCCCGAGGTGGAACAGGTATACGACCAGCGCCGGGTTGTACTCGAGTGCCTTGATCCCGTCTTCGAGCAGCCGTGCGCCTTCGCGCGCTTGCCCCATGCGCACGAGACAGAGCCCCTCCACCGCCGACCACGCCTTCTGCACGTCGCGGCGGAACACGGAGGGAACGTGCTCCAAGCACTCGTCTCGGTCGCGCCGGATCTGCGCCAGGCGCTCGTCATCGGCCGTTTGGGTGAGCAGGGCCAGTTCGTGCTTGCCGAACGCCGCCAGTGCCCGGAGGTGCGGCGGCATCCGGGGCCCCGCCGCCTTGTCGTAGATCGCGGCCGCCTCATCCAGCCGCCACTCAGCCACGAGCAAGCCGCCCAGCTGCGCGCGGGCCAGCCACTGCCGTTCCTCGCTGACGGCCTCGCCCGCTTCCGCGAGCGCGAGCTCTTGATGCAGCCGCTCCTCCAGCCCGCGGTGGTCACCGCTCGCAATGGCGAGCTTGACCGACTCGGCCTCGTGCAGGGCGTGCCGCTGGCGGCTACGGCCCACGATCCACGCGGCCGCGCTCATGCTGACGAACATGGCCGCGAGCGTGACCGCCTCGCCCGCGCATCCGCCCAGGCCCATGGTCATGGCCGCGAGGAACCAAACCCGCTGCATCGACCGACTCGTAGCATATTCGAGCCAGCGTCTGTCCCCTCAGTCCCGCAGGTAGAAATTCTGGAAGAACGCCTGGCCGCGTCGGACCCGATGGCGGGCCACTCATGGCCGGCCGGATGCCCGCAGAACGTCACCGGGTCGTCGGCGCCGCACCCGTCGTCGTCGACGCAGCCCTCCGGCGCGAAGATCAACGGCCACGTACGATCGCTGCTGTAGTTCTCCGGCAACCGCACGACGTAGCGGCGGTCGTAGCCATCGAGCGTGAATGTGTGCTCGCCCTCGGCCAGTCCGACCGCGGCGTTGCATCCGGGGCTGCCGGTCTGCTCGCGGCCCGTGCTGGTGCTTCCCTCTCCACCGGTGCTCGAGACGTCCGCATGGCCCGTTGTGGGATCGTCATCGGGAGCGGTGGTCGGCGACGCGGTGGTGGATGTGGACGTCGGCATCCATCCATGTGTCGACGCCATCACCGCACTCCCGCGCTGTGGATGCGAAGTCCGTCGGCGTTCGCACGCGTGCATCAAGCTTCTGTGCTCGAGGTCTCGTTCGAGACTTGCGAGAGCAGCTCGCCGACGGTGGCTTCGAGCTCGGCGTCCATGGCCTGCGAGAGAATCGCGCTGACGGTCACCGTGGGCAGCGGGCGGAGCTTCCGGATCTTTCGCACCAGGCTCGGCAGCTGCGAGATCGGACGTCCCGCCTCGACCCACGGCTTCCAGACGTGGGTCTTGAACAGGCGCACGAGGCTGTTTGCGACCGCGCCGAGCTGCTCACGAAGGCTCGCCAGCTCGTCGAGCGCCACGCCGGGCGGTACGCCGACCTCGAGCATGATCTGCGCGACGTCCAGCAGGCGCGGGCTGGGCACGACGAACAGCTCGGGTTTTTCGGTCGCAGGCACGACGAGGTCGAGCGCGATGACCCGGTCCCAAAGGTCGGGCTGGTTCTGCAGCACCGGGAAGCGCTCGGTCAGCTTGGCGCGCGACATTTCCTGCACGCGTTCGTGGTGGTAGCGGGTGCTCAGGGCACGCTCGAGCCCGAGCATTTCACCGATGCTCTTGCGAGTGTCCCAGGCGTCGAGCAGGTCGCCGATCGCGGCGAGCGAATAGCCCCGCTCCTGCATGCTCGCGATCAGCTTGAGTCGCGTGAGGTGGAAACGGTCGTAGAGTCCGACGCGGCCGGCCTTGCGCGGATGTGGCAGCAGGCCCTTCGTCTGATAGGAGCGAACGTTGCGCGACGTGGTTCCGGCACGACGCGCGACCTCGTCGACCGTCATCGCGTCGTCGTCGGAGTCCGCCACTTCAGGCAGAGTACCGCCTCGCGTCAGAGGGTGCGATCGGGCGGAAACCCGGTGGGCTTGGCCTGCCACTCGCGGACGGTTCGCGCGTACTCGGGATCGTCATCGGCCTGGGCCTGTTCGACCGCCCGGGCTGCCAATCGCTTGGCTTCGCTGCGGCGCCCCAGCTGCCACTGCGCATAGGCTTGGTAAAGCAGCGCCTCGGTGCGGGAGCCGAACGATGCTGGCGCATCCACCAGGCGACCTTGGGCTTCTTCCATGAGCGGCAAGACTTCCTCCGCTCGCCCCATGCGCAAGAGGATCTCCGCAATGCCGAAGAGGATGAGGCAGCGGGTCGAGGCTTCGGCATGCTCCGAGGCCTCCCGATACAGGTGCAGGGCGCGTTCGGGCTTGCCGTTCTCGAGTTCGAGGGTGGCGAGTTTGAGTCGTGCGGTGGCGACGAAGAAGTGGTCCTCGCCGTGGGCCGCGATCAGGATCTGGAGCGCTCGCTCCTGCTGCTCGATGGCTTCGGGCAGCTGGCCGAGTTTGTCGTAGGCGATCGAGATGTTGGTCCGGGTCATCCCGGTACTCGCATGATCGTCGCCGAGCAACTCGGTTTGGATCGCCAGCGCGCGGTGCATGTCGCGAAGTGCGTCGTCGTACTGCCCGAGCGCCAGATGACCCTGGCCACGGAACGAGAGCGCGCTGGCCAAGCCTGGTTGAGCTACGTCCTAGGCGGAGGATGGCAGATTCGAAGGACTCGGAGTTGGCGGATCAAGCAGCGTCTTCGCACCAAGCTCTTCGTCAGCGACGGGGCGACGCCACCGAAGATCGCGCACTACACCGGGCAGGGGGACCTGCTCACGTGGGTGCGGGTGGTGGCGGTTCGCGAGGCGGTGGACTCGATTCGGGCCGAGCGCCGTCGCGCGCTCGACTCCGACGAAGCGCTGATGGCGATCGAGGCCTCCGCCACCGGGCCCGAGATGCTTGCGTTCAAGCAGCACTACAAGGCCGAGTTCGCCGCGGCGTTCAAAGACGCACTGACAGCCCTGGCCCCGCAGCAGCGCAACGTACTCCGACTGCACTACGTACACGGGCTGTCGATCGACAAGCTCGGCGCCGTTCTTCGGGTGCATCGCAGCAACGCTGCACGTCGCATCGCCAAGGCGCGCAACGACCTGCTTTCGGGCACGCGCCGCCTGCTGCACGCCCGCTTGTCGATCGATCGCCGCGAGTTCGACCAGCTGATGGGGCTGATCGCCAGCCGCATCGACCTCAGCATCGAGCGTTTCCTGGCCGAAAAGGCCGCCTGAGTGAAGGTGAGGGCGCAGCACGGCGTCGCCCCTCACACGGCGTCGCTTCGGTGATGTCGCGAAAAAAGAGCGCCGCACGTATGCCGAACGCCCGGTTCGAGGTGGGGAGGCCGAGGCTCCGTGAAAACCCCGTGACAGCCGCCACTGCGTTCACGCGCCGGGCGTTTGCTGAGCTTCCGCCGGCGCGCGCCAGACTGAATGGTCGATGGATGGAAGAGTGGGGAGGGCGCTTGCTCGATACCGCGCGTGGGGAGCATGCACGTGCCTGGGGGGCCTGCTCGGGTGCTACGACGGTGTCTCGGTCGACGGGCTGGACGGCTCTCAGACCGCGTCGTCGTTGAGCGGAGGTGGGCGCGAAGATGGTGGCAGCGACGGCGGCGGAACCGGAGGCGGTTCGTCTGCGGGCGATGCATACGGCCCCATGCCGTTTCGCTCCCTGACCCGCGTCGAGTACGACAACACGGTGCGCGACCTCCTGGGGGTCACGTCACGGCCTGCGAGGACCCACGCGGTGCCGGACGGCAAAGGAGTCTCGGGCTTCGATGCGCCGGGACTCATCACGGTTTCGCCGCTCCGCGGATTGATGCGCGCTGCCGAGGTCTCCGCCGCCGAAGGTATGGCCAGGTGGCATGACGCATCCGGCTGCTTCGAGCCGGATGCGTGCCTCGCCGACATGCTGGATTGGCTGCTGCCGCGGGCCTATCGACGCCCGGTCGAGGATGACGAGCGCGTTGCGTATGAAGACCTCTACTGGGGCCTTCGTGCGGAGTCGGACCCCCTGTCTGCCGAAGACGCGAGTGAGACGGTCTTGGCAACGGTGCTCCTTTCACCCGACTTCCTCTACCGCTGGGAGCTCGGGGGCGACGACGTCGCCCAAGGGACGCCGTCGGACGTTCCCCTCAACGACTTCGAGGTGGCCTCACGACTTTCGTACTTTCTGTGGGCCTCAACCCCTGACGACGCGTTGCTCGACGCCGCGGCTGTGGGCGGCCTGACCTCGGCGGAGGCTGTCGAAGTGCAGGTCGCTCGAATGCTGGCGTCGCCAAAGGCGCAGGGGATGGTGGAGAGCTTCGCAACGCAGTGGATGCACACCGATGGTCTCGCTTCCGCGGTGAAGAACGATCTGGAGTTCTCCAGCGCCGTCGCGGCGGCGATGAACGAAGAACTCGTGGCGTTCTTCGGCCACGTGTTGCTCGGAGATGAACCGTACCTCGACGCCTTGCTCACTCTCGACGCATATTCATTCGACGAGCGCCTCGAGGGGCTCTACGGGGTCGCGTCGACCGGCGGGGCGTTCGTGGCGATCGACGACGGACGGCGTGCGGGGCTCCTGACGCGGCTCGCGGTGCTCACGGCGTCGACGGGTCCGCAAGGCAATTCTCCCACGCGCCGGGGTGCGCTGGTGCGGCATCAGCTGATGTGCCAGGTGATCCCGCCGCCACCCCCGAACGTGGACGATACGCCGCCTGCTCCGTCCCCGGATGCAACCACGCGCGAGCTCTACGAGCAGCATGCTTCGGATCCGGCGTGTTCGGGGTGTCACGTCAACATGGACCCGATCGGGTTCGGGTTCGAGGCGTTCGATGCCATGGGTCGTACCGCGCTGCTCGGCGCTGACGGAGCTCCCATCCGAACCAGTGGTCGGGTCAACGGTCCCGACGGTGAGGCCTTCGACTTCGATGGTGTGATCGATCTCAGTGAGCAGCTCGCCGTGCATCCGGCCGTCCAGGCATGCGTGCCGAAGCAGTTCTTCCGGTTCGCCATGGGACGGGCCGAGCTACCCGTGGATGAAGCGTGGCTCGAACGGTGGACTGCCGACTTTGCCGACAGCGGTGGAGACCTGCGCGCGCTGCTGGTGGAAATCGCCGTCAGCTCCGCGTTCCGTCATCGACAAGCCTTCGAGGGGGAGATGCTCCAATGATCCACGAACTCAATCGTCGTCGATTTCTCGCGTCGCTCGGAGGTGGTGCGGCCTTGCTCCCCCTGTTGCCGCACCACGGCTGGGCCGAAGATGGAGGCCCCCCGAAGCGGCTGTTGATCCTACAGAGCACCAACGGCGTTCTCGGGGAGTATTGGCCCGACGGTGGCGAACACGACTTCTCCCTCAGCTTCGAGCTGTCTGGCCTGGAGCCGATTCGCGAGCACGTCACGATTCTGCGGGGTGTGGACTTGCAGGTGATGCTCAACGACCCGACCCACCAAAGTGGGGTTGGCGGTGGCCACGAGACGTTCCCGTTCTTGCTCACGGGGACGCGCTCGAAGACGGTCGACAACACGATGATCGCGAACGGGGAAAGCGTCGATCAGTTCGTCCATCGCACGTTTCGCGAGCGCGACCCCTCAGCACCACCGTTGACGCTGCAGCTGCTCGGGCACTTCGGCGGCGAGAGCAAGAAGCATCAGCGCTCGATGTCCTACAACGGGCCCGCCGTTGGCAACGACCCCAACGAAAATCCGCCGACCTGGGACCCGTACTCGATTCACGAGATCCTCTTCGGGGCGAGCACGGGCAAAGGTGGTGCCGGGGACCTCGAGGCTGCGCGCCGCGTGATTCGCCAGAAAAGCATGCTCGACCACGTCGGGTCGCGGCTCCAAGCGTACGGGACTCACCTCGGGACGGAGGCCAATGCGCGGGTGCAGGCTCACCTCGAGGCGATTTGGGAACTCGAACAGCAGCTCGTTGCACCGGCGGCGTGCGTGAAGGGAGGCGTGGACCTCGAGCCTGGTGTGGACGTGAACGCCACACTCAATCTGCCGTGGCTGTGGAAGGCTCATCTCGACATGATCGTCATGGGGATGGCCTGCGATGCGGTCCGGGCGGTGACGATGGGTGTTGGCGCCCACGGGTTCACGATGACGATGCCGTTCCTCGGCGACGACTTCACCGGTCCTGGTGACGAGTACGCGCAGCGCGGCTATCATGACATTGCCCACAGTGCAGGACTCTCGCCCGAGCACCGCATGCGCAAGCGGACCTGCGACAAGTGGTTCATCGACCAGTTCGCCTATGTGGTCGAACGCCTGCGTCTAGTTCCCGAGGGCGAGGGGACCATGCTCGACAATACCGTGGTCCTGTTCACCGACCACATGGATGACGGTGGTGCGCACGGCATTCGAAACATCCCGATGATTCTCGCCGGCGGCGGCGACCACTTTCGGCATGGGCGATACGTCGACCTGGGTGGCAGAGCCCATAACGGCGTCCTCGCAAGCCTGTGCAACGCGGTCGGGATCGACGTGGAGACGTTTGGGGATGACGGGTACGACGGAGCGTTTTCCGAACTCACGTAAGCGTGCGCTCGGACCGCTCGAAATCCTGAGCCGCGATCCGACGCTCGTACGACGTGAACTCCGGTGGGTGGGTGGTCGCGGGGTGAGCGGGAGAGCGTGAAGCCGAGGGAACGCGCCTGTCGCGGGTACGGCGTCGTTGCGGGACTGATGGGCTCAGCGTGCATTGCCGGGGCGCTGAGCTGCACGCCCGCAACGTTCATCTGCGCCCATGCGAAGGCGTGCGGTCCGTCGGCGCGCTGCGAAGCCTTGGGCTTCTGCAGCTTTCCGGACGAGGCGTGCGAGAGCGGGTATCGCTACGGTGCGCATTCAGGAGCGGAGTACGCGTCGCGATGCGTACCGGCGTCGTCGGGCTCGACGGGTCCCGGCGATACCTCGTCGGATGGGGGCAAGGCGGCCACCTCCGACGCGGGGCCGTCAGGGGACGGGGTGGATGCGACCGAGGGAGCGGGCGCGTCCACCTCGACCTCGGGCGGCCAGGACCCCGCGGTGACCGAGGACGCGTCGACGTCCACCTCGACGGGCGACAGCGAGCAGCACGATGTCGCGATGTTCGAAGATGACTTCGAGCGGCGCGATGGCAGTGAGCTTGGCAATGGCTGGATCGAATCGAATCCGTCCGGGTTCGCACTCGCGTCCGGCGGCGTCGTCGTTGCACAAGGTGCCGGCGTGGACTACCGGTCGAACTTCGTGCGTAGGCCGGCAGCTGAGGACTTTGGCGATGGATATGTCGGAATCACCGTTGCGGCGTCCGCTGCGGTCCACGGCACGCCCCAGCTCTTCGCGAGGTCGACCCGGTCTCGCTTCGATGCGCGCTCGAGTCACCGGACGGCGAGGTCCTCGGCGTTGCGCAAGCGAGCGACGGCGATGAAGGCCGGATCGTCGAGCCGGGGAGCAGCGGGTTCTCTCAACACATGAACGGCGGCGGGTTCACGTACGACGACTTCGTCCGTGGCCCGCTTTGAGTGCCTGCCTCAGTCCTCGGACGGCTTCGGGTTCCACACGCTGACGCGGTCGAGCGCCTTGCGGTGGATATCGGGCACGGTGGCGTCCGAAGTGGGGTACCCCACCGGGAACAAGATGAAGGGGCGTTCGTTCTTCGGACGCCCGAGAATCTTGCTCAGGAAGCCCATCGGGCTGGGCGTGTGCGTGAGGGTGGACAGGCCCATCTGGTGCAGTGCAGCGATGAAGAGGCCTGCCGCGATGCCGCAGCTCTCTTTGACGTAGTAGTTCTTCTGCACCTCGCCGGCGTCGTCGAAGCCGGTGATCTGTTCGAAGAGCACCACGATGTACGGCACGGTCTCGAGGTAGGGTTTTTGCCAATCCGTGCCCAGTGGTGCGAGCGCTTCGAGCCATTCCTCCGGCATGCGACCACCTTCGTAGCTCTTGCGTTCCTCTTCCTCGGCCGCGATGCGGATCTGCTTCTTGATTTCCGCGTCGCTGATGACCACGAACGTCCACGGTTGACGGTGGGCGCCGGAGGGGGCGGTGGAGGCGGTTTTGATTGCGAGTTCGATCGCCTCGCGGGGCACGGGGTCTTCGCTGAAGAAGCGAACCGAGCGGCGGCCGTCCATGTTGGCGTAGAACGCTTGGCCGCGCGTGAGCGCTTCGTCGTGCGGGATCCGCTCGGGCTGGTACGGGACGTGTTTGTACTCGCTCGACGCCATGGGCCCGGAGCTTGCCACGCGTCGGAGGCGGCGTCAGCTTCGTGGGACGACGCCTGCCAACGGCCCCTCAGCTGCGTTCGAGCAGGCGAGCCAGGGTTTCACTGGCCTGCGGCGTGACCTCGGTGAAGCGGATCCCCATGCCCGCCCGGCCGCCACCCTTGCCATTGCTTGCACGCGCGACCTCACCACCGATGACCAACGTTGCATCGTCGACCTCGAGTTGGAGACGAACCCGCGTGCCACGCGGCCTCGGATTTCGCAGCGCGATGAAGGCCCCGCTCCGACTGATGTCGAAGGTTCGGCTGGCGATCATGGCCTCGGTGGTTTCGAAGCGAAGCCGAACCTGAAGCTGCAGGGGAACGCGCGCGCAGCTTCGTCGGTCGGGCTGCGGTTCTTCGGCGGCGCTGCCCGTCGGCGGAATGGTCACCGGGCGCTCTCGTCGCTCGCTCGACGCGGGCGTCTTGCACCCACCTTCGAACCAGCGACGAAACCAACCCCCCATTTGCAAGTACAACGATAGCGCGGAGACGTTGGTCTGGCTTGGGGCGAGTTCGCGCTCCGAGGTCGCCGCTTGTGGACCGCGAGTTCGTTCAGGTGCGCGGCTCGGCATCTCCGGCGTCGGAGTACCCGATCCGGGACAGTCGTAGCTCGGACCGGAACACCTCGGGCTTGTAGATCGAGGTTCCCGTGAGCATGCGGACGCAGTCCTGAAGCCCTTCGGTGACGGCGGGATGTGGATGCAGGAGTTCGGCCAGCTCGCGCGCGGATCGTGCGTGCTGAATCATGAGCGAAACCGCTTCGAGGCTGGTGGATGCGTGGACCCCGAGCGAACGCATGCCCAGGATGCGCATTTCGTCGTCATCGCTCACGAGCAGCTTCACGAAGCCGTCGGTGGCTCGCATTGCGATCGCGCGGTTGACCAAGGCGTAGTTGTAGACCGCGACGCGATAGGGGATGCGTCGCTTTTGTGCCTCTTGTTCGTTGAGTCCGATCGCTGCGACCTCGGGGTCGAGGAACATGATCGTGGAGAGGTTGTCGTATGAGAGTGTCTTCGCGTCGGGCGTGCAGATGCGTTCGGCGGCGTGTCGGCCTTCGATCTCGCCCACGCTCACCAGTGCCGCGTCCATCGTGACGTCGCCAACTGCATAGATGTTGGGAACTTCGGTACGGGTGTCTTCGGCCACGATGTGCCCGCGGTCGCTGAGCGTGACGCCGGCCTTGTCGAGATCGAGGCTGTCGGTGTTTGGAATCCGCCCGATCGAGATCATCGCTTTCTCGACGCGGATCGTCTCGCGGCCGCCCGTCGCGTACTCGAGCGTGTACTCGACTTCGCCGTTGACCCGGCGCATCGAGATCAACTTGGCGCGGTGGTGAATCGTCACGCCCTTGGCTTCGAGGTTGGTGGAGCACAGACGCGCGACGTCGGCGTCTTCGAACGGCAGGATGCGCTCGGCCCGATCGATGAGGTTGACCTTCGTTTGGCCAAAGTTCGCAAAGATGGTGGCGAACTCGCAGCCGACCACGCCCGCACCGAGGATCACGAGGCTCTTGGGGAACTCCTCCAGGCCACCGATGTGGTCGGAGGTCATGATCGTGTGGCCATCGACGTCGATGGTGTCCAGCAGCCGCGGCCGCGAGCCGGTGGCGATGACGAAGTCCGAGGCCGAAATCGTCCTCGCCGACCCTGCGCTGCCGCCTTCGACGTGGATGTGGTTGGCGTCGATGAAGCGCGCGCTGCCGTGGATGAGGTTGATCGACCCGGGACATCCCGGGCGCGGTCGAGAGAGCTCGCGAAGCTGCCGCGCCATCTGGTTGACCTTTGATTGGGTCGCCGACTCCACCGCTTCGGCCATGGCCGAGTAGTGGACCTCCAGGTCGTTCGCCACGAAGCCGCGGTCGCGACGGGTCGCGTTGCGGTAGTCGCGGGAGAGTTCCCACATCGTCTTCGAGCTGAGTGCGCCGTTGTGGACGCCTGCGCCTCCAAGGTCGGACTTTTCGATCAGCGCGACGCGCTTGCCGAAGTCCCAGGCTCGCATCGCGGCGGCGAAGCCGGCAGGCCCCGCACCGATCACGCAGACGTCATAGTCCGGCATGCCGGGCATGGTACGCGCCCGGTGGACGAGCGTCAGCCCGGGAGCGCGCAGCCGCCGAAGCTTCCAACGAACGGCCCCATCTCGTCTCCTTCGAGCTCGCCGTAGGGCACGCACGAGGAGTCGGCGAGTTCGTCGCATGCATCGGGGTCGGTGGTGTCGCACTGCTGGGCGCAGCAGCGGCCGTTCTCGTCGGGGCACCCTTCGACGCGGCCGCCGTCGATGCAGACGAATCCGAATCCACAGAAGCCTGCATCGGAGCACGGGATCCCCTGGACCGCAGGGAACAAGGTGTCGTCGACGGGCGCACAAACGCCGCCGTTGATCGTCACCACGCAGGCCTGATCGCCTTCGCAGTCGTCGGGGTCGAGCGGGCGGCAGCTGGGACGACAAAGCCCGACGACCTCGTCACCCACGAAGCGCCGCAAGCATGTGCTTCCTTGTGGGCACTCGGGGTCGCCCACCGAACCTCGGCACAGCGGGATGCAAGTCGGTTCGTCTGCGAAGACGTCGCAAAACCCATCGCCTGCGCAGTCGTCGATGCCGTCGAGTTCGCCGCATAGGGGCTCGCAGGGGGCTCCGATCGGGCCATCGCCGTTGGCGACGCATCGCGTTCCGTCACCCTGCTCGCCCGCGGTCGGCTTGCAGGCCTCCCCGTCGCCGCAGTCTTGCGCGAACGTGTTGCAGCCGCTCAGCGGGACGTCGCAAACGTCCGCGTCCTCCGTGGTTTCGGCGTCTGCGTCCCCGTTCGTGTCGGGTTCGGTTGGGTCGGGGTTGGTCGTGCCCGGCTCGGTCGGGTCGTCGCCGGTCTGCGTCGTGGGCTCGTCGGTCGTGGAGGCCGTGGTGTCGACGACGTCATCACCAAACGCGGCGTTCGACCGTACGCATCCCGATAGCAACAGAAGGGCGAGGGCCGCATGGCGTCGCGCGCCGGTCATGCGGGGTGCTCCTGCGGTTCGGCGTTGCGGGGATCCACGAGGACCTTCAAGGCACCGGGTCGGGCGGCGTGCTCGACCGCATCCACACCGCGGCTAAGCGGATACACGGCTTCGACCAGTGGGCGAGGATCGATGGTGCCGTTGGCCAGCGCCGCGATCGCGGGCTCGAAGGGGCCGCAGCGGGAGCCGAGCAGGCGGATCTCGTCGACGACGAGGCGGGCCGCGTTCAGCGGGGGCGCGTCGGCGAGCGTGCTCTTGAGGACGACGGTGCCTTGCGGCCGTACGTTGGCGAGCGCGGCATTGAAACCCGAGGTGCGACCCGTCGCATCGATCGTGAGGTCGAAATCGGGGCGCAAGACGTCGTCGGGGGTTCGAACGGTCGCGCCCGTGTATCGGATCAGGTCGAGTTTGTGCGGGTGGCGTCCGACCACGGTGAGATGGCATCCCGTCGTGGCCATGACCATGGCCGTGAGCAGGCCGAGCTTGCCATCGCCCCATACCCCGACGCGCGTCGAGGCCCCGACCTCCACCTGCTCGAGAATGCGAAACGCAGCGGCGAGTGGTTCGACGAACACCGCGGCGTCGTCGTCGACCGAGTCGGGGACCTCGTGCAGGTTGCCCACCGGCAGGACGACCTCTTCGGCCAATGCGCCGGCGCGGCCTCGAAGCCCGATGACCTCGCGTCGCGTGCAGTGGTTTGGCATCCCGCGGCGACACCGGTCGCAGCGGCCGCATGGGACGCCGATCTCGCCGACGACGCGTCGGCCCAGCCACTGCGGTGCCATCTCGGCGTCGACCACCTCTCCGACGAACTCGTGCCCGAGCACGCCGCGATAGTCGGCGTAACCCCCGAGGATGGCGAGGTCGGTGCCACAGATCCCCGCGCGATGGACCGCGATGACGGCCTCCTCAGGCTCGGGAATCGGTGGCCGGACCTCGGTGACCTCCAGCGTGTCGTCGACGACCAGCGCGCGCACTCTGGCACTATACTGCGAACGTGCTCACGGCCGATGACGACGCGGCAGCCGTACGTCTGCCCCCACCTCTGGTTGCGCTTTGCGTCCTCGGGTTCGGGTTCGCGCTGCATTGGATCTGGCCGCTTCGACTCCCACTTCCCACCGGGCTCCGCCTCAGCCTCGGCGCGTTGCTGCTCTTGGCTGCCGTGCGGCTGGTGGTTGGCGCGATGGGTCTCTTCAAGCGAAGCGGGCAGAATCCCGAGCCGTGGAAGACGACGCCCTCGATCATCACCACGGGGGTCTACGCGCGGACGCGGAACCCGATGTACCTGGCGATGGGCATCTCGCAGGCCAGCATGGGGCTCCTCGCGGATGCGCCGGCGGTGCTGGTGCTCGTCCCGTTGACGTGGCGCATCATCTTCGCGACCGCCATCGTACACGAAGAGGCCTACCTCGAACGCAAGTTCGGGCAGGCCTATCGCGACTACACGCGGCGTGTGCGTCGTTGGCTGTAGGGCTCAGAAGACGAGTCCAATGAGCCACGCGACGGTGAAGATCGGCACCGCCACGCTCGCGGCGACAAGCGCTGCCGCGCCGGCGACGATGGCGTAGTCGCCAGTGCGGGCGGTGGGTTCGAGCTCACCTTGGTGGCGCTCGAGCAGCTCCAGGTTGCGTACGTTGCTGCGCCAGACGAGGTCGAAGGCGTCTCCGACGACGGGAACGAATCCGACGATCACGTCGACCGCGATGTTGAGGAACATGCGCATCACGACGACCCGCGGCACGCCGCGGCGCAGGGCCGTGACCAGCAGCGAGAGCGCGAGCGTACCAGTGACGGCGTCGCCCACACCCGGCACCACGAAGCCCAAGAGTGCATCGAGGCCGACGCCGAACTTCGTGCCTGGAACGCGCACGATGTCCTCGAGCCAGCGCACGAGTTTGCCGACCTGCTCTACCTCGTCGAGCCGGGCGAGGTGGGTTTCGGCCATCTGCTCGGCCTCGGTCACGGCGGTAGACTCGACGTTGAGATCCAGGCTGCCCAGATGGGTCGGGTCGGCGGTCGCTGCGGTGCTCACGTTCGCCAACCTGGATCGGCGTGGATGCGCCGCAACCCCCTGTTCTGGTTGTTTTTTCGGGGAACACTGCCCCAGCGCGACGTGCCCAATCCCAATTTGTGTCCGCGCAGCCGCGATGGGTTTCGTCGTCATGAAAAAAAACGGGGCCTCACGAAGAGGCCCCGTCGAGGGCGGTTGGTGGTGGTGTCTACAGCCCCGCCAGAGGATCATCGCCTTCGGGCATGTCGATACGCGCGCGCTTGGGCTTGGCAGGGGCGAGCGCGACGGTGATGCTGGTGCCCTTGCCGGCGTCGATGGTCAGCGAATCGCCGGCGGTGGTGGCGGACTTGGACTTGAAGATGCGTTTGCCGTCTCGGGTGTAGCCGAGCTTGACCACATAGCCGTCACCACTCTTTGTGACTGTAATGGACAGGTCGTGCTCGTGGTCGTCCGCGGAGGCGCGCAGAGTACTCGTTTCGCCGAGGGCGGCGACCTGCTTCGCGGCGGCGGTGCTGCCGTCGTGTTTGACGGTTGCCGCGATGGAGAGCTTGGAGGCGGGGGCTTGGGCTTCAGGGGTGGCGGCGGCGGCATCGGAGCTGACGAGCGCGGGGGCGGCGGTCAGCAGAGCGAGGGCGAAGATGCGTGCAAAGGCCATGTGCTGAAATCGACGTGTGAGCCCGGTGGACGATTCAGGCAATCGACGTGGCGATTGTCCCCAGGTTCTCCGGCGGGTTTGGCGCGACGCCGTGCGGGACCGCGCAGACCCTGGTTTTCCGCAGTTGGGGGTCTTCGTGCTTTGTCGACGCGCGCGGTGATTTCTCGTGGCTCGCGACATTTGGATCATGGTGTTTTCCCCGGGCTTCCGCCTCTTCCTGGCCTGTTCGGGGGGGCGGCTCGTGGTCGGTCCTGCCGCCGGTTTGGGCGGCGTGCAGGCGAAGGCGCCCGACGGGACTAGAGGCAGGGACACTCGTGTGGGCGCTCCGAAGGACCGTCGGGTGTGACCGTTGGCGAGGGAACTGTGCCGGCGATTCGTGCGGAGGACCCATCGCGCGCGGGGAGGGCTGGGGAACTGCTCGTGGTACGAGTGGCGCGTGCTGAATCGCGTCGTCGTTTCGTTGCTGTCCGTGTTCCTGTACGCCTGCGACGGTTCTGATTCCACGGCCGCATCGAAGCCCCAAGCGAGTGCCGAGGCGGCGCCGGAGGCCAAAGCCCCCTCGCCGGCCAAGAAAGACGCGCTTCCACCGGTCGATGCGAAGGAGGCCGAGGCCGGTGCGACGGCACTCGCCGAGGCGAGCCCACAGATGCAGCCGCCGTTGGCCGCGAAGGCGTTGGCTCAACTCGAAGCGAAGCGGTTGCCGCCATCGCTGATCGAGGGGCTCGACGCACTGACCGACGCACCCGCCGACCAACGCGCGATGCTGCTCGCCAAGAGTATCTCGGAGAACATCGGCCTTCTCGACAAGGCGTGCGAGACCGACGGGCGCGCGATGATGACGTCGATGGCCACGGTGGCGCCCGAGGCTCGAGACGCGAAGGTGTGGCAGACCTGCAAGTTTCCTCGCCTGGGCCTGGTGACCGAGGGGGACCTTGCCAACGCGGATCCGATGCTCGCGATGGTTGCCCACATGGTCTTCGTTCACCTCGATGCTGGGTCGACGGTGTCCAAGGCCGAGCGGACCCTGCTGCAGACGATGATGAAAAAGGCGCCTTGAGCGGCCTGCCGCCGCTGCTCGGCGCATGCGCGCCGTTGGGTTGCTTCTCCGGCCCACCGACGAGGTGCGGGCGCAGGTGGACGTGCTTGCACCCGATGCGCTCGACGACGTGCTGCGGAGAGCCGCCACGGTGGGCTCGCTGGACGGGTTGTTCGGCGGCCGCTCGTAGCTAGCCCTGGGGCGGCTGTTCGTCGCCGTCGAGGACGAGGGGGCCCAGGGCGGCGTCCCAGTCTTCGGGGACGTCGGGGGAGCGAAGCTTGCCCTTGAGCCACAGCAGGCGCGCGGTGATGATCTCGAAGGCGTCGCGCAGGGGCCGGACCGCCTCGGGGCCTTCGACGAGCTCGAGGAGTCGGACGGTGGCCTCGAAGGTGGAGACGCCGCGGGGGTCGTGCTGGGTGCGGACGCGCCAGATGCTCGGGCGGCCGCCGGGCGGCAGCATCACGCAGGGGGCGTCCTGTACGACGGGGACACGTCTCGCCATGCGGGAGCATTGGTGCCAGGTACCGTCGAGCACGACGAAGCCGCGGCGTTTGCCCGGTGGCGGTGGCGGCAGCTCGGTGACCGGGATCGCGTCGTCGCGCAGGAACAGGTTGTAGTACTCGACGTCGGGGTCCAAAAGCGGCCCGGGATCGAACGCTGGCTCCCGCATGCCGTAGGGCAGCAGGGCGGCGTTGGGGACCATCTTGGCGAGCAGGCGCGCGGTGTTGGTGGGTTTCCACTTCTCGCGCACGTGCTGCACGATGCACAGCGGCGTCTTCAGCTCGACGGTGGGCATCAGGTCGCACGCGCAGTTGTCGGGCTTGAGCCCGCACTCCCAGCAGCGCGGCTTTCGGCGGCTTCGTTGCGTCATCGGAGGTCGGCGAAGGCGGTGCGGACGGTGTCGCGCAGCTCGGGTGGAAACACCAGGCGGTAATGGACGAAGGTCTCGTTGCTGAGCCCGTGCAGCACCGGAGAGACGTCGAGCAGCCGCTGCAGGCGACCACCGGTGTGGACCATCATGCGGTCGTCTTCGATGTACGCGGCGATCTCGACCCGGTCGACCGAGGCGACGTAGTCGGGGCCGTCGTGGTGCTGGGCGAGGACTTCGGCGAGCCGCTCGCGCGCGAGCTCGGGCAGCACGTCGAGTCGCAAACGCATGGTCTTGAACAGGCGGCGGTAGCGGAGGCGCTGGGCGAGTTCGGCGAGGATCTGGTCGGAACCCTCGCTGTAGCGCTTGAGCGCGGTCTCGAAGGCGTGGTCGTCGAGGTCGAGGAACTCTCCCATCGACGGCGTCTCGTTCTGCAGGAGCTTCTGCATGCCCGGCGGGGTGCCCGGCTGCGGACCGAGCTCGGCGAGCCGGCAGAACAAGGCCCGCATCACGGCTTCGGCCGCGCGGATCTCCGCTTCGGAGAGGTGCTCGCTCGGGGT
>CAYSPB010000071.1:0-23177 GCA_964432695.1 uncultured Nannocystaceae bacterium
TCGTGGCAGCGCGGTGGACGTCTTTGCGGTGCAGGTGCGCTCGCATGAGCATGCGGAGCGTGGGCACGTCGGTCGGCTTGAGTTCGAGCAGCAGGTTCGCGACGTAGACGAACGTCTCGAACGCTTCGGCGCGAAACAGCTCTGCAGCACCCTCCTCGAGATGGCGCTGGGCTTCGTCGTGCTTGCCGAGGTTTCGGCACCAGTCGATCAGCTGTTTCCAGCGCGCAGCCGTGGGGTCGGCGATCGCTGCGAGCCGGTAGGCGTACAGGCCCATCTCGACCCGACCGGCTTGTAGCGTGAGGTTGGCGGCGCGATCGAGCGTGGCCGCAGCCTCGCGGGGTCGCCCGGAGCGGTACTGCATCTCGCCCAGCTTGAGCTGCGTATCCGAGTTGGGACCCTCGATTCGGACGATCTCCACGTACGCGCGCAGCGCATTGCGGAACTCGCCGCGCGCCTCGGCATTGGCAGCCGCCGTGCGATACAGGCCAATCGCCTGCGCGACGAGGCCTTGCGCGGCGAACTGGGCTGCGTGGGCCATGTTGACGTCGAAGTCGGACTGCTGCTGCGGCAATCGAGCCATCGGTTCACGCTCTCGTATTGGACACCGCGATGTCGCAGAATTCCATACCGCGATCACTCATCCCCCCTTCAGAATAGCAGCCTCGTCGCGCGTTCGGGTGCGCGCGAGACCGGACCGAAACCGGGCGGATGGGTGCCCGCTGGCCCGAGACCGGTCTGTGCCCCCACCGAACGCGCGCCGATGCCCGCTGCATGCATCGCGCGCTGTCGTCGCTGGCCTGTGTGTTCGTGTTCTTGCCCGCTTGCCAGGACAGCCCTGAAGTGGAGCCGCTGGGGGGCGGCGCCGGGGGAAGTGGGGGCGTGTTCGGTTCGTCGACGTCTGGGGAGGCCGTCGATGCGTCGGGTGGAGACACGGCGCCGGGCAGCGGCGGCGGCGGTGCAGGTGCCGGTGGAGGTGGTGGTGAGTCCACGGGCTTCGCCGGAGAATCGACGGGGGCGGTCGAGCTACCAGGCTTCTGCGGCGACGGCATTCTCGATGACGAGGAGCTGTGCGATGACGGCAACGCTGCTTCGGGCGACGGGTGCGAGGCCGACTGCGTTCCGACCGTGGGCGTACGGACGTTTGCAACCGGCGGTGCGCACACGTGTGCGGTCGACTTCGAGGGCGCGGTGCGCTGCTTTGGGGACAACAGCTACGGGCAGCTCGGCATCGGCTCTCGCACGCCGGTCGGCCTCGACGAGACGCCGTTCGAGGCTGGGCTCGACGTCCCTCTCGGAGCGCCGGCGCGTTCGATCAGCGGTGGACTTTATCACACCTGCGCCGTGTCGACTGCAGGGGCCGTGTACTGCTGGGGTGGCAACGACAGCGGGCAGCTTGGTTTGGGGCATACCGACGACTGGGGCGACGATCCCGGCGAAGTCCCCGAAGCGGTGCCACTGACCGACCTCGCCGTGCAGGTCGTCGCCGGCGCAGCCCATACCTGCGCGCTGCTTACCGATGGCTCCGTGTCGTGCTGGGGCGATGGCTCCGTCGGCCAGCTCGGTCTCGGCGAGGGCTTTGCAGGCACCGTGGGTGCTGGCGCGATGCCGTATCCCGAGGTCAGCGACGCGCCGCTGGTTCAACTCGGTCGCGATGCCGTCTTGCGCACCATCACCGCTGGGGATGGAGACCACACCTGTGCCGTCGATGTGTTCGGAGGGGCCTACTGCTGGGGGGCGGGTCGCGGCGGTCGACTCGGCACCGCGAAGACGGCCGACGTCGGCCGCGACGAGACCCCATTTGATGCTGGACGCGTCGGACTCGGGCAGTCCTCGCGCCGCCCGTTCGCGGGACGCCTCCACACCTGCGTTGTCACGCTCGATGGACGGCTGTCGTGTTTCGGCAACAACGAGGCGGGGCAGCTCGGCCTCGGCTCGACCGAGTCGATCGGCGATGACGAATCTCCGATCGGGACCCCGGCCATGCTGGGGGAGCAGCAGATCCTTGCGGCGGCGCTGACCGATGAATCCACCTGCGCGCTGCTCGGGGATGCAACCGTGCGCTGCTGGGGCTCGGGCGCGCTCGGACAGCGGGCATCCGGGAGCGAAGCCGACCTCGGCGATGACGAACTTCCGACCGACGACGAAGCGTTCGGCGCGGTAAAGCTGCTCGCCGGCACGACCGAGCTCGATGCGGGGACGGCCCACTTCTGTGCAAGGACCACGGAGGCTCGCCTGCGCTGCTGGGGCAGCACGGCCGATGGTCGCCTCGGCCTGGGTCCCGTCGACGACAAGGCGATCGGGGACGAGCCGGACGAACTCACCCCTGCGATCACCCGCGTCTTCAAGTAGCGGCGCGCCTCGGCTACTCCAGGCGGCGGCCTCGCAGCACGCGGCGGCTCTTCTTGCGGCTGCCCGCTGCGTTGCGCTTCACCTGGAGCGTCGCCGTGTGGACGGAGGACATCAGCATCCAGCCCCGGCCGTCGAAGTCCACGACGGGGCGGCTGAGGGGACCCGGGGTCGTACGAAGGCGGTAGATGCTCGAGGATGGCGCCGCGCCGGGGCTCGGAGTCCCGTCCGCCGCCGCGGGAGGCGTTTCCCGCTCGAACACCATCGCGGTGCCCTCCTCGAACGAGACGGCGACGAAGTTCTCACCCCAGTCGACCGCGACGCCCGGGGTGCCACGGCGGATGACGACTTGTTCGATGTAGCGACCCCGCCGGAGGATGATTCGTCCCTGAGCGATGCGTTCGTCTCGCGAACTCGCTTCGCGCTCGAGCACGATGCGGTGCGAGGCAAAATACTGCAGCTCATCCTCGTGCTCGGGTCCGCCTTCACCGAGCTCGAAACCCTCGCGGATCGACTCTGAAAAGTACACGCGGCGTGTGCAGCCCGAGCTCAACCCGAGCAGCACCACGCCGATCCATGCCAACCGTTGCGCCAACATCCAAGGCCACCGTGGCGCTGTGGGAAATATCGAACAAGCGAGCTGCAACACACCCGTGGCCGCGGGTGACGAGGAACACAAGCAGGCAGACCGGACGCGCAACCGTGCACGTTCAAGGCCGTCAACCTTCACGGCTGGCGTGAAGGGCCATCGACGCGTGGCTCTCACCCGGGCGCGGCACGTCGTACCAGGGCAGGCCGACCAAGTCGTTGCGCTCGAGCTCCGCGATGACCTCCGCGCCGATGAGCACGATGATCGCGGCAACCTCGAGGCTGAGCAGCAGGACGACGACCGTCGCGAGCGAGCCGTAGATGACCTCGACCAGCGAGAGGTTCGCGAAGTACCAGGCGAGCACCGAGCGTGCGGCCTCCCAGAGGACGGCCGCGACCGCGCCGCCTACGAAGGCGCGCCGTAGCTTGACGTTGACCTGCGGCAGCACCCAGTAAAACGAGCTGAGGACGAGGACCAGACCGGCAAAACCCAACAGCTTCACGAGCGGCACGCTCAGCTCCGGGCCACCGATGCGCGTTCCGAACACGATGATGCCTTCGGCAGGTAGCGTGTCGAAGGCGACCATCACCGCGGTGAGGACGAAGATCGCGAGCGCCATCACGCTCACGTAGGCAAGCGGGAGGATGGCGGAGATCCACCAGCGCCGATGGTCTCCGGCGCGGTCGCGGCGGAACACGGTCGCCATTGCGTCTTCGAGCATTCGAAACGCGAGCGAGCTGAAGATCAGCATCGCGCCGAGGCCAACGGTTCCCACGACTTGCTTCTGGCCGAGAAATGCCGAGAACGCGGCGGTCAGGTCCTCGGCTCGACCAGGCAGGATCGTCTGGGCCTGGGCGGCCAGCGTCGCCATGAGCTGGTCCTCATCGAAGACCGCTGAGAGCACCACCAAAATGAGGGCGAACAGCGGGATCATCGACAGCAGCGCGTTGTAGCCGAGAGCCCCAGCCAGGAGCAGGCCGTTGTTTCGACGGAAGTTGCCGAAGATGCGCCGCAGGAAGCGGAACATGCGACCCAGCCAGGTCATGCGGAGGCGCCCTCCACCATGCCGGGGGCGAGGACGGCATCTGCGCAGTCGGCCCGCACGGCCCACAAGGCGTGGGGGAGGGCCGCCCGCGCGTCGAGGTCCAGGAGATCGCCCGTCACCGCAGGCGAAGAGTTACCACGTTTCTCACGCAAGCCGCTCGTCCGCGGTTCCGACCCCTGTTATATAGCCTCACCTTCGCATGGACGACGAACTCGCACTCGACGCCGAGGACGCTGTGGCCCCCGAGGTCGCAGTCGTCGATGCGCCGCCCAGTCCCGAGCGCGCCATGGGGTTGCGACTGCGGCCGGTGGCGATCGCGTTCGTGGCGGCGGTGATGGTCGCAATGGCGATCGGCGGTGCGGTTTCGCTGGTCCGTGGCCCTCAGGGCCCGTGGCGCGGCGAGTACTACGAGGGCAAGGAGTTCGAGGGCGAGGCCACGATTCGGTATGCCCGCAAGCTCGAGTTCGAGTGGGACAAGGCCGCACCCTTTCGGGGCATGCCGAAGGACAAGTGGTCCGTGGTCTACACCACGTGCCTCGAGGTCGACGAGGAGGCGGAGTATCGCTTCCGAATGACATCCGATGACGGCAGTCGTCTGTACATCGACGGCGAGCGAATCATCGACAACTGGGGCGCCCACTCGCCTCGGACGCGTTCGGGCAAGTACGTACTCGAGCCGGGGACCTACGAGCTCGAAGTGGAGTACTTCGAGTCGAGCCACGGGGCGGAGCTCAAGCTGGTCGTCGCGATCGGCGAGGACGGCGAGCACGAGACGATCTCGCCCAAGACGCTCCGACAGCCGTCGGACGACGAAGACAACCCCTGCGGTTGAGCCGGCTTCGCTGGTCTCGAAGCCGGGTTCCTTCGAGACCCCTTTGAACGGGGGGTCCCTCAGAAACCGTTTCGGCAGAGAGTCTGCTTGCGGCTCATGTTTGGGTCAGAGGTTGGCTTCGACGCAGTTGCCGACGTCGTCGCAGCCGCTGTTCGAGGTGTAGCAGCCGAAGACGACGTTGGAGCACATGAGGCCTTTGGTGCCTTCGCACGCGGCGCTGCACAGGGCGGGGTCGCTTTCGAGGCCGGTGCACTGAGCGTCGCAGCTGTTGTTGGCACAGAGGGTGGCGATGTTGGCACAGGCCGCGGCGCAGTCGACTTCGGCGACCTCGAAGGCGCACTCGGCTGCGTCACACGAGAGGATCGCCATGTCGGCGGCGCAGCGACCTTCGCCGGCGGCTCCCGAGTCGTCGGTGGTGTCCGGGGGGTCCGTGGTGTCGTCGGCGCCCGTCGTCGCGTCGGGCGTTTCGGTGGTGGCCGCGTCGTCGCCTCCCTCGTCTTCGTCGCAGGCGGGGAGCAAGGCGCAGGCAAGGGTGAGGCTGGCGATCAGGCGGAGGCTGGACATGCGGCGGGACAGAGCAAGCCGCGTGCCGACCGAAGAGCTTCGTGATCGAGCGATGCGCGGTCAGACCAAACCGACCGGGGGTCGTGCCGGAGTCAGGGTTTTCTGACGCCAAGGGTCTCGGTGAGCCATTTCTCCGCGGCGACCTTTTGGTCGCGACCCGCCGCGCCAGCTTCGTCGAACGCGCGCAGGGCGGTCGCAGCGGCTGCGTGGGCGTCATCGCTGCCGGGCTGCAAGGCGTGATGGGCCGCAGCGAGGGCGAGCGCGGTGTGGCCGCGGTCGGCGGGGGGGGTGGGGGTGCTCGTGCGGACGTCGAGTGCGCGCTCGAGCACCCGGACCGCCTCTGCCGGCTCACCCAGCGTGGTCGCGCATTCGCCCAGGGAGGTGAGTGGGTAGGCGACCTCGGCGACGGTGGGGCCGAGCGCGGACTCGAAGATGCCCAGTGCGCGCTGGTAGTACGCGTTGGCGCGTCGGCAGTCGTCGCGACGCTGCCAAACTTCGCCGAGGTTTTGTGCGGCGATGCCCACGGCCGGATGTGCGGGTCCGAGCGTGGCGAGCCCGATGTCGTGGGCGCGCGTGCGGTACTCGAGCGCGTGGTCGAGCCGATCTTCGTCGGCTTCGAGGTTGCCGAGGTTCGTCAGGGTGTTCACGAGGGACGCGCTCTTGGGCCCGTGCTCCCGCTCGAGAATCGCCAGGGCACGTTCGAGATCGTCTCGGGCATCTTGCGTCCGTCCCAAGGCGAGGTAGGTCGTGCTGCGGTTGGTCTGCACCGCGGCGATCAGGACGTGGTCATCGCCGAACCGCTGCCGGCGGATCGTCTCGGCGCGCGCGTAGAACGCCAGCGCCTGCTCGAAGTGTCCTTGGCCTTGGTGTTCGAGCGCGATGTTCAGCGCGATCGTGGCGACATGCGGATGGTCGGGATCGACGTGCTCGACATAGATCTCGAGGGCTTGTTCCCCGAGAGCGAGCGCGCGCTCGGTCTGGCTCGCACGCCCGGCGACCACGGCAAGGTCGGCGAGCGCGTCGGCAATGGCGGGGTGCTGGGGGCCGAACAGCTCTCGACGCAGCGAGAGTGCTGCATCCAGCGCCGCCTCGGCTTGCTCGGACTGGCCGAGCTCGTCGAGCACCAAGCCGAGCTCGGTCAGCACCCCGGCACGCCGTTCCTCCTGTCCAGGCACGTCGAACGCCGCGGCCGCGGACTCGAGTTCGAGGCGCGCCTCGTCGGCTTTTCCGCTGCGCCACGAGACCGTGCCCTCGACCCAGTCGAGCTGGGCCTGAAGATCGGTCGCGCCCGGCAAGCGCCCAACGAGTGCGTGGGCCACCGCGGTCCAGCGCGAGGCTTCGTCGAATCGGCGGAGCCGGTCGCCCGAGAGTCGAATCAGCTCGACCGCCGACCTCGCCTGTCGTACGGCCAGCTCGTGCTCGGTCGCCTCGGCGAGCGCGGAGGAGGTGTCCTCGAGTGCGTCCGCGTACCGAGCCTGCGAGTCGTGGACCCGCGCCCGCTCGAGCAGCGCGTCGACGCGAACGCTGGCCGAGGCATCGACCGATGCGGCGACGGCCGCGTTCGATGCCTCGGTGGCGCCGTCGAGCGAACCGGTAATTCTCGCCGCGACGCTCCGTGCGATCGCATCGGTGGCTGGCGCATCCTCGCCCGGGGACTCGCCAGGTGCGGTGAGGCATCGCTGCACTGCAGGCAGGCTCAACGCGAGCTCCATCGCGTGGTCGGCAACTACGGGTGTAGTCGCGGCGGCGGCGAGCGTCTCGACGGTGACGTCCAGCCGGACGAGCGCACGGTCGAGACAGCGATCGGTCGCGGCCACTGATGCGTTCGTGCTGGCGGGAGCCCGCCGGCACGCGGCCTCGGTCGTTTGTGCCCAGCTCGTTGCGAACCGGTCGATGCGCGCGACCACGTTGGGCGTGGTGTCCGTGGCGTGTGGGCGTCCGCTGGCGGCGAGGCCAGCTTCGACCGCACGGCGCTTTTGGTCGCTCCACGACTCGGACAGCGACGCGGCGCCGGCACCTTCGCATGGATCGGCGCGGGGTCCCGAAAGCGCGTACGCGGTGCCGCCAATGCCCGCGAGCACGAGTCCTCCAACCCAGCCCCACAGCGCTCGCGGTGCAGGGGGGGCCAGTCCGGCGGCGAGCTCGTCCCGCAGAGCTCGCATCGAGGCGTGACGCCGTGCTGGCTCGGGCGCCAGCCCGGTGCGGACGATCGCGTGCAGCCAGTTCGGCACGCCCCGTCGATCCGCCGGCTCTGGTGCGCCATCGTTCATCGCGTCGAGCAGCTCGAGGACGTGTCGACCCGTGAAGGGTCGTTGGCCGTAGAGCGCCTCGTACAGCGACACGCAGAACGCGTACTGGTCGGTTGCTTCGGAGGCTCCATCGCCACCCATCAGCTCCGGTGCCATGTAGCCGAGCGTACCGACGGCGCTGTGTGTCGCGTCGATGGGGCCCGACGCAGGACCCGATGTGCCCTCGCTGTCGTGCGTGGGTTGGTCGCGGAGGCGGGCGAGGCCGAAGTCCAGCACGACGACCCGCTGCGTCTCGTCTTCGACCATCGCGTTGGCGGGCTTGAAATCGCGGTGAATGATGTCGGCGGCGTGGGCTGCGACCAGCGCATCCGCGGCCTGGACGAACGCGGACGCGATGGCCCGCCAGCCGGAGGCGTTGCGCATCCACCGGGCCAGCGGGGGGCCGTGCACGTGTTCCATCGCGACGAAGAGCTCTTCGCCGAACACTCCGACGTCGTGCACGACGACCACGTTTCGATGCCCGAGTCGCGCGATTGCCCGGCCTTCTCGCTGCAGACGTGCATGCGCCTCGTCGCTGCGGTCGAGCTTCATGATCTTCAGGGCGACGCTGCGATCGAGCCGCGGGTCGTAGGCCGCGTAGACCTCGCTCATGCCGCCTTTGCCCAGCGGATGCAGAACGCGGTAGCGCTCCACGAGCGCGCCGGCCTGAAGGCGGTGTTGGGGTGAAGCGCCCGCGTCCGATTGTGACCCGTCGGTCAGCGTTTGGTCGTGCTCAACCACCGATCCCGAGGTCTTTGTACATCTGATAGAGGTACTTGGCGTTGACACCGAGCAGCTCCGCCGTCTTCGCATGGTCGCCGTCTGCCGCAGCGCGAGCCTGCTGCACGAAGCGGCGCTTGAACGCCTTGACCGCGCTCTTGATGTCCAAGGGGGCCTCCGAATCCGGGCTCGCCCCGGCGATCTCCGGTGGCAGGTGGCTCGCGTCGACATCGGGCTCACCCGCCAAGATCGCAGCGCGTTCGACCACGTTGCGCAGCTCCCGAACGTTGCCGGGCCACCGATACGTCTGCAGAGCCAGGCGCGCTGCGGGGTCGAAGCGGCGAGCGTGCGATCCGTATTCGGAGGCGAACCTGGCCAGCAGGCGCTCGGCGATCAGCAGGACGTCGCCGTCTCGTTCACGGAGCGCCGGTACCTGAAGTTCGATCACGCGGATCCGGAAAAGCAGGTCCTCGCGGAACGTACCGGCGCTCACGCGCTCCCGGAGGTCGGCGTGTGTGGCTGCGACGAGTCGTACGTTGACCGTTTGGGGGGCCGAGGAGCCGACGCGTTCGAACTGGCCTTGCTCGAGGACGCGAAGCAGCTTTGCCTGCGCATCGAGGGGAAGTTCCGCGATCTCGTCGAGGAACAGCGTGCCCCCGTCGGCCGCTTCGAATCGTCCCACGCGGGCGCGCTCTGCCCCGGTGAAGGCGCCCTTCTCGTGGCCGAAGAGCTCGGCTTCGACGAGGTCAGCGGGCAGCGCCGCGCAGTTGACGGCGACGAACGGTCCGCCAGCGCGCTTCGACTGGGCATGCAGCGCCCGTGCGACCAGCTCCTTGCCGGTTCCGGTTTCGCCGCGAACGAGTACCGTGGCGCGGGTAGGAGCGACCTTGGTGATCGTCTGCATCAGCGCCAGCATCGGTGCGGACGCGCCGACGATATTTTCGAAGTCGTGGTCGACGCGAAGGCTGTCGACCTGGGCTTCGACCGTGCGGCGAAGGTTGTCGAGCTCGATCTCGCGGGCGACCACGGGCGCGATGAGTTCTGCGAGCGCGCCCGCCGATGCTCGGCGTGCATCGTCGAAAGCCGCGGCTTCGGAGGGGTTGTCGACGTACAGCACGCCGAACGGCACGCCGTCGCGCACCAGTGGGACGACCAACACGGCCTTCAGCCGTAGGGCCTGAACACTGCGGGCGTCGGCGAAGCGGTTGTCGACACCGGCATCCTCGACCACGACGAGGCCCGCGTCCTCGAACGCGACCTGCAGGATGGAGCGTGACAGCTCGGCCTCGGGAGTTTCGATCTGCAACGAGGTGAATGCGCGGGCCGTGACGAAGCGCAGGCCTCCGTCTTCGTCGCGGACGGCGATGAAGCCGCGCTGTGCACCGATCTGCTGCATGAGCGCGCCAAGGGCCACGTCGAGCGCTTGCTTGCCTGACACGTGCGCGACGGCTTCGAGCTGCTGGAGCAACGAAGTCTCGTTTCGCCCCGCGTCGGCGTCGGCGCGGCCGGTGAGCCGACGAACGAGTCGCTCGAGCGCGGATCCGGAGGCATCGCCCACGCGTGGACTATATCGTGGGCGTGCGAGCGAAGGGGCGCACGCGCGTCGCACCCCGCTGCGGTGCTTGCCCCTACCGATGGACCTTGGTAGGCACGTTCATCGGCCATGGAGCACTCCAAACCCATTCCGATCACGGTCATCGGCGGCTTCTTGGGCGCGGGCAAGACCACGCTGCTCAACCGGCTCATTCGCAACCAACGGGGGCAGCGCCGCCTGGGCGTGATGGTGAACGACTTCGGCTCGATCAACATCGATGCTGAGCTGGTCGTTGGGGTCGAAGGAGACATGGTCAGTCTCGGTGGGGGGTGCATCTGCTGCAGCATCCGGGCGGATCTCGTGAAATCGATCCACCAGATGGCCCGGCGTTCGGACGCGCCCGAACACCTCATCATCGAGGCCAGCGGCGTCTCCGACCCAGCCGCCATCGCGCGGGCGATCGCCGGCCCGCAGGCGGAGGGGTTGGTCGAGCTGGACGCGGTCGTGGTCGTGGTCGACGCAGAGGACCATCTCGAGGCGGGGTTTCGCCAGCGCATGGTGGCGGGCGGCCACCTCAAGTCGGCCGACATCGTCGTGCTCAGCAAAGTCGACCTGCTCGATGAGGCGCGTCTGGCCAAGGTCCAGGAGAAGGTGCGAAAGATCGTGCCGCGGGCGCGCATTCTCGAGGCGAGCCACGGTGACGTGCCGCCCGAGCTGCTGTTGGGTTTGCGTCGCGAGTCGATGCCCGAACTCAGCGACGTGCGGGTGCGGGTGCGAGACGCGGCGCAGCCGGTCGACCACACGACGACGTTTTCCTCGTGGAGTTTCACCACGGACGTGCCGCTGTCCCCCCGGCGCCTGCGCAAGGTCATCGAAGGTCTGCCGGCGTCGATCTTCCGCGTGAAGGGCATCGTGCAGACCACCCGCGAGCACGTGCGGCAGGCCGTACTTCACGTCGTGGGGCGACGGGCCGAACTCGACCTCGGTGAGCCGTGGGGGGAGGCTGCCCCGTACAGCCGGCTCGTGTTCATCGGTGCGCCCGGCAGTGTGGACCCCGTATCCCTCACGGAGCTGCTGCGCGGCTGCGAAGCGTCCGAAGGCGACGAGAGCAACGTCGTGATGCGGTGGCTTCGCAGCTTGGTGTGAATTTGCGGCTCAGGCTGCAGGACGCCGCGCGCTGATCCACGCGTACGGCTTGGGGTAGAGGCGCGAGAAGAGGTCTTCATCCATCCGGTCGAGCGCCTGCTCGATGAGGTGCGTGCCCATGTCGTCGTCTCCGCGGCACACGTGGGCCCATCCCAGGAGTGTGAGCGCCAGCTCGGCCGATGTGGTCTGGAGGGCGAGCCGGTTCCATTCGTGCAGGTCCGGCGGCAGCAGGGCGACGTCGTCGGCGGCGAAGGCCACCATCAGCCGGACGTTGACGCGCAGGATCTCGAAGTACTCACCTTCGGGTGCTTGCTGCAGGGCCTCGAGCGCGGTGCGGGCCTCGGCGACGCGGCCGACTTGTGCCAGCAGCAGCGCCTCGTTGAACCGGTTGATCCGCGGCCACGGGCCGGCGGCGTTGCGGCGCGTGGTCTCGAGCTGGTCGCGGCAGCGCTGCACGTGGGCGAGCGCGGCGTTCGGGTTGCCGCGGCGAACCTCGACACCGCTGAGGTTGTGCCACGCGAGCGCGCGCACCACCTTGGAGACGGTGCGTCCGTTCACCAGCGCGTGAAGCTCGGCTTCGGCATCGTCGAGCTGATCGGCGGCCACCATGGCGGCGGCGGCCTTGAGGCGTTCCCCGTGGCGCCACGCGTTGCCGACGACGCCAAGTGCACCGACGTACAGCAGGCTCAGCCACGGCATGCCGACCGCGAAGCAAAGCCCGATGCCCGCGACGCCCAGTGCGCTCGCGGTTCCCAGCGCCATGGCGCGTCCGGCTTTGTACTTCCAGGCAGGCCGGACCTCTCCGTCACGACCGACGTACACGAACTCGTCGCGCGCGGCGGAGCGCAGCGAGTCGGAGAGTTTCATTTCGACCGGCTTGGGCGCCTCGGTCGCAACCGCGAGTGCGCGGCTCGATTCGTCGCGCCCGGTCATGCCGACCGAGAGTGGTATGCGGACGGCCGCGTCGTCAAATCAGCGGCGTGCGACGACGTTCTCGTCCGTGCCCGGCCCGTTGAGGCCCACCGCAGCCAGGCCCAGTGCGCAGGCGCATGCGCCCGCAAGGGTGGCGACGGCCAGCGCGCGCCCGCGGGTCTGTGCTGCGCGACCCCAGCCTCGCCACTCGAGCAGCGCCGCGAACACCACGAGCAGCGCCGAGACGATCGCCACCGGACCTGAGGTGAGTGCGAGCCCGGTCAGCCCCAGCGCGCCGGCCATCGGGGGCAGCAGGCGGATCGACCAGTAGCCCAGGGAACGAGGCGCGTCGAGGCTCATGCCTCCGTGCTACCCGAGCCCGGCTCACTCCCCAAAAAACCGTATCCTGCGGGCTGCGAGGAGCCTCGATGCGCGACACACAACCGCTGCTTGGGATTCGAGTCGTCGACTTCACCATGAACCTGCCGGGGCCGTACGCCACGATGCTGCTGCGGTCGTTGGGCGCCGAGGTGGTGAAGATCGAGCCGCCCCGCGGCGACACGGCGCGTGTCTTTCCGCGGCTGTTCGAGATCCTCAACGCAGGCAAAGACAGCGTGGTCGTCGACCTCAAGGACCCCGCCGGACAGGCGGCGGTGCGGGCGCTGCTCGCCGAGGCGGACGTCGTGGTCGAGGGGTTTCGTCCCGGCGTGATGGACAAGCTCGGTCTGGGGCCGCACACGGTGACGCAGGCGGACGATCAGATCGTCTATTGCTCGATCAGCGGGTTCGGGCAGGAGGGCCCGTACCGAGACCACCCGGGGCACGACCTCAACTTCCAGGCGCTCACCGGCGTCTGCCACATGCTGCGCGACAGCCACGACCGGCCGCTGGGGGGCGCCATCCCGTTCGGTGACTTGTCGGCCGCGATGACGGCGGTGACGTCGATCCTCGCGGCGCTCGTGCAGCGCGGACGAACCGGTCGCGGTCAGGTGCTCGACGTCGCGATGGTCGACACCCTGTTGAGCTGGACGTACGTGTGGTCCGAGGGACTCACGCCCGGCGACGCCAGCCTGGCCGCTGCCGCAGAGCCGACGGCCGAAGCCTTGCGGAAGGCCAGCGCCGCGCTTCCCGATTCGCTGGGCAGCGTCTTGGGGCGGCTTGCCGATGGCATCACCGAAGGTCGCGGCAAGGCCACGCTCGAAGCGATGACGAACCGTCTTCGGCAGAGCAAGCGCGTCAGGAGCCTCGAACGCCTGCGCCTGCACACGCTGCCGCACTACACGGTCTACCGGACTTCCGACGAGCGTTACCTGAGCCTGGGCATCGTCGACGAAGACAAGTTCTGGCGTCGGATGTGTGACGTGCTCGGCATGTCGGGAGCGGCGAACCTGCCGCTTTGGGGCCGCTTTCTCGCCGCCGCACCGCTGCGCAAGCGGGTCGCCGCCCGGATCGCCGAAGCCCCTCTCGACCACTGGGTCGCCGCCTTCCGCGAGGTGGGCGTCCCCGCGGCCCCGGTCCTCACGGTCGAAGAGGCCCTGCGCGACCCCCAACTCCGACAACGCCGCCCTACCACCGGCCCCGTCCGAGGCCCCTGGTCCCTCGGCGAGCCGGTCGACGCCCCCCCACCCAAACTCGGCGAACACAACCGCCGCTGGCTCCCTTCGTCCTAGAGCACCCGCGAATGGAAGCCAGCGGCGTGCGCACGGGGGCTCCACCGGGAGGGGTCTTGAAGAACCCTGGCTCAGCCTCTCGCGCCGACGCTACCGAAACCCGAACTTGCCGTTGTCGTGTTTCCACTGCTCGCGCGGCGCCACCGGCTCGATCACGTCCCAGTGTTCCACGATCTTGCCGTCCTCGAAGCGGAGGATGTCGAAGCCGAGTTGGATGACCCCGGGCGCCGCAGTTGCATCGGCCCGCGCGCGGGGCGTGCAGCCGGCAAGAGCGGTCGTAGCTCGATGCCGGTGGCGCCGACCTCGTCCTGCGTCTGCAAACCGACGCACCCGCTCGGATCGGTCGTACGCCATTGTACGAGGACACGTTTGCGTGCGTCGTGCGGGCCGGACACCCTCGGATCCGTCGCAACATGACCGCGAAATCGTTCGGCGAACTCGGCCGCGTTCGTGTCTCGCCGGAGGGATTCGGCAAGAGCGGAGTCGATGAGTTCCTCGAGGCGGCGGGCGTACAGCGCCACGTGGCCGTCTACGTCGGAACCTTCATGACCGCCCTGGAACTCGTTGCCGCGACGGACTACGTGTGCACCGCCTGCCGGCGGTGCTCGCTGCGTCCGTCGCCGAGCGGAGCGGCTTGCGGGTGCTCGAGCCTCCGCTGCCGTTTCCGCCTTACGCGATCGAGTTGACCTGGCGCGTCGCGCGGGACGAGCCAGGCCTTCGATATCTCCGCGCCGCGTTCGAGCGCGCCGTCGCCGACGTGCTCGGTCCGGACGCTACTCGCTGATGCCGTCGGGGCAGAACACCATGTCGTCCGGCGTTTCGAACGTCTCGGTATCGTCGTCGATGGAGCGCAAGAAGGCGATCAGGTCCGCGAGCTCGTCGTCGGTTGGCGAGAAGATCTGGTTGCCTGCTCGCAGGTGGTCCCCGAAGTCGCCGGTGGGGTCGAGCAGCTCCTCGAGCGTTTCTGCCGAGCCGTTGTGCATGTAGGGACCGCCGACAGCAACGCCGAACAGCGACGGCACGTTGTAGCCGTCCACGCCCTGCGCGTTGCCACCGTTTTGGCGGATTTCCTCGGCGCCCTGGTTCTCGGGCCCGAACTCCGCGAAGGTGCCGACGTTGCGGATGACACAGGTATGTCGATGCGGCGGACCGTTGGTGTCGGCCTCGAGCACGAATACCTCACCGGGATCGGTACCCACGACTTGATCCGCGCGGACGTCGATGCTGTCCACACCTTGGGAGAGCAGGGTCAACGTGCGCGCGTCTTGGTCCAGGGCGGGCTGGTAGTACAGCTCGGACAGCGTCCATAGTGATCCCGCGTGGCAGTTCACGCATCCGGCTTCTTCGAACACCACGCGACCTGCTTCGGGATCCCCCTCGAACACGGTGGCGGCATGGGGGGCACGAAGGGTCATGATGTAGGCTTCGATTTCGTCCCAGTCCTCGGGGACTGCACCGGTCGCCGCAACGGCGCGCGTCGAACCGATGTTGAACCCGTTCTGCGGGTCAGCGACACCCCCGGGTCCGACAAAGTCGATGCGGGCATCGACGTTGGCCGAGCCGTTCTCGTTGAGCCCCGCGTCGGCCACGATCGCGCCCGTGCCTCCAGCGACGAGGCGGGTATTGAGTTCGAAGTCGTGAACCTCGTCGAAGATCGCCGTCCAGTTGAAGACGCGCTGGACGGTGCCGCCGGGGTTGAACGAGCCCGACAGGTCGACGCTTTGGCGAGGACCCGCGGGGAAGCGCCAGGTGACGTTGTCGGTAAGGCCGGCTGGGTGGCAGGCCAGGCAGGACACCCAGCCGTTGGCTGACCACCGGCCAAGACCGGTATTGAAGAACCGCTGTCCTCGCAGCTCGGCCACCTCGGCCGCACTATCGGGCTGTGGAGCTGCGGCGATGGAGAGGTCGGTCGTGATTTGCTCGGCGAGATCGATGACCGAGACGGATCGGTCGACCTCGTTGTACGTGTACGCCTTGGCGTTTGCGATCGCGATGCCCGTAGGCGACGCTGCGGTCTCGAGGAAACTCGCGCCCGAGGGGGAGCCCGCCGCAGGGGGATCCTGCGACCAATCCACGCGCAACACCGAGTTGCTCGCCGTCGAGGCGACATAGCCGAACTCGCTGTTGGGCGCGAATGCGATGTCTGCGGGAACGGCGACGAACCGCTTGGGCGCGTCGAGCTCGTCGACGAGCGCGTTGAGGTTCAGGCTGCGCGCGTCGACCTCCTCGCCGTCGAGGTCGAGCACGCTGACCATGCCCTGGACGTTTTGATGAAAGTCCGTGGTGCCCTCGAAGGATTCGGGGCTGGCTCCGACGGCGGTCACGTAGACGAGGTCTCGATTGACCACGCACGAGTACAGCTGGTTGGGATAGAAGCCCGTCTCCTCGAAGTCGGGAATGCCGGAGTTCGGGTGCGCGGCCAGGACGGACGTCTCCACCGATCCGTCGCCAGCCGACACCCGAAACACCCGGCCTTCCCGTGCTGAATCGGTTCCCTCGCGCCCCGATGCAGGGCGCCCATAAAAGTCGGTGACGAAGATAGTCTCGTCGTCGTCGTCGTCGTCCCCGTCGTTCGTGATGCACGTCGCATATGGCGCTCCACCCAGCTCGATCACGTCTTGGACGGTCATCGACGCGGTGTCGACGGCCGTCAAGGTCCCATCGACCCAGCTCGTGACGTAGAGCGTTCGGCCGCGGGGGGTGAGGGCGCCGGCAATCACTTCCGACCCGACGAAGACCGGAGGCTGCTGCACTCGACGTGTCGGCGTTGTCGATGCGCACGACGTTGCCCGAGGCTCGGTTGACGACGTACAGCGTGCTGCCGTCCGGGTCCCAGGCCACCGAGACCGGCTCGTCGCCGACGGGTACCCGGGCGAGTTCCTCCATGTCGGAGGTCGTGAACAGCGTGACGTCGTCGGTCGCCTTGTTCGCGACGGCGAGGACCGTGCCTGCGTCGTTGATCTGAATCGGGCCACCGCGCGTCGGCCCTTCGAGCAGGCCGTCTTGGCCACCGCCCCCGGTCGGGTCGTCGGTGTCAGGCGGGTCGTCGGTGTCGGGGGGGTCTTCGGTATCGGCGGGGTCGTCACCTTCGGTTTCGTCGGGGTCGGTGTCGGCGGGGTCGTCACCGCCGGATGCGTCGGCCTCGGTGTCTGCCGGGGCTTCATCCGTGTCCGACCCACATCCTGGGGTCATGGCGCCAATGAGCGCCGCTGCGTAGATATGTTTCCAGTTCACTGCCATGGCTCCTGCCGCAGCGCATTCGCACCGCGGTCGTTGGCAGCGTAGGAACGCGGTGTCGAACGCTCCGCTTAAACGCGCTTAAGCGCGCCACGGCCTGGGGGGCTACGGGGCCGAACAGGGGCGTAGTACGGTCGATTGCGGGGCGGGGGAACCCTCGTCGGTCCTTGGCGCACATGGACTCGACGCCACGAGCCGGCCGTCCTTCTTCGTCATGCTCCGCCGTACCGCAGTTTCGATTTTGCTCGTGTCTACCTTCGGCTGTGCCTTCACGTCGGCCGCTGGAGAGACGGAGACCGACACGGACATGGATGGCGCGAACGCGTCGTCCACGTCGACCGGCGGTGGCGAGACCACGGTGACATCGACAACGGTCGGAAACGATGGGGAGGGAGGCGGTGCAGACACGAACCTGGAGACCACGACCGGGCAGGAGTCGACGAGTGAGGGCGATGCATCCAGCGACGAAGGGTCGACCGGGTCGGGCGCCGCATGCCCTCCAGGGGGGCTTCCGCCGGGGCGCTACGACGGCGTGACACTCGAGGTCGGCGGTCGCACGCGATCGTACGATCTCTTCATCCCCGAGACGGTCGACGTCACCACACCGACGCCGCTGGTGCTCAACCTTCACGGCTTGTTGGGCAGCCCAGCCCAGCAGGCATCGTTCTCCGAGTATGACGCTGCGGCCGTCAGCGCAGGGGTCGTCGTGGCCTATCCCGCAGGGGTGGCGAGTTCGTGGAACGGCGGCGCATGCTGTGGCGAGGCGCAGTCGCAGGGGGTCGACGACGTCGAGTTCGCGCGTACGTTGGTGGCGAACATCTCGCTGACCAACTGCATCGATGACCGGCGCGTGTACGCGATCGGGATGTCGAATGGCGGGCACATGGCACACCGGCTCGCGTGCGAGGCCGCGGACGTGTTCGCAGCCACGGCTTCAATCACGGGCGTACTGACGCTGCCACCGGAGTCGTGCGCCCCCTCGCGTTCCATCTCGGTGCTGCAGTTCCACGGCACCGACGACAACATCGTGCCGTACGGAGGGGCGGGCCCGGGCTACCCTAACGTTCGAACCATGATGCAGGGGTGGCGCGACCGAAACGGATGCGCGCCCGTGCCCGACGTCTTCGTCGACGAGGGCGACGCGCTGTGCGAGCGCTGGCCTGCCTGTGAGGGGGGCGTCGACGTGTCGCTGTGCACGATCGACGGTGGAGGGCACTGCTGGCCGGGCAACCCCGACTGCATCTTTGGCGACAGCACCACCGCTGTATCCGCGAACGCGGTCATCCAGACGATGATGGCTCGACAGGTGCTCCCCGGCGGCTAGCCTGTCGGCGGATGACCCGCCGTGTCCTTGCCAGTTTTGCGTTTGCGCTGTTGTGCGCACCTGCGACCGCGTCTGCAGGTGAACCGGACGCGCCGGACTCGATCCTGAACCGCCCCGGTTCACGTGTTGCCATACGGCTCCACGCAGAGCTGGGGTTTCTCAGCGTGCTCGAACACCGGCTCAAGCTGGGGGAGGACGGGACGTACGCCGACCTGCGCGAGGATCTGGGGCAGGACACGCTGTTCCCGTTCGGTCGCCTCTCGGCCGACCTCGACATCGGGGCGAGGCGGCAGCACACGATTTCGCTGCTGTACCAGCCGCTCAACCTCGAGTCGCAGGCGGTGGCCGAGCGGGACCTGGTCGTTGAAGACGTCACGTTTGCTGCAGGCACACCGATCGACTTTCGATACAGCTTTCCATTCTGGCGCATCAGCTACCTCTACGACATCCTGCCGGGCCCCTCGGAGGTTGGATTTGGCGGGTCGCTGCAGATTCGGAACGCGAACATCGAGTACGCTTCGCAAGACGGCGGTCAGCTTCGTGCCGTCCGCGACGTGGGCCCTGTCCCGGTTCTGAAGCTTCGCGGGCGCGGGTTCGTGCGCGGCCGGTTTTGGATGGGTGGTGAGGTGGACGGTTTCTATGCACCGATCCGCTACATCAATGGAGGTCGCAGCGACGTCGAAGGCGCCATCCTCGACATGAGCCTGCGAGGCGGGCTCGCGTGGCGTCACGGCGTCGATACGTTCCTCAACGTCCGCTATCTGGCCGGAGGCGCACGCGGAACGTCGAGTGACCCGGACCCGTTCTCCGATGGGTTCAACACCAACTGGCTTCACTTCCTGACCGTGTCGCTCGGGGTCTCGCTTCGCTGAGCCGAAAGCGGGCGTCCCGATCTGGGGCGCCCCCTGTCGATTCCTGCTCAAGGCGCAGCCAAACCATCCGATGATGGTCGTGGCATGAAGGGCGTCGTCTTCACCGAGTTCAACGAGATGGTGGAGGCACGCTTTGGCGTCGTGGTTGCGGACAACGTGTTGGCGCACAGCCGAAGCGACGGTGTGTACACGGCCGTCGGCGACTACGACTACAAGGAGCTGATCGAGATGGTCGTGGCGCTCTCGAAGCAGACGGAGACGCCCGTGGAGGGGCTCGTCGAAGCCTTCGGCTACCACCTCTTCGGACGCTTCGCCGAGATCTATCCCGAGTTCTTCGAGGGGGTCTCGGAGCCGCTCGACTTCCTCGAAGAGGTCGAGGAACGCATCCACGTACAGGTTCTCAAGCTGTATCCAACGGCGGCGCTGCCTCGCTTCGCGACCGAGCGCGACGGCAACACCTTGCACATGCACTACCGCAGCCCGCGGTGTCTGGGGGACCTGGCGCGCGGACTCATTCGGGGCTGTCTCGACCATTTCGACCGAACGGGAACCGTGCAGGACACGAAGGCGACCGAGGACGGGAGCGAAGTGCACTTCACGGTGACGCTCGATGGGCACTGAGGTCGAACTCGACGCGTATCGACGCCGGGCCGAGCGTGAGCGGAAAGCCCGCAAGGCTGCCGAACAGCTGCTCGAGGCGAAGGCGGCCGAGCTGTGGCACGCGAACGCCAACCTCGAGGAGCAGGTGGCGGTACGAACGCAGGAGCTGGTGCAGGCGCGCGACGATGCGGTGGCGGCCAGTCAGGCGCGCGCGGACTTCCTCGCTCGCATGAGCCACGAGATCCGCACGCCGATGAACGCGATCATCGGCATGTCGGAGCTGCTGCTGATGGAGCGGCCCGGCGAAACCCTCGCAAAGGGGATCCGGACGATTCGCGACGCCGCCGACGCGCTGCTGGCACTGATCAACGACATCCTCGACTTTTCGAAGATCGAGGCAGGCGGCCTCTCGCTGCAGCCGGTCGAGTTCGACGTGCATGCGCAGGTCAGCAGCGTCATCGAGCTGATGATGGCGCCGGCGCAGCAGCGCGGCCTGGAGCTACGCGTCGACATCGATCCCAGAGCGCACGGCATCGTGTTCGGGGACGAGACGCGACTGCGCCAGGTGTTGCTCAACCTCGTCGGCAACTCGGTCAAGTTCACCGAGGCCGGCTACGTCGAGGTCCGCGCTCGCGTGACCGAGGAGCGCGGCGATCAGATCTGCCTGGAGTTCTGCGTGCAGGACACCGGCCCGGGCATTCCCAAGGCCAGTCAGCAGTCGATTTTCGAGGCCTTCGAGCAGGTCGACGGCTCGTACACGCGCAAACACGGCGGTACGGGCCTGGGCCTGGCGATCTCCCGTCGCCTCGTTCGCCTATTCGGCGGGGAGCTGTGGGTGCAGAGCGAGGTGGGCGAGGGCGCGTCGTTTTTCTTCACCGCGTGGGTTCGTCGCGTTCGAGAAGCCACGCTCGTGCCAATCCCCGCCTGGAAGGTGCTGCTCGTATCCGACGACGCGCCGACGATCGAGGCCGTCCGCAACGTGCTGCGCCCAACGGGGGGGACGGTCATCGCGGTCTCGAACGCCTTGCTCGCGCTTGGGCAGCTCGCCAACGCCGCGGCTAGCCAGCTTTCGTTCGACCTCGCGATGATGCCGGCGCCCACAGGGGAGGGCGGCGGAGGGATCATCGCCTCGGTCGGCGCACTGCCTGAACTGCGCTCGCTTCGGTTCTTGACGTTCGGGTCGGCGGAGGCAGCCGAAGGCGTGACGATGTCGGTCGCCTCCGAGCTGGGGCCCTCGTCCGTCATCACCGCGCTCCGTTCCTTGGCCAATCGAAGCGCGGGTCCGCCGGAGCGAACCGAGGCTGATACCGCCGCTGGCTTCCGGACGCGCCGCAGTGGCACGATCCTCCTCGTCGACGACAACCCCGCGAACCGAACGATCACGGCGCGGTTGCTCGAGAAAGCGGGACACACGGTCGAGACCGCCAACGACGGTGGCGCGGCGCTGTCGGCCGTCACCTCGTCCGACTACGACCTCATCTTCATGGACGTGCAGATGCCCGGTCTGGACGGCATTGCGGCGACCGAGCGAATCCGGCGCTGGGAGTATCAGCAAGACCGACATGTGCCGATCGTGGGGTTGTCGGCGGTCACGCAGCCCGAGGAACAGCAACGCTGCCGCCAGGCTGGCATGGATGACTTCCTGACCAAGCCGATTCGTTCGCACGACTTGTTCGAAATGGTCGATCGCATGCTGACCGACGATGCGGCGGCATCCCAGCGGGCGACGGGTTCGCTGCGTGCCATCACGCCCACGCCACCCCCGGGCCGCGTCCCGCTGTTTCATCGGCTCCGCAGCCAGGAGGTGCTCGACGCCTTTGGCGACGACCCGGAGACGACACGGATGTGTCTGTCGGTGTTCCTCGAAGAGCAGCCAGGACAGCGTACGACGCTGATGTCGGCACTTTCCACCGGGGACCGGGTGGCCCTGGCCCAGATCGCCCACAAGCTGCGTGGGTCGTTCATCGGCATCATTCGGCCCGCGATCGGCATCCACGCCAGCGCGGTGGAGCACGCGGCTCGGGACGATGCCCCCGACCGCGACCTGACGACGCGAACCGAAGCCTTGGTGGTCCTGCTCGACGAAATTGCGAGTGAAGTCCGTGCCTATCTCGGCGGACCCGACGCGGCGTAACCAAATCGGTTCCCCACCGTATTCGATGCGAAGCTGAACGATGAGAACTGGGCTGGCACGAGGGGGAGCTAGGCCAGTATCGTCGGGTCGAGCGGCGGACGTCCCGTAGAAGGAACGCCCTCGCGAACGCACGCCCCGAATGCACGGGGCTCCTCTCAAGGAGACGCATGAGTACGACGCTGAGTATGTGGCTGGGGATCGCTTTCCTGGTCCTGGCCATCATTGCTGTGTTGCTTCAGGCCTGGCTGTGGGGCCCGAAGTTCTGGAACGAAGAGCTGAAGAAGACCGAGGCGCCTCGCTTCTGGCTACGCATGCACGCGTTCGCCGGCTACGCCTACGGAATCATCTACGTGGTGATGATGTGGAACATGCTTCCGCGTCTGTGGGAGTACCAGTACGAGCTGCCGGCTCGCACCGTGTTCCACGCGGTCGTGGGCATCACGATTGGGGTCCTGCTCATCTGCAAGATCACGATCCTGCTGTTCTTCCGCCACTTCGAGGAGTCCATGCCCTACTACGGGTTCGGGCTCCTGCTGTGCACGATCATCCTTTCGACGCTGTCGATCCCCTACGCCGTTCAGGCGCACGACTTCTCGGGCCGCACGACGGACCCCGAGAACATCGAGCGGGTTCGTAAGCTGCTCGCCAAGGTGGACTTCGATGGGCAAGAGGTCGACGTGGAGGCGTTGACCACCCGTTCGGGCTTCGAGCGCGGTCGGCAGGTGCTGGTCAAGCAGTGCATCGTCTGTCACGACATGCGTACGATCTTGGCCAAGCCCAGGACGCCGCAGCGCTGGTACGACGTCTCGATGCGTATGCTCGACAAGCCGTCCGTGTTCGGTGAGCAGCTGCTGGCGGAGGACATTCCCGCCGTGACGGCGTACCTCGCCGCGATCACGCCCGAGATTCAAAAGTCGACGAAGGAGCGACGTCTCGCCCAGCAAGCGGAGCGGAAGAACACCGAGGCCATGGTCGACATGGCACACGACGCCGAGGTCGACGTGCAGCCCAAGATTGACCCTGCCAAGGGCCAAGCGCTGCTCGAGGAGCACTGCACGGCCTGTCACGAGCTGGACGAGAACGACAACCATGGTCCCGACGACCTCGCCGGGTGGCGGTCGGTCGTGGCGGCAATGGTCGAAGAAGGCGCGGAGATCGACGATCAGGTTGCCAGCGACATCGCGCTGTTCCTGGCCCAGAAGTACCCGGTCGAGAGCGCTGCCGCGGACGCCAAGCCTGCGGGGGACGCCAAGCCCGAGCCCGCAGCCGAGCCCGAGCCGGCAGCCAAGCCCGAGCCGGATGCCAAGCCGGACGCAGGCGCCGAGCCAGCCGCGGACGCAGCACCCGAGGCCGTGGCTGTCGCC
>CAYSPB010000072.1:0-22952 GCA_964432695.1 uncultured Nannocystaceae bacterium
CCCAAAACTCGTGAATGCCGGTGCCCACTTCGTAGCCGCCGTTGTCCGAGGCCACGCCGGTCGCGGTGAGGAAGAAGTCGCCGCCGCCGACCGTCGCGATGATTGCGATGGGCGAGGAGATGGGGCCTTCGGACTGGAAGTCGAAGGTACCTTCCGCGGTCGAGGTGCCACCCGCAACAGGCTCGGCACCCGCGGGGTTGGTCAGAGCGTCGAGCGCCTTGACGATGTTGACGTCCTGGTCGGGAATGGGCGCCAGCGTCGAGAAGTCGTAGACGGTCCCGGTGATGCGGGTGCTGCAGTCCTCGATGATGGCGCCGCAAACCGCGTCGTCGTCCACGGGAACGTCTTGGAACAGCAGGCAGACGCCGGACTCGCACTCGGAGTTCGCCGCGCAGGCTTCGCCTTCGGCCGCGCCGGACTCGGGCTGGCCCGGGCACGCGCCCGAGGGACCGCCAGAGGAGTCGGGGTCGACGCCAGTCGAAGGCTCGTCAGTCGTGCTCGGCGTGTCGGTCGAGGTCTCCGAGGGGTCGGTGCCCGTGGTCGGCGTGTCGGTCGTCTCGGCGCTGCCGTCGGTGCCGTCGGTGCCGTCGGCGGTGCCGGTCTCGTCGGTGTCATCGGCCGGGCAACCACCGGCGATCGCGATGCAGAGTCCCAGTCCAAGCAATTTGAGGCTTTTGTCCATCATGTTTTCGGCAAACCTTGTGATGCGTTGATTCGCAGTCGAGCGTGCCGGCGCGCGACGGCGCAGCCGAACCCCACCCGAGATTGCGCAGAAGGTAGCAGCAGACCCCTGGAGTGTTCAACGCGCCGGGGTGCCAGCTCCCGGCGAAATCACACGACCCGGCTCAGCCGTCGATCATCGTGTAGCCGGCGGGTTTGGTGAACTTCACGTCCGCCGCCTTGAGCCCGCCGTTGCGCACGATCTTCGCCAACTCGAACTGGTTCGTGCTGCCGTCCTGGTTCCACACCACGAACGCCGGCACCTTTCCGGTGGCGTCCTCGACCACGAGGATGATCTCCTTGTAGTGCGGGTTCTTCTGCTTGGGACGCATGCGGATCGCCGTTTGTCCCGCTGCCTTGGCGTAGCGCTTCTGGAGCTTCTCCTCGGCGACCTTCACCAAGAAGTCTTCGGTGAGCTGCTTGCCCCCGAACAGGAATTTCTCGACGCCGGCGATGTCAGACTTGCCGATATCGCGCGTGGCGACCTGCTTGGTATCGCGCTCGACCGACCACACCCGCGTGCCGTCGACGTAGATGTCCGGCGTGTCGGCGGCGGCGTAGTCCCATGCCATCTTGCCCGGCTTCACCGCCTTGAGCACCCCTTTGGAAACCTTCTTCGTCCCGTAGACGCTGTTGCTATACGTCTGGGTGAAGGAGGCCTTGAGATCGGTGGTCCCGTCGTAGAACGACTGCACCTTGGCGAGCATCTTCGATGCAGCGCCCTTGGGCGGCGTGCCGGTAGACGGCGCGGCGTCGGGCTCGGGAGGGTCACCCGCGCCAGCCGCGGCCGGCTCGAGCGGTGTCGGCGGCGGAGGCTCGGCAATCTCCACCGTGGCGGGGGTGCAGGTGAGTCCGTAGGAGAGGATGCAGGCGAGGGAACCGGCCATGGTCGAGCGTGGGGGAGTGTACAGGGGTCGAACGCAGAAAAGTCCTGCGTTGGTTCCTCTCGACACGTAAGCGAAGGGAAAAGTTCATCGAGCAACCCGATTCGCGGTGGGTCGAATAGGTGGAACAACGCGGGAATGCGCCCGTCGCTCGCCCAGTTGCCCTAGCCCACGCCATGAACCTCGCCGTGATTCTCGTCGTCTCCGCCGCTCTTCTCGCCGTCGTCCAGACGGTGACCGAGGAGTAATCCGCGACACCCACGCCCGCGCTCCGACAGCGATGTCGCGGTCTACACGCCCCAGCACCCGACGATCGGACGCGCTGGTCCTGGCGCACGCCTTGCACGACGCTCGGTCGGCTTGGCGATGAAAACCTCGACGCTCGACACCCGGCACTGGAACCTCGCGACGGCAACGGTCGTGGCTACGCTCGGCGCCGCGGCGCCTGGATGCGGCCCCGCGGTCGAGTTCGACGACGGCACGACGGAGACCGACGGTGGCTCGGCGTCGGCCTCAGACACCATCATTGATCCGAGCGAGACCGACACCACCCCCACCGAGCCGACCGCGCCAGGCACTAACCCAACCGGACCCGAAGGCTGCGACGACGGCGGCATCGTCTGTGGCCCGTCGGAAATCTGCGTCGACAACCGCTGCATCGACGAGTGCGACTACGGTGACGGCTACGACTGCTACTGCATCTACGGGCACTGCTCGCCTCCGCTGGACTGCTTCGACGACGAGGAGTGCGGCGTCGGGGCGCTGTGCGGCGAGGAGGGGTACGGCTATTGCGACTTCGTCCAGGAGCTGTCGAACTGCGAGGAGGCGCTCAGCCTCGACCCCATCGCGCTTCCGCTCCCCGAGGGGGACGTAGCCTCTCTGTCGTTCGTCGACCTTGGCGATGAGGGCGAAGCGCTGGTCGTCGGTGGCGAAGACGGCGGTACCGTCGTCCGGGCGGCCGACGTCGAGCCCGTCCCCCTTCCCCCCTTGGGGGCGCCCGTCCAGGATGCGGTCGGGGCCGACCTCGACGGCGACGGAGAGCACGACCTCGTCCTGGCCCTGCCCGACCGCCTCACCGTGCTCTTCCGCTACGGCATGGACACCGAGCAGCAGCTCGACGTCGAAGTCGAAGGTGGCGTGACGGACCTTGCCGTGTTGTTCAGCGACGGCGTACCGAACCGACTCGCAATGCTGGACGGTCAAGGTCAAGCCTGGTGGTCGTCGGCAGGATTCAACCTCACCTTCGAGATCCCGAGCACCGTCGGGAGCTTCGCGTCCGCACTCGATGCCGGCGCCATCACGCAGGTCGGGCAAGACGTGCTGCTGCTCGAGCCCCCGAGCGTCGACGAAACGACGACGCTCCATTCGCCCGACGGCCGGAGCGACGAGATCGGCGAGCACGTACGCCGGCCCGGACGGCAGATGTTCATCGCGAAGCACGGCAATGACGACGTCTCAAACGTGCTTTGGGCAACGACATACGGTGACTGGACGATGCTCGAAACCCTCGTCGATGGTTCACTGTTCCAGCGACGCGCGCTCTACTTCGCCTATCCGCATGTGGGCGTCGGAGACTTCGATGGCGACGCTTTCGACGACATCGCGCTCGTCGGCCAAGGCGGCCTCGCGGTCGTACGCGGCGACGCCGAGTTCGGGCTCGGGTGCTTTGCGCAGGCCCCGTTGGAGACCGCCCGCACGCGCATCGCTGCCGCCGGGGATTTCGACGGTGACGGCATCGACGAACTCGCGATCGCCTCCGATGGCGCCGCGACCACGGTCTACGTCGTATCCTTGACCCCATGAGGCGCGCGTTGCTGCTCGCGATGCTCGGGACCGGTTGCATCGGTCCCGCCATCGCGATGGACGACGCGGGGAGCTCGGGCACGTCGGACACCTCGACCGGCGGCGAATCGTCCAGTCACGAGAGCACCGGGGCCCCGGTCGCGGATGCCCCGGTGCTGTTCGGCGCACCCGAGAAAACGACGCCCGGCGCCCTGCTCTACGTGATCGTCGACCAGCCCCTGAGCGCGGTCCGGGTCCGCATGTCCGGCGTCGAGCTGCCCTCGGAGACCTTTCTGCAGGCGGATACCCCGGCGGCGCTGTACCGCGTACCGCCCGACATGACCCTGGGACCGACAACGCTCCGGGTCGAACGAACCGACGACTCGCGCGCGGCGGCAGAGCAACCCATCGAAGTCGTTGCGGCGCCGTTCGAAGACGCCGCGGCCGCGCTGGGCCTCGCGCTGGTGCACGACGCGGCTGGCTCTCCGATGGAATGCGCTGAAAGCCACACCGGGCTCGCGTGGGGAGACTACGACGACGATGGCGTCGCCGATGTCTACTTCGGCAACGTCGGCAGCGAGGGCACGCTGCACCGAGGCGTCGTCACCAAGCAGGGCCTGAGCTTCGAGCGCGCAACCGGCGACGCAGGACTCTCGGGCGTCGACCAGGTCTCGATGGCGTCGTTCGTCGACGTGGATGGTGACGGCGACCAAGACCTCTACATCGGGCGCCGCGGCGAGAACCGCCTATACCGCAACCGCCTCGCCGAGACCGGCACCGCGACGTTCGTCGAGGTCGGCTCAGCGTTGGGGTTGGTCGTCGATAGCCAGCGCACGATGGGTGTCGCGTTCGGCGACTACGACGGCGATGGAGACCTCGATGTCTACGAGATCAACCACGCGTTCTGCTTCCCGCAGGCGGGCTCCGAGGTTCGGGCCCGTGACCATCTGTTCGAGAACATCGGTAGCAGCTATGTGGAACGGACGGACTGGTTGGGCGACGCCCCGATCCTGGAGTCGGTCGGCTTCTCTGCGGCGTGGCTGGACACCGACCGGGACGGCGACCAGGACCTGATCGTCATCAACGACCACGTCGGCGGCCAGATCGGCTTTCCCAATGCCCACTGGCGCAACGACGGACCCAGCGAGAGCGGGTGGACCTTCACCGAGGTCGGCGAGCAGACCGGCGCCGCAGTGCGCGGCGTCAACGGCATGGGCCTGGCCTACGGCGACCTCAACGACGATGGCTACGTCGACTTTGCGTTCACCAACATCGGTGCGAACAAGCTGCTGCTCTCTCGCGGTGACGGCACATTCGAGGACATCTCCGCCGCAGCGGGGCTCGAGCGCGCGAGTCAGCCTTGGGGACGCCAGTCGATCACCTGGGCCGTGCACCTGCCCGACATCGACAACGACGGCGACCTCGACATGTACGTGACCGGCGGGCGGATCAAAGGTGACCTCCCGGTCGTCGACGGTCTCTTCGAGAACGTCGGCGCGCAGAGCTTCGAAGAACGAACGTGGTCTTCGGGCATGATCGACCCCGAACATGGCAAGGCCTCCGCGCTCGTGGACTTCGATCGCGATGGCCGTCTCGACATCGTCACCACGGCCTGGGCGAATCCCGTTCGCGCCTATCGCAACTCTGTCTCTTCCGGACATCACTGGGTGACGTTCGAACTCGAGGGCCGCGGCAGCAATCGAGCGGCCATCGGTGCCATCGTGGAGCTCGAAGCTGGTGGGCGAACGCGGACGTGTTTCCACGGCCAGCGTCCTTCGCTCGGCGGTGGTAGCGACCCGGCCTGCCACTTCGGGCTCGGGGACGTCTCCGTGATCGATGCGCTTCGAGTGCAGTGGCCCGACGGCACCACGGACACGCTCCCTCCGCCCGACGTCGACCAGCGCATGCGAATTCGAGCAGACGGGTAGGAGTGTCGACGACGCGCCATCGCCGGGCACGAACTGGCGTTCGCACGTCATTGCTCTTTCCCGACACCTCGCGTTCCGTTCGTCCGCACCGAGGGAGGCTCTGCCGTGGGCGTCGCCGACGCAGAGCCGCACCGGAGTCAAATCCCCAGGGCTGTAGTCGACGAGGTCGGCGGGCTCCCGGTGCTTCCCTCTAGCCCTCGAGCCGTGCACGGGCCGCCTCGTACGCGGCGCATTCCAGCGCGTTCACGCTGACATCCTCACCCAGCGTGCTTCGAAGAACGGACGCGCGCGCGCGCAGCTCCCCGCCGGAACGGATTCCTCGCCGTCGGCGTGCAAGGTCACGCCCTCGTCGCCGGGCCGGACGCGGATCCAGACGACGCCGCGGACGACGTCGATGCGAACGTGGCCATGTGGGTCGACGCTCCAGTCCACGCGAGAGCCCGGCTCGGCCAGGACACCTTCGAAGCCCGACGCCACGGCATCGTCGATCAGCATCCGGAGCGGATCCTGATGGCCGGCGTCGCCCGAAGAAGCGCCCGAGCCACCCAAGGAAGGGTCTCCACTGGGCTCGGTCTCGGAGCCTCCCGAAGAGGTCGAATCCACGCCCTCTTGGCCGCTGGAACCCGCGGGCTCGGCCCCCGACGCGCCGGCGCAAGCCACACAGAAACTGAAGAAAAACGGCGGGAGAGCCTTCACGACCCCCCAACGAGACTCCGAGGGAAAAGGTTCCCCTCGGAGTCTGCGATTCAACTCGGCATGCGCCGCTCGCTTCTAGTGCGGTGAGACGAAGACTTCGCGGGGCGTGGTGCCGCGGCTGGGCCCGATGACGCCGCGTTCTTCCATGCACTCGACGATCTTCGCAGCACGGTTGTAGCCCACGCCCAGACGACGCTGGATCATGCTCGTGCTGACCTTCTGTGCCTCGGCGACGACTTCGACCGCGCGGTCGTAGAGCGGGTCGAGGTTCTCGTCGCTGGGGCCGCTACCGTCGTCGTCGGGCTTTCGCACGACGTCCATGTTGTAGACCGGCCTCGCCTGCTTCTTCACGAAGTCGACGACCTTGAGGATCTCGTCTTCGCTGACGAAGCAGCCGTGCACCCGGTTGGGCTGCGTCCCCCGGTCCATGTGCAGCATGTCGCCCATGCCCAAGAGCTGCTTTGCACCTTTGCCGTCGATGATCGTGCGCGAATCGGTGTCGGAGGTGACCTGGAACGCGATCCGCGAGGGGAAGTTGTTCTTGATCGTACCGGTGATGACGTCGACCGAGGGCCGCTGCGTTGCCACGATGAGATGAATGCCGGCCGCACGAGCCTTCGCGGCGATCCGCGCCACGCTCTGCTCCACCTCTTTGCTGGCCACCATCATCAGGTCGGCAAACTCGTCGATGATGACGACGATGTGAGGCATGCGTTCGGGACAGTCGGGCGTCTCACCGCCGCCATAGGACTCGACCGGGCCGTTCTGGTTGAAGCTGACGCCCGAGAGCGCCTTGCCGTCGGCCATGTCTTCGCCCTGCTCGGCCGCGACCTTGCGCATTTCCTCTTCGGCCAGCGCTTCGAGGCGACGCTCCTTCTCCCACGCCCCCTGGAGCTCAGGCAGCTTCTTGTTGTAGCCGGTGATGTCTCGAACCTGCGCCTCCGACAGCAGCGTGTAGCGACGCTCCATCTCCTGCACCGCCCAGCGCAGCGCGAGAGCGGCCTTCTCGGGATCGGTGACGACCGGCAGCAGAAGATGCGGGATCCCCTCGTAGATCGACAGCTCCAGCATCTTGGGGTCGATCATGATCATGCGGACCTCTTCGGGCGTCCGCGTGTACAGAAGCGAGCAGATCATCGAGTTCACCCCGACCGACTTGCCCGAGCCCGTCGCGCCCGCGACGAGCAGGTGCGGCGCCTTTGCGAGGTCGGTCACCCGGATGTTGCCGGTGATGTCCTTGCCCAGCGCGAGCGGCAGTTTTTGCTTCTGACCGAAGTTCTCCTGATCGAGGATCTCTTTGATGTAGACGGTCTCGCGAGTCTTGTTCGGAACCTCGAAGCCGACCGTCGCTTTGCCCGGAATGGGAGCGAGGATTCGGATGCGAATCGCTTCGAGCGCCATGGCGATGTCGTTCTCGAGGCTCTCGATCTTCGAGAGCTTCACGCCCGCCTCCGGTTTGAACTCGTAGCGAGTGATGACCGGCCCGGGGTGAATCTTGGTCACCTTGCCCCGGATCTTGAACTCGCCCAGCGTCGTGACGAGTCGCTGCGCCTGCTCGAGCACGAACTTGCGGTCGAAGTCGGTCTGCACGGACTCGGCGCTCGCGAACAGCTCCGAGGGCGGAAGCTCGAACGGACCGTCGGTGAGCCGAACGATCGATCCGGCGCCCGGGGGCGACTTCGGTGGCTTCTTCGGTGCGGCGGCCTTGGCCTTGAACGCCTCGATTGGCTTTTGCTGCGCCGCCTTCTCCTCGGCCAGCTCTTCGGGACGCGGCGGCGCCTTCTTTCCGTTGGGCGCCGTCGCCGGGCCGTCTGCCGGCGCGGCGCTCTCGGTGCGCACAACGATCTCGGGCACCTCCTCGGGCGCCTCCTCTTCGGCGTCGGCCTCCTGGTCTGCCTTGGCTGCGGGTGCAGCGGGCTTGCGCCGGCGGTTGCCGCCCTTGCGTGCACGCTTCGGCGCCGGCACCTCGAGGTCGGTCTCGAGGGCCTCGCCCATCGCGACCGTGTCGGAGACCTCCTCGTCCTCGTCGGCCTCATCCTCGGCAGCCTTTGCCTTGGCCTTTCGCGTGGCGCGGCGACGGGGCTTCCTCTTCGGCGGGGCGACCTCGACGACCTCCTCGTCTTCGTCCTCTTCGGCCTCCTGGTCCTCGTAGACCTCCTCGTCGTCTTCGTCCCAGTCTTCGTCGGCGAGTTCGTCGTCGAGGGCCGCGAGTTCTTCGTCGAGTTCGTCCTCCATGGGGCCGGGGTCGCGCTGCGTTCGGATCAGCTCCGCGATGCCTCCGCCGAGGTAGGTGCCCACGGCGCGCACGCCTCCGACTACTGCGCGACCCGCGGTAACGAGGTGCTGGGCCGACAACGGCGTCGATGCGATCAGCCCGACGCAGATCAAGGTCAGGGCGACCAGGTAGGTGCCCGCGTGGGCCAACATGCCGAGGCTGACCTCACCGACCAGCTCACCGGCAAGGCCACCGGCCGTGTAGCCATGCACCCGGTAAGCGGGAAACATGACGTGCAGAAGGACGCAGCCCGCCAGCGTCGCGACCGAGAAGCCGACCCCCTCGCCGAGTGTGATCTCCATCCCCTCGCCGCGCAGCGCCTTCACCCCCATGCCGAACACACCCAGCGTGATGAGGTAGGCCGCCATGCCAAAGCTTGCGTACAGGCCGGCCGCGACCAGCTGACCGACGGGGCCCATCAGCGTGCCCGCACCTGACTGGTACGAGAGCAGGCCACCGAGCATCAGCACGCCGACGGCGAACAAGGCCACCCCGAGGAACTCGCTCCACGGGCGCGGCAGCGCCTTGCCGCCAGCCGGCTCCCGAGCCGAGCGAGCACCGCGCGCCTTGGACCCCGTGTCGCGCTTCGACCGAGAGCTTTTCTTTCGAGCCGCCATTTTCTTCGTAATTCCAGCGACTTGAAGGCAGTACGCCCACCGGTCGCAAGCCATCGTACTCACCGGGTCGAGCGAGTCAAAGATTCAGCAATTTCGGAGAGTTCGACGCTCGCGCAGCGTACGCCGGCGGCAGTCCATGACCGGACGACGTGGGATCCCCGGGCTGCTATCTTGCGGCCGCTTTCATGAGACGCGCACTGTTCGCCCTCTCCCTGCTCGCGGCCGCCGGTCCGGGCTGCAAGGCCAAGAAACTGCAAGCCGAGCTCGACGCGACCAACGCGACGCTGGCCGCAACCGAGGCCGACCTCGCCACCGAGCGCTCGAAGAATCAGCAGCTCACCGAGGAAAGCCAGTCCTACCAGGCCAAGATCGCCGAGCTCGAGTCCGAGCTCTCGCAGCTCAACGCTCAGCTCGAAGACCTTGCGAAGAAGCAGGGGCTCACCGCGAAAGAACTTGCCGACCTTCGGGCGGAAAAGGCCAAGCGCGAGAAGGAACTGCTCGTCTACAAGGACCTGTTCGGCCAGCTCAAGGCGCTGGTGGACGCCGGCACGATCGAAGTCGTCTTCCGCAAAGGGCGAATGACGGTGAAGCTCTCCAACGCGATCCTCTTCGACAGCGGCAAGGCCCGCCTGCGCGAGGAGGGCAAGGCTGCGGTCGCCCAGATCGTTCCGGCGCTCAAGTCGGTCGGCGATCGAGAATTCCTCGTCGCCGGCCACACCGACAACGTTCCGATCCGCACCGCCCGGTACAAGAACAACTGGGAGCTCTCAACCGCGCGCGCGGTTTCGATGGTCACCTCGATGATCGAGGCCGGCTACCCGGGCAACCGCATCGGCGCGGCGGGCTTCGGCGAGTTCGACCCGATCGCCTCGAACGACGACGAGACCGGGAAAGAGCAAAACCGCCGCATCGAAATCATCCTCATGCCGAATCTGGGCGAGATCCCCGGCATGAAGGAGATGCTCAGCGGCGGCAAGAAGCGCTGAACCCGAGCGGCTGCCACGCTCCCTCGAAGGCCGCGGTCGACGCCGCGGTCTTTTTCGTGGTTCGTCGGGAACCTCCACGCCGCCCGCCTGTCCGAACTCCCATGCGAGCTGGCGTGCCGTGGAGGGCATGCGCGGCGGCGTTCGGCGCCGTCGTGGTGACGGCGTGCGCCGTCGATCCCGTCACGCCGCCCGCACCATCCTCCGCTCCGGTTCGAACGCGCCCGTCGCTGCCGACATCGGACCCGTTGTTCGACGACGCGGCCAGCTTCACGCCCCTTCCACCCCCCTCCCCGACCGGTTGGCGGGCGCGCTTTCCCGCGCCGGGGCAGAGCTACCTCGACTACCTCGACACGATCCCTCGGCGACCCCGCGAGGGCGCCGACCGGCTCTATCTTCTGCCGATGGGCGACCTCGAGATGGCCGTCGTCGCGGATGCCGACTTCGTCTACCTGGTCCGGACGCCGCCGGCCGATGCCATGGCGGAGCTGGTCGAGACCTTCTACGGCGTCCCCACCTCGGTCTTGCCCCCGGTCGACCTGGGCAGCCTGGCCGAGCCCACGCGGGTCCATCGAGGGCACGAGCAGTTCAGAGCCCAGGACCTGCTCACGGCGACCGAGTCACTGGTGCCCGACGACGCCTTCTCGATGACGGCGCTCATGGTCCGGGACGTGTACTTCAACGACGCCCAGAGCTACGGCTTTGGCTACGGCCAACACCGAGACGGCCAAGCGGTGGTCAGCTTTGCGCGGCTGGACCCGGTCGTCAGCGGGCACGCTCGCCCTCACGACATCCTCGACCGACTCCCGCTACGCGGGTTCAAGCTGTTGGTCCACGAGGTCGGACACACCTTCGGCTTCGAACACTGCACAGAGCATCGGTGCATCATGAATGGCTTCGCCGACCACGAGGAACTCGATGCCACTCCGCTGCACTTGGGCCCCGCGTGCCTGCGAAAGCTCCTATACGCGACGGAGGTCGATCCACATGCGCGGTACGCCGCACTCGAAGCCCTCTACGCGCGTCTCCAGCTGGAGGCACCCCAGCAGTGGGTGGCCGACCGCCGGAGGCGACTGGGCGCCCGCGCATCACGTGAGCCCGCGCGCTCCGAGCAACCTTGAGTCGCCGCGCGACCGCGTGGGAGCCTTCGCCGCATGGACACGCCGATCGAGATTCCCGATCGCCTCAACATGGTGACCTTCTTCCTCGATGACCGACTCGAGGAAGGCTTGGGCGACGAGGTCGCGATCATCGACGTGCCCAACGAGCGCGAGATCACCTATGCGCAGGTGCACGCGCGCAGCTGCCAGGTCGCGAACATGCTGCGGGAGCTCGGCCTGGGCATCGAAGACCGCGTCCAGCTTCTCCTGCTCGACACGCCCGAGTTCGTCGAATCGTATTTCGGCATCCTACGCGCCGGCTGCGTCGCGGTTCCGACCAACACCTGGCTGCGCACCAAGGACTACGCGTACTACTTCGAGTACGCCCGACCCAAGGCGGTCATCGTCGACGCCGAGATTTGGCCCGAGGTCGCGCCGGCGGCCGCTGAAGCGCCGTACACCAAGCACTTCATCGTCGTCGACCGCAGCAAGAAGCCGGCCCCTCGAGACGCCCTCGACTACAACGCGCTGGTCGACCGCCAGAGCGAAGTCGCCCAGACGGAGCCCACATACCGCGACGACTTCTCCACGTGGCTGAGTTCCTCGGGATCGACCGGCAACCCCAAGTGCGTGGTGCACATGCATCACGACTTCATGTGGAACACAATCGCTTACGCGCAGCGGACGCTCGGCCTGACCCCAAAAGACATCACACTATCGGCACCGAAGTTGTTCTTCGGGTACGCCCTCGCGAGCAACATGCTGTTCCCGTTCTCTGTCGGAGCGCGCATCCTGCTAGCCCCGGAGCGCATGAAGCCACAACGCTACTTCGAGCTCATCGAGAAGTACGGCGTCACCCAGCTGGTGACCGTCCCCACCAACATCGTGAAGCTTCTCGCGGTCGAGCGCCCCAAGCGGTTCGAGCTGGGCACCCTGACCTCGCTCGTCTCCGCCGGCGAGGCTCTACCGCCTCGGGTGTACCGCGACTGGAAGGAGCGCTTCGGCGTCGAGATCTATGACGGCATCGGATCTGCCGAGATGTTCCACGTCTACATCACGAACCGGCCCGGCGACGTGAAGGAGGGCAGCCTCGGCAAGATCGTCGACGGCTACAGCTATCGGCTGATCGACGACGATGGCAACCCCGTGCCCGAGGGCGAGATCGGCACGCTCGTCATCAAGGGGCCCTCGGCGGGCGTCGGCTACTGGCGCATGCGCGACAAGAGCCGCGCGACGTTCTGGGGGGACGAGGTCAAAGGCGGCGACAAGTTCTACGTCGATGCGGAGGGGTACTTTTGGTACTGCGGCCGCGGCGACGACATGCTCAAGTGCTCGGGCGTGTACGTCTCCCCCGTCGAAGTCGAGAACGCTCTGCTCGGGCACGAAGCTGTCTTCGAGGCAGGTGTGGTGGGCGCACGCGACGGCGCCGATCTCGAGAAAACGATGGCCTACGTGGAACTCGCCGAAGGGCACGCACCGACCAAGGAACTCGAAGACAGCATCATCGAGTTCTGCCGCGGCAACATTGCCCCCTTCAAGGCGCCACGCATCGTGCGGTTTCTGCCCGAGCTTCCGCGTACCGAAACCGGCAAGATCAAGCGCGGTGCGCTCCGGGAGCTGGCCCGCCAGGAGGTGCTGTGAGCGGCTCGGCGCACGCCCTGTTCGGCCTTCGCTATCCGGAGGTCTCCAGGCTCCTGGCCGGTCCGCAGCGCAGCGTCGCGATCATTCCCGCCGGGAGCGTCGAAGCCCACGGCCCGCACCTTCCGCTGGGTACGGACACCCTGATCTCCACCGCCGTCGCGGAGCGGGCCGCGGCCGCGCTTGCAGAACGAGGCTACCTCGCAGTGCACTACCCGCCCCTGCACTACGGTGTGACCGACTGGGCAGAGGGCTTCGCCGGCACCACGACGATCACCGCAGACGTCATCGGGCCGCTCGTCCTGCAGACCTGCCTTTCGGCCCATGCTCTGGGCTTCGACCACGTCGTCGTCACCAATGCGCATCTCGAGCCCGGACACATTCAGACCCTCCGCACGGTCACCAAGGACTACGAGACCCGCACCGGCACGCCGCTGCTGTTCGTCGACAAGACGCGACGCAAGCAGGCGCAGAAGCTGACGGCCGAGTTCCAGAGCGGCTCTTGTCACGCTGGCCAATACGAGACCAGCCTGATCCTCGCGATCGCGCCCGAGCTCGTCGACACGGCGGCGGCTGACGCCTTGCCCGCGCTACAGCTGCCACTGCATGAGCGCATCGCGGCCGGTGCGCAGAACTTCGCCGAATGCGGACTCGAGCAGGCGTACTGCGGCGACCCGTCCGCGGCCACCGCCGAAGAAGGCGAGCAGTCGCTTCAGATCCTCGCGCAGATGGTCGTCGACGCGGTCGAAGAAGCTAAGCGGTTGGCGCCCGGCGCCGCCGGGTGAGCAACACGCCAAAGACGGCGAGCAGCCACGGCGCTCCTGAGCGGTTCGTACGGCAGCTACAGCCATCGCCGGCCTCCTCGGCGCCCGGACCACCGGATGAGGAGCCGTCCCCTGCCGCCGTCGTGCCCTCGGGCGGCATCGGAGTTGGCGTGTTTCCACCGCTCGAGCCTGCGGAGCTTCCACCTGGCACCTCCACGTCCGATGTCGAGCCCCCCGTTCCGACGCCGCCGCTGGTGTCCTCACCAGCCGTCCCCGTGCTCTCCGGCGCGTCCGTGGTCGACCCTGGCCCCTCACCACCTGAACTCGAGCCACCAACCGCCGGCTCGCATACGGGCTCGCCGCCACCAACCGCACCGCCCACGCAACCGTCCTGCCATGTGCCCGAGCCGATGTGCGGCGCGAGCGGAAACTCGCCGCAGCCATCCGCGGGCGCCCACGCACCCGCATCGTCGTGGCACGGTGTCAGGTCGTATCCAGACTCCGCCTCCAGCCACGCCATCTGCGTGGTGAGCAGACCGTACGTCACCCCCACGCCGCAGAAGTTGCCCGGCTCCTCAGGCGGAGGAAAGCCGCCTGGGTCGTACAGTCGTGACGCCGTACCAAAGACCCGCCACGTGCCGTCCGGCAGCTCGATCAACGCCGGTCCACCCGAATCCCCGAAGCAGGCCGACTGGGAGCCGTCCGGCCCGACCATGTGCACTTCATCCTCGTCGAGTTCGATGTCGTCGATCGTCTGCGTCGTATGGCGCTTCGGTCCAACGCCCTCTGCATCGACCTCGCCATCGATCACCTGGCCGTAGTTCGAGCCGAACCCCACGATCGTGACCTCCGTGCCGACTTCGAGAAAGTCGACTTCGCATCCGGCGAGAATGGGCACGATGGGTACGTCGTCCACCGGATCGGCGAGCGTGCACACGGCAATGTCGGGGTATCCGGTCTGGAAGTACTGCGGGTGTCCGACACAGTCGGCGAAGTCGACCGGCGCCACGCGGGCCGGCCCGACGTCCCCTTGCCCTTCTTCTCCGAACGCAACCCCGACGATCGGACGCTCGGGATTGATGCAGTGGGCCGCGAGCGTGATGACGTTGGGGTGGACGAGCGTTCCCGTGCACATGACCGGCGTTTCGTCGTCCTCGAGAATGCCCACGGCACTCGGGAACTCGCAGGGCCCAGCCTCCGTTCCGCCGACGATCGGCAGCGGGCCACCCGGTTACACCTGCACCGACCCCGGTTGAAGGAGCAGTACGACCGAAAGCCACCCGAGCGCCGTCACTCCTGCATGCTCCGCCAAGTCGCGCGGCAGCGCACGTGCATTGTGACCGTGCGACGCCTCGCCACATCGACATACCGCCGCCACAGTCGCCGCCACGGCCCCTGATGAGGCCGCCCGCACGCATCCGGTCGACCGGAGCATGCGAGCACTTTGCTCGCCCCGCTCATTGTGCCCGTGCATTTTCGGCGCCCGACCGCACGGCATGTGCAGCAAGGCAGGCCCTGACGGTTGGAACGGTCCTTGCTCCGTGATTCGGCGCGGTGGGCGAGACCTTTCGAGGACGACGACTTCTCCTGGTCGACGACGAGTCGCTGTTCTTGCGAACGACGGCACAGGCGCTCGAACACGAGTTTCCCGGATTGACGGTTCACACCGCCGCCAACGGAGAGGCTGCACTCGCGGTCCTCGCGGACGAGACGGTCGACGTTCTGATCACCGACCTGCAGATGCCAATCCTCGATGGATACGGCCTGCTAGCGCGGCTGGCCAGCGATGGCCCCGACGTCCCCGTCATCGTGATGACCGCGTTCAGCTCGGATGGAGCGCGCAACTTGGTCTCCGAGGAGCTCGCCCTCGACCTGCTCGACAAGCCGTTCGACTTCGACCAGCTCGTCTCGTCGGTCCACTCGGTGCTCGTCGCGCTGGACGAAGCCATGCCGGTCAAACACGTGACGCTGCCCGGCTTCTTGCAGCTGCTCGAGACAGAGCGCCAGTCCTGCGAGCTGAGAACGATCGCCCCCAAGCTCGGACGCTTGCGCGTGTCCAAGGGCGTCGTCGTCGCGGCCTCCGCCGGCTCGCAACGTGGACCGGACGCCGCCTATGAAATGCTTCGCTGGCGACGGCCCCGCTTCGTCGTCGGCGACCTGCCGGTCAACAACGGTCCCGAGGCTCCAATGGACATGAGCATCTCCGAGCTGCTTCTCGAGAGCGCCCGCCGCTCCGACGAGGCCGTGCGCGTGCCCGGGCTCGTCGACGACCTCGCCTTCGACCAACTCCTGGAGACGACCACCGCGTCGTCGCCTTCACCCTACGACCAACAACCAACCCAACGACAGACAGGAAGCGACGATATGGCGTCCGTTCAACAGACCATTGATGCAATGTACGACATCGAGGGCACCATCGCGGTGGCGCTCGTCGACTGGAGCTCCGGCATGTGCCTGGGCACCCGCGGCGGTGGCCCCGAGCTGAACATCGAGATTGCGGCGGCCGGCAACACGGAGGTGGTTCGGGCCAAGCAGCGCGTGATGAAGGACCTGGGGATCCCCGGCCAGATCCACGACATCCTGATCACGCTCGACGACCAGTATCACATCATCACGCCCATCGACGGCAGCACTGTGTTCGCCTACTCGGCGATCAGCCGCGCGCGCGGCAACCTGGCGATGGCCCGCATGAAGATCGGCGGCGCTGCCAAGCAGCTCAACCTCTAGCGGCGCCGATCGTCGCGGACGGGTTCGTGCCGGACTTCGGCGCGAGCCCGTACTGCTTGAGCTTGCGGCGAAGCGTGGACTCGGCAACGTCGAGGATTCGGGCCGCTTGCGCCCGATTGCCCCCCGTGTAGTCGAGGACCCGAAGGATGTGGGCACGCTCGACGGCTTCGAGGCTCTGTGTCGGCGGAGGTCCAGCGGGGTCTTCAGGCGCTGGAAACCCAGGCTGCTCCACCATCGAGCGACTCGGCCGCAGCGGTCCCTCGCGCATCATCAACGCCCGTTCGAGCACGTTGCGAAGCTCGCGAACGTTGCCCGGCCATCGATGCGCCTGCAGCCGAGCCAGCTCTCCGTCGGCAAGGTCGGTGACCCGCAAGCGCGGGTCCAGCGATGCGAGAATCCGCCCCACCAAGGCGGGAAGCTGCTGCGCTCGGCGCCGCAGCGGCGGCAACACGAGAGGGACGACGCCGAGCCGGAACAGCAGGTCTTGTCGCAGCTGCCCGTTCGAGACCGCTTCGGCAGGATTGACGTTGGTGGCCGCAATCACGCGCACGTCTACGACCCGCTCCTCCCGTCCACCCACCCGGCGGATCGACTGGCTGTCGAGCGCGTGCAGCAGCTTCGACTGCAGCTCGCGCGGCATCTCGGCGACTTCGTCGAGGAACAACGTGCCGTCATCCGCCAGCTCGAACAGGCCCGGCCGTGCTCGCTCGGCCCCCGTGTACGCGCCACGCTCCACTCCGAACAACTCCGCTTCGACGAGCGTCGCCGGAAGCGCTGCGCAATTGGTGCCGACGAAGGGCCCTTGCGCGCGCGGACCTGCGTCGTGAAGCCACCGCGCGAGCATGCTCTTGCCCGTCCCTGTTTCGCCCGTGATGAAGACCGGCAGTTCGCTTCCACTCGCGCGTACGATCAGCTCCCGCAAGTCCCGACCACCGCCCAGGCTGTCCAAGAATGCGTCCGGCGCCTCGCGCAGCTGGGCTCGCGAAGCCAGCTGCCGATGCAGTCGACGCGCTTGGACGGTACGAAGCACCGCCAGCCGAATCTGCTCGAGTTCGACCGGCTTGCTGAAGAAGTCCACGATTCCCAGTCGCAGCGCGTCCACGGCACTTTCGAACGACGGCTCGCCTGTGACCACGATCGTCTGCGGGGGAAGCTCGCGTCGGGCCAGCTCCCGCAGCAGCTCCATGCCGCTTCCGTCGGGCAGATTCACATCGACGATGAACAGGTCGAAGCCGTCGAGTCGCGGCGACGCGTAGACCTCTCGCAGCGCATGGAATCGATGAATCTCGAGCCCGTCCTGCCCGAGGTGCGCACCGAGCAGCGTCGTGAACATGCGGTCGTCATCGACGATCGCGACGGTCGCCCTCATCGGGCCGCTGCTCGCTGCGCCATCCATACCGTGACGGTCGTTCCCTTTCCCGGCTTGCTGTCGATGCTCAGTGAGCCACTCATCCGTGAGACCAGACTTCGCGAGATCGACAGACCCAACCCGGTGCCATTCTCCTTGCTCGTGTAGAACGCCCGGGTCGCAGCTTCCCGGGTCTTGGCGTCCATGCCTCTTCCGGTGTCCTCGACCTGCAGAACGACGCCACCGTCGACGCGGCGACTTCGAACGGTCAGCGTTCGGGTCGGGGCGTGCTCCATCGCGTCGACCGCGTTCGTACACAGGTTGAGCATGACCTGCAGCATTGCGCGCGGATCGCTGAACAGCGTCAGCTCGGGCGGTACCTCGACGACGAACTCGGTCGATGCGTCCTTGAGCTGACGACGCAGCAGCTTGCCGACGTTCTCCACGATTGCACGAAGCGCGAACTCTTCGCGACGCAGCGACTCGGTCCCTGAGAACCCCCGCAGCGAGCGAATCAGGAACTTCATCCGCGACACCTCCTCATCCATGTCGGCGAACAGCCGCGTGAGTGCGTCCGGTTCCATCGACGACCACGTCCGCTGCAGCACGGTCAGCGCAGCGCTGAGGTTGTTGATTGGATTGCCCAGCTCGTGCCGGAGCGTGCCGAAGGCACCAGCGAGTTCGTTCGCCAGCGCGATCGAGTCCGCAACCGCGCGATAGCGACGGTTCTGTGTCTCGTCGACGCCCGTACACAAGAACGCGGGTGCCGAAGGGTCGTCGTCGATGGGCAGAGGCGCAAGCTGAACCGCGAGGACGGACTCTCGTCCGTGCAGGTCGGTGATCACGAGGTCCCCAGCCCAGGGTACGCGGCAAGACAACGCGGTCTCGAACTCGGTCCGCACGACCGGGTCCACGATGCGCTCGGTCAGCGCGTGCGAGGGCATGTTGTGCAGCTCGAACGGGTCACGACCCAACGCGAGGGCAAGCGGCTCACTGACCACCGAGATGCTGCCAGCACCGTCGAGGATTGCGAGCACGAGATTGCTGCTCACCAGGCCACGCACGAGCGCATGGCGGTGGCGCTGCACCGACTCGAAGTTGGTGACCTCCTGCTGAACCGAGACGAAGTAGTCTGGCTTCGGCCCGTCGCCCAGCCCATAGATGTACCACTCGTTGAGGAACGGTTCGCCGTTCTTGCGGTAGTTGACGGCGGTCCCACGGAACTCCCCCTGCGTCTCCAGAGCGTTGCGCAGACGCTCCAGCGTCGCGCGGTCGGTGTCCTTGCCCTGCAGCAGTCGCGGCGTTCGGCCGATGACGTCGTCACGGGTGTAGCCCGTCGTTCGCGTGAACGCGTCGTTGACGTACACGATGGTTGGACCTGGTTCACGGAGCTGGGACGAGGTCACCAGAACCGACTCGCGCATGCCGTCCAGGATCCGCAGCGGAAGCGTGGACGGCAATGCCAGTGAGGGAGACTTCATCAATTGCAATCAGCCTACGGAGCTGTACTTGGCTCTACGACACCCCATTTGGGGTTGTCACCGAACCGTTGCAGCCATCGGCTGATTTACGTCGTTCGCGACCGGACGTCGCAGGTGGATCCACCTGCGACGCGGGCCACCTTGGGACGGCGCGCGTCGTGAACGAGCGGCTCGGTTTGTAGACGTCCGAGCGGCCTGTACCGCCCAGCTCAGCAAAGCGAACCGGTATCGCAGCCGACTTCGACCACGAAGTCCACCGGCACCGTTTCGGGCGCACACGCTGCGTCACCGCAGACGGCAAAGTCGACCTCGCCGGTGAGCCGCATGGGGCCCTTGGTCGTCGGCGTGAACGGCAGCGCGAACACCAAGCCGTCGTCATCGAAGCGCTCAGCGTCGTCCTTGCGCTGCTTCGCCTCCACGAGCTCGACCCCGTTGGGTGCCTCGACGCGAAGCGCGACCGGGAACTCGGTGTTCATGTGCCACGGGCTTCGTGGCTCGACGTGCACCTTGGCCAGGGACTCCTTGCCCGGCGCGGCCTTCGAGGGGGCCTCGACACGAACGTCGAACCTCGGACCATCGTCCTGGGCAGGATCGGCCTTCGCTTCGGCTTTCGCAGCGCGGGGCGAAGCTTTGGCGTCGGTGCGCGACGGCGCGTCACAAGCAGCCGTCGACGTTGCGACGACGAAGAGCAGACCGGACGTGAAAGCGAGGCGCGTCACCGTGAAGACCAACGTGGTGAAGCATAGGAGGTTACTGCGGCCCACGGAGTGCGTTTTCTCCGAAGACCACCCCGTCGGGCGTGACGACCGCATGCATGGTCAGATCGTGGGCCTCCATCGGCAAGGCGGATGCGACGAGGCCTGGACGAAGGCAAATGCCCACCCGAAGCGCGCGCGGCACCGCCTCGAGCGCTCGATCGTAGAACCCCCGTCCCCACCCAATGCGGCCGCCCGCGCGGTCGAATGCGAGTCCTGGGACGAGCACCACCTGAACGTCATCGGGGATTCGCGGGTGCGTCGGCGAAGGCGGCTCCAGCAGCCCGAAGCGACCGGGCTCGAGTTCGCTCCAGTCCCGGACCTGTGTCCAGCCCAACGTGCTGGCCCCGGTGACCGTCGGAAACCAGCGCGCGCGTGGGGCGAGACGCACGAACAACGACGCCGTGTCGGGCTCGTGGTCTTTCCCCACGAACATCGACACGGCGTCGGCACGCGCAATGGCATTGATGGTCGACAACACCTCCGTCAGCGCGGCGCTCTGCGAGATTCGCTCCGCCTCCGACAGCGTCCTCATTCGCTGATCGGAGCGAATCGCGTCTTTGCGACCGCGCATTCGGGCTCGGCTAGCGCAGCTCTCGGTTGCCCGGCTGTCCCGGGTCGAGGCGGATGCCGTTTTGCCACGCGAGCGCAGCACGCAGCAGCTGCGTGGCGTTCGTCAGGCCCAGCTTCTGCTTGGTGTTGCTCTGGTGCGTCTCCACGGTCTTCACGCTGATGGAAAGCTGCTGGGAGATTTCGCGGGTCCGAAGACCGCGTCCCATCAGCTCGAACACTTCCATCTCACGCGTGCTCAAGCGCGCCAGCGGGTCCTCGGCTTTGCCGAGCGGGTCGGCGCCGCCGCGGGTCCATGCCGCGCTGAGCGAGGGGCTGACGACCTGCTCACCCGAAAGCACCTTGCGGATGCCGTCGAGCAGGATCTCCGGATCGGAGTCTTTCATGAGGTAGCCCTGCGCACCGGTGCGAAGGGCTCGGTCAGCGAACAGTGCCTCGTCGTGCATGGACACGACGAGGGAGGGGATGATGCGATCACGCTTGCCGAGCCAGCGCACGAGTTCGAGACCGCTGGTGTCACCGAGCGCGAGGTCGATGACGACCGCGTCGGGCGTCATCGTTTCGAGCCGCTGCTTGGCTTCCTCGAGCGAGGTTGCTTCGCCGGCGACGGCGAGGTCGGGCTGTGCGTTGACCAGTTCCCGCAATCCCATGCGGAACACCGGGTGGTCGTCTGTGATGAAGATGGACTTCTTGGGGGCTTCGTTCATGTCTCGGTCCGGGTCGAGTGTTGGCTTCGAAGAAGCGGTTTTGGTCGGTCAGACAGCAGTCGCTGGAAGATCCAGCGTGACGTCCACCCGAGTGCCATGTCCCGGCATCGAGGAGATCGTCAGATCGGCATCCATTGCGCGCGCGCGTGCACGCATGCTGGAGAGCCCAGCGCCGGCAAGCGTGTCCATGGTCGTGGACATGCCGACACCATCGTCTTGAATGCTGAGCCACAAGCGACTCGAGGTGCATCCAAGCTCGATGGAGATGTGTCCCGGTCGCCCGTGGCGTGCTGCATTCGACAGCGCCTCCTGAGCGATCCGGTAAAGTTGCATCGCCGCGTCGTCGTCGAGCGGCGGGGTGTTGTCGATCGAGGTATCGAACGAGAACTTGAAGATGTCGACTTCGGCGGCTTCGGAGCCCAGCCGCTCGATCGCGGTAGCCAGGTTCATCGCCTTCACCTCGCCCGGGTAGAGCCCGTGCGAGAAGCTGCGGGTCATCTTGAGGCTGCGCTCAGCAAGCTCGGCGATCATGTCGAGCGACTTGCGTGTGGCTTCTTCGGAGGTCGAGGACCGGACCGCACGGGTGAGCAGCCGCAGCCCCCCGAGGTGCTGGCACAGGCCGTCGTGCATTTCCTGTCCTAAGCGGACACGCTCCTGATCGGCCGCTTCCAAGACGGCCTGCTCGGCGCCGGCCAGCTCGTCGACATCTTCTTCGAGGCGCCGAATCGCGGGCCGGACGACGAACCAGACTTCGCCGCCCAGCGAGAGCAAAAGCAGCCCGAACAGCCCGAACGACACCCAGCGGAGCCGGTCAATCGACGCGCTCGCACCGTCCTCGACCTGTCGCACCGCCATCGACATCTGCCCCGCGAGTGCAACCTCTTGGGCCCGGATGCGCCGCACGATGGGCTTGCGGGTCGTCGCCGGGGTCGCCGTCGGGAGATCCGCGAGGGCGCTCGCCTCGAAGCTGACGACCGAAAGCGAGCCATCGACCGACTCCAACGCTTCGATCGCGCGGGGGCTGTTACCGCCCTCGTCCGTGTCGAGCTGGTCACGCGCGTCTTCGAGACGACGCACGGCGTCGCGAAGCTCCTCGCGGCGCGTTGCGTCCCCGTCGGCGGCGTCGAGGGCCCATGCGGCTTGCACCACCCGCTCGGCGAGCGAGGCCGCCCGAGACACGCGAGCCATCATCGACACGTCCGTTCGTGCCGACGACAACGCGTGCTGCACCACAAGTTGTGCAGCAACGCTGAGCAGCGCCACGGCCGCCAGCGTGAACGCATAGCGTGTCTTCAGCCGGCGAGCGTCTCGAGACGAGCCGGTCGTGTATCCCGACGGGAACCCCACGTACGACCAGTATCCACTCTAAACGTCGGTTAGTCGCGAGATTTGCGACTTTGTTTATGCATGGTCAACCAGGGGTCCGTAGGCCACAGGGCCTCGGCACGAACCTCTCCTCCCGCCCGCGACCGGCATCACTGCCTCCGCGGTCGAAGCGCATCGGTCTAGCCCCCATAGGACGCCTGTCCGCCGGGGACAGCCACATGACCCCACCTCAAACCACCAGATGCTCCGTGGAACGAACCGTTCCGCTGGCCACATGAATCGGGGGCTCGATGACCTCCGGCCACGGACGCCGGTGTGGACTCCATGGCCCAAAGCGGTCCCCTCGCTCGGGGCGCGCGGGTTCCGAAGCCTCGCATCCGCAGCCTCCGCACCCCCACGATCTCCAGCTGTGACGTTGCTGTGACCATGTGGTTCAGCGTCGGTCAAGGGCCGAAAACGGCTGACATGCCCCGACCCACCCGCGCCCGCCGGTCCCCTCTGCGGTCCCACACTCCGCCCCACCCCCTCGCAGGGCTCGCTTTCGCAATCCGTCTTGCGACATCGCGCCAGGCGAGCTACTTCCGACGTCCCAAGCGGGTGTAACTCAGTTGGTAGAGTGTCAGCTTCCCAAGCTGAATGTCGCGGGTTCGA
>CAYSPB010000073.1:0-305 GCA_964432695.1 uncultured Nannocystaceae bacterium
GCCCTGGGCGCGCGCCGCCTCGGCGACCGCGTGGTCCTTCTCGTCGCTGGTGATGGCGGCGACAGCCAGGATCGCGCTGTCCAGGTCGGACGGGGCGCAGACGCGGCGCAGCAGGATCAGCGCGCCCTCGTAGTCGACATCCTGGCGAAACGTCGCGATGGCCTTTTGCAGGTTCGAGATCGTCTGCGAGCTGCCGTACATCAGCCGCGGTGACTTGCGCGTGTACAGCGGGCTCTCGGGCATCTGAATGCCGTTGACGAGGCTGCCCGCGTTCGGAAGCCCGATCGAGATGGCACGCTTGTCGA
>CAYSPB010000073.1:315-22882 GCA_964432695.1 uncultured Nannocystaceae bacterium
GCGGCTTGTACGGCTTCGGGTCGATGTAGATGACGACCTCGGTACCGGCCTTCAACTCGACGTCGGGGTTGTATGCCTGCAGCTTGGTCACGGGCACGTCGAAGCGCGCAGCGAGCTTGCTCCACGACGTCTCGCCTTTCTCGACGGTGTAGGTGATGCGCTGCTGCGGCAGCGGGTGCCGGCCCGGAGACTTCACGGTGAGCCTCTGCCCCTCCTTGATGTTGGGGTCGTCGGGGTTGAGGAAGTTCCACGACGCGAGGTCGTCGAGGCTGACGTCGTAGCGTCGTGCGACGTCCTCGAGCGTCTCGAACGGGATCAGCTTGTGGTCGATGGCCGAGTCGATCACGCCGACCTCGTCGTCGGAGCCTTCCCCACCGCCGTCACCGTGGTCGTGATCGTGGTCGCTCTCGTCGACCTCCGCAAAGCCCCCCAGCGCGTCCTCGTCGTCGCCCTCGTCGGCAACGTCGCCCGTGCTCGCGACCTCATCGCTCTGCGGGCCGCCTACGTCCTCACCCTCTGGCCACATGACGACCGCAACGGTCGCGAGTGCGGCGAGCCCGACGACACCACCGAGAATGCCGAGCATTCGCTTGAGGCCCTGCTTCTTCACCACGGAGCGGCTGGCGCCGATGAACTCCCGCTGCAGCCGCGTGACCTCCGGCAGCATGCCGGGCTGAGCGACACCGAGCCACGTCTGGGCACGCTCGAGCTCGTCGGGCTTGAGGGCGAGGCGATCGGGTCGACCTTCGCGCTCCCACTGCTCGGCGTAGCGAAGGTAGCGGCCGTGAAGGTCTCGGTACTTGCGGTTTGGACCGGGGTCGCGCAGCAGTGAGCCCCCGCTGCTGAGCGCTTCCACCGAGGCCATCGCGGAGGGCACTGCGGAGGCAGGGACCACCTCGACGAGAAAGCTGCCGATGAAAATCCGGTCGCCGGGACGCACCGAGACCGGCTGCGCCACACGCTGGTTGTTGACGTACGTCCCGTTGCGCGAGCCGAGGTCGTGCAGCACCACGCCCTGCGGCGTGAGGTCGAAGCGACAGTGCCTCGAGGACACAGCGCCACCACCGATCGCGACGTCGTTGGTCTCGTCGCGCCCGATAGAGAGCATGTTGTTCCGGAACGCCTCGTTGCGAGACGAACCGTCGGGAGACGTGAGCCGAATTTCGTACATGCGGTCTCGATCGGGCCGGGGGCGACCGCGGGACTACATCGTGAAGGTGTGGGTCAGCGTCTGGACTTTGGTCGTCGCGGGGAACTTCGCGTTGCTGCGAACCGCTCGCGCGACGCAGCTGGTCACGTTCTTCGGGACTGCGCTGGTCATCGCGCGGCTGGACATCACCGCCCCGTTCGCGCCGACCACGGCCTGAATCTTCACCCGCATGCCGGGCACCGCGCCCTTGCATCCCTTCACCGCTCCCGCCGCGCGCTTGAAGCCAGCCGAGATCTCCGCGGCGCTCAGCTTGTCCTTGACCTTTGGCTTCTTGGGCGTGCGCGGTTTCTTGGGTGTGCGCGGCTTTTTCGTGGTGGCGGACTTCTTGGGTGGATCGGGCTCAGGGTCTGCGACCGGCTCGGGCTTGGGCTCGGGGTCCGCGACCGGCTCGGGCGTCTTCTCCGGCTCGGGCGCCTTCTCCGGCTCGGGGATCTCGAACGCGGGCTTGGAGTCCTCGGCAGGCTCGGGCGTCTTCTCGGGCTCCGGCTTGTCGGCGGCTTCTTTTTTCTCGTCTTTCTTCTTGTCGACCGCCACGACCTTGTCTTTGTCGTCGTCCTCGCCACCGAGCAGGAGCCACGCCGCTAGTCCACCGCCACCGATGGCGATGAGCGCACCACCGACGAGCAGCGCCACGAACTTGCCCGTGGAGCGCTTCTCGGTGGCGAACATCGTGTAGTCGCCGCCGGGCGCCGCGGTCGCCGGGGCGGTTTCCGGCATGGGCGGGTTCGTGGCTGGATGGCCGCCGCTGGGCGGGTTGGTGCCCATTGCCGCACCCATCGCCGCCGGGGGCGGGGAGGAGGGTGGCCGCGACTGCCCCTGCCCGGGGTCCCAGCCATGAGGGGCTCCGAGCTTGACCGTGCCGAACTCGAGGTCGGCCGGCGCAGCGTCGGGGTCGAGCATCATGGTGCCGCCACGCGCTTCAGCTGGGGGCTGGCTCGGAGGACGACCCGCATCCGGCAGGAACATCGTGGCGCCCGCGCCTTCGTTGGGCTGGGCCACGGCGGCGCTGACAGCCATGGGTCCCTCGTAGGCGGAGGCGAGCAGGTTGCCGTCGGGGCCGATGGCCTCGACCGCAGCCGCGAACTCGTCCATCGACTGGTAGCGGTCCTCGGGCTTCTTCGCGAGGGCCTTGACGATGATCGCCTCGACCGCGGGGCGGAGGGCCGCGTCGGGAGCCTTGGTCGTCGGTGGTGTCAGCGGCTCGGTCAGGTGCTGACTGAGCACTCGCATGAAGTTGTCGCCGTCGTACGGGACCGTTCCGGTGAGAAACTCGTACAAGCAGACCGACGCGGCGTACACGTCGGTTCGGTTGTCCGCCGGCTCGCCGCAGGCTTGCTCAGGGGCCATGTACTTGGCGGTTCCGAACACTGCGCCGGTACGGGTGAGGCCGCCACCGTCGCCCGACTCGGGGTCGGTCACCTTGGCGATGCCGAAGTCGAGCAGCTTGACGAAGTCGCGGCCATCGGACCGCTTCACCAAGAAGCAGTTCGCAGGCTTGAGGTCGCGGTGGATGATCCCCTTGCCGTGAGCTGCCGAAAGCGCGCGGAGGATCTGCAGGATGAGGCCCTTGGCGCGGGCCCACCGAAGCCGACCTTCGCGGCGCAGTAGATCGGCGAGGTCCTCGCCTTCGAGGAACTCCATCGCGAAGAACACCGAACCGCCGGGAACGGGTCCAAAGTCGACGATGTCGACGATGTTCTCGTGGCCGATCATCGACGCCGCCCGGGCCTCCTGAAGAAACCGGTCGACCTGAGTCTGGTCGCGGCAGAGCTCTTGGTGCAGGACCTTGATGGCGACGCGCTTTCGCAGCGTCACGTGCTCGGCCAGGTAGACCGACCCCATACCCCCGTCGCCGAGGAGGCTTTGGACTTGATAGCGGTCCGCGAGGGTATGGCCAACGAGGCCCTCTGGCGTCGCCAACATGGCATTGGGATCAGTCATGCGACCCTGCGAGCATATCTCAAAAGCCCCAACGCGAGCACCTCGCGAAGGGTCTATCGGCCAGGTTTGAATCCGACTTGAAAGCGGCGTCGGCCGGCCGCGACGTGCGCAATCAACCCCGCCGGTTGGAGGTGTTGAACCTACCTAAAGGGAGGAGAGACGGCGTTCAGCTGCGCTCTGCTGCCACCCGAATGCGCTCCAGGAGTCTTCCGCGTCCGGCCATCGTGTCCGAGGACGCGAGGAACTGGTCGCTGCCCGGCGCGCTGCCCAGAAGAAGCACACCATGTTCGGCGGCCCGCTTCAGGGCGTCTGCATCGGCGTACTCCCGGGTGGGAATCGTCCTCGGCTCGCTGTAGCCGATGTCGACGTCGTGGGCAGCAGGGGCGACGACGGCCCCCGAGGGACCGATTGCGGAGTTGAGCGCGCCGCCGCGGCCGATCGCGGAGGCGAGGATCGCCGCGACGCCCCAAGCCGCCGAGCCGTGTACGACCCGCGGACCGGCTGCGGTCTCCTCGTTCGCGAGAACCACCGGGTTTGCCGCTGCGCAGATCCAGTCCGCGGCTGCGCGGGCGCGCAGGGTGGTCCAGTCCGGCGCGACGTGAGGGTCGTCGGCGCGCCATGCCGGGCCGGTGAGTGTCTTCGAGACGCCGACGATGATTGGGACCTGTCGCTGTGCGGCGAACTCGGCAAGCTGCTCCAAAAGGGATGGCGGCGGGACGAGACCGACGAAGATTGCGTTGGGTCGCAGGGGATCGTCAGTGTGGACGGCACGCTCCAGGCTCTCGATCAGCGAATCGGGATCGACATCGACGAGATCGATGCCGAGGTGCTCGTGCCCAGGCGATGCGGCGACGAGCATCTTCAAGCCGCGCCACGATGCCTCGAGTCGCGCGACGGTGGGCTGACCGAGAATCGAGATCGCCGCGCTGGCGACCGTGGTGCGGATCTGCTTCACCGCATCGACCCGCGCTTGCGTATCGACGACTTTCGGTCGGCCGTTGGGGCCTCGCATCGCGTTGACGAAGGCATCGAGGCCGGACTTGGCGGTGACCTCGGGCGGGCCGCCGGGAAGCTCGACCTTCGAGAAGATGTCGTCGACGTTGCCCGAGGTGGGGGCCGGTGCAGGACGACGCGGGGCTGGCTCGGGGGCGACCTCGGGTTCGGGCTCAGGTTCGGGTTCGAGTCCGGATTCGACGACGCCGAATCGCTCTGCGAGTCCACCGGAACCGACGACGCGCTCGACCCTGGCCTTGATGACCTCGGGCGCCAGGTCGGTCTCTTTGGTGAGTGCCTTGGCGAGCGCCGCGAGCTTCTGCAGCGGCTCGATCGCGTCGACGACGTCTTCGACCCGAAACATGCGAGGGCGCGCGAACTGCAGCGGCACCGGACCGGACACGGACTCTCCCAAGGTCGTCGGCAGTGTGACGGCAGCGTCGACGCCGAGCGACTTCATGACCGTGGCGAAGCGCTCCCCCGATACACCGACCTTGCGGCCGCTGGGGGAAGTCGTGAAGGTCCCGGCTACGAGCCACCGCCACTTCGGCATCGCGTTCGACCGTAGCAGGACTCCGTCGCGTTCCCAAGGTGCGCCTGCTTCCCCTGCGCGCGTGGACGGGCGATGCTCCGACGATGCGCCGTATCGTCGTGCACGGAGCCTTGTTCGCCGCCCTCGTGTTGCCGGCATGTGGTGCCGACACCTTCACGTCCGATGATGCCGCCGCGATTCGGGCAACGATGCAGGCCCAGCAGACTGCTTGGAATGCAGGCGACATCGATGCCTTCATGACCGGCTACCACGCGACCGATGAGGTCGTGTTCACGTCGGGCGCAAAGATTCGGCGTGGCTACAACGCGACGCTGGCGGCCTACCGAAACCGCTATGTCGACGGAGACGCCAAAATGGGCACGCTCGCGTTCTCGGACCTCGAGATCACGGGCCTGTCGGCGACTTCCGCCGTGGTGCTGGGCCACTGGGCGCTGACCGATACGCCGCAGGCCGGCGGCGGCGTGTTCTCGCTGGTGTTCACCGAGGTCGACGGCGTGTGGAAGATCGTGCACGACCACAGCTCCGCGGCCGAGCGGAGCTGAACCGGCCGACGTCAAGCGGTGTGCGGCCGGTCGAGCGGTTGCGTCCGGTCAGCCCTGAATGTAGGCCGCAAGAGCGTCGCGGATCGTGGCGGGTGTCTCTTTGGTGACCCCCTCGAGGACAGCCGACGCCGCATCCTTGAGGGCGCGGTCGACCCGAAGTTGATCGCCTTCGCGGTAGGGATCGTCGGACTCGTCGTAGATGCGCGAGGCGGCGACGCCCCAGCCGCGCGCGTCCTGCATCCAGCGCTGGTAGGCACCGCGCGACCGGATGCTGCGCGACCCGGCCCGCTCGGTGTACGCGACCTGCGACCCTGCGAGCTCCTCGAACTCGGGGTCGTAGGCCGAGAGCAACCAGCGCGCTTCCTCTTGAATGCGCGCTTTTGCCGAGCTGCCCGCCATGGGGCTCACACCCGCTCGAGGACCGCGGCCGCGCCGAGTCCACCTGCCGCGCAGATGCCCAGCAGCGCGTGCTGTTTGTCGGTTCGGTGCAGCTCATTGGCCATCGTGGTGACCATACGGGCGCCGGTGGCCCCGAACGGGTGGCCGATGGCGACCGAGCCGCCGTGCACGTTCAGCTTGGCCGGGTCGACGTCACCAACGGCTTTCTCCCGACCCAGGCGCGCTTCGGCGAAGGCGTCGCTGCTCATCATCTTGAGCACGCTGAGGACCTGGGCGGCGAACGCCTCGTGGATGTCGACGTAGTCCATGTCGTCGAGCGAAAGCCCTGCCCGATCCAAGGCCTTGGGCATCGCGATCGCGGGGCCCATGAGCAGCTGGTCGGTGGGGTCCACGGCGACGTAGCTCCACGATGTGAACGCCGCGAGCGGCGTGTAGCCCAGCGCCTTGGCTTTTTCTTCGCTCATGATGAGCACCGCGGAGGCGCCGTCGGTGAGCGGGCTGGAGTTGCCGGCGGTGAGCGTGCCGTCTTTGGCGAAGGCGGGGCGAAGCTTGGCGAGCTTCTCGACGCTGGTGTCGGCACGAACGAGGCCGTCTGCGGTGACGGTCTTGCCGTCGGGTGTGTGCACCGGCGTGATCTCCTCGCGCAGGCGCCCCGACGAGATCGCGGCGGCCGCACGGTGGTGCGATTGCACCGCGAATGCGTCCTGGGCTTCGCGGGTGATCTGGTTGCGCTTGGCCATCTTCTCGGCCGATTGCCCCATCGTCTCGCCCGTGCTGCGCTCGGCGATCTTCGGCATCTTGGGCAGGATTTCGTTGATCGGCATCAGCTGGCTGAGCACGCCGATGTAGTCCATCGGGGTACTTTTGCCCATCGCCAGCGGACCCAGCGTGTGGACGACCTTCTGCGGCAGCTTGAGCTCGGCGTTCGAGGTGGAGTCCGAGCCGCCCGCGATGAGGACGTCGGCATCACCGCGCTCGATGGCCGCCACGGCGTTCGTGATCGACTGCATGCCCGTCGCGCACGCGCGCGTCACCGTGTAGGCCTCCACCGACGGCGGAAGCCCGAGGTCGAGCGCCAGCTCGCGGCCGACGTTGGGGGCAGCCTGGGGGAGAATGACGCCACCCCAGACGATCCCGTCGATCTCGCTGCGGGAGAGGTTGGTCTTGCGGATCAACGCGTCCACCGCAGCCGCACCCAAGGCGATGGTGTCCATCTTGAGGAAGTCGGTGAAGGCCTTGATGAAGGGGGTGCGAATGCCAGAGACGACGACCGCACGACGAAGGGTCTTGGACATGATGACGGGTTCCTTTCGAGGAGTGAGCCGAGGCTCGAAGTCGGCACGAACGGGGGCGAGTACGGCCTACGCGTTCGCGGAGAAAAGGGCGGTGGAGCCGCTCAGGCCCCAACCAGCGCGCCGCCGCAAACGCGGAGGACTTGACCGGTCACGCCGAGCGAGCCAGGCGTGGACAAGAACGTGATCGCGTCGCCCACGTCGCGAGGTTGACCGCCCTGCGAGAGGTTGCTGAGGCGACGTGCGACCTCGCGGATCATCACCGGAATGGCGTCGGTCAACCGGGTTTCGATGAAGCCTGGAGCGATCGCGTTGACGGTGATGCCGCGGCCCGCAGCCGCCTTGCTCAGCTGCTGCATGTAGCCGATCACGCCGGACTTTGAGGCGGCGTAGTTCGTCTGACCCATGTTGCCCGCGATGCCGGCAACCGAGGACAGCAGAACGATGCGGCCACCGTCGCGCATCGGTCCGGACATCAGCGCGTCGGTGATGCGCACGATCGCCGAGAGGTTGATGTCGATCGTTTGATCCCACTTCTCGGGCTTCATGCGCGCGAGCGTCTTGTCGCGGGTGACTCCGGCGTTGTGGACGACGATGTCGACGCCGCCAAAGCGCTCCGCGAGCTCGGTGGCGATCGTGGTGGGTGCGTGTGGGTCGCTGACGTCGGCGAGAAGGGTCGAGCCGCCGACCTTGTGGGCGACCTGGCTGCACAGCTTCGCATCGCCGGGGCGGTCGAGGCACACGACGTGTGCGCCCTCGGCTGCCATCAACTCGGCCGTGGCGGCACCGATGCCGCGCGCAGCACCGGTGACCAGCGCGACTTTGCCTTCCAGCGAGCGGGTCCAGGGGACCTCACTTGGCGACGCTGCGCGAGCGCTGACGGTGAGCGGCTGACCGGAGACGAACGCGGACCGAGTCGAGAGCAGCCAGCGGACCGGGCCCTCGATGCGGCGCTCACCGCCGTTTTCGACGTAGAGCAGCTGCGCGGTGGAGCCCCGCCGGCCCAGCTCCTTGGCAATGCTACGGACGAAGCCCTCGAGCGCGGCTTGGGCAGCTGCGGCCTCGACCCCCGGGCGGGTTGCAGGCGGACGGCCGAGCACGAGCACGCGACCGTTGGGCGCGACCTGCTTCACCAGGGGATGGAAGAAGTCGTACAGGGCCCGCAGGTCGGCGGGCGTACCGATGGCGGTCGCGTCGAAGACCAGCGCGTGGACCCGGCCGCCTTCGAAGTCGTCGCCGGGGAAGATGCGGGTCGCCGGGCGACCGTACGCTTCTCCGGGGCCGGCGAATGCAGCTTCGAGAGCGGGGTCCGTCACCAAGCACGAGGCACCCGCGCGCGCGAGCACGCCGGCAAGGGTGGTGGTGAGGTCTCCGCCGGGGGCGGCGCCCACGATGACGCGCTCATCGTGAAGGGGGCGGGCCTGCATGGGGCCGCGCGCGCGACGAAGCTTTGGCGGCACAGGCAGCGGCAGGCCGAGGGACTTGATGACCTTGCGGGCAGGATCGTTTTGGAGAAGGAAATCGCTCATGAGAAATCGTCGAAACGCCGGCGAGACGCGCCGGGTGCTGGAGCGCGCAGTGCGACGGGAGGAACCCCGCCACCGTGCCGCCGGTTACGAGAACGTGCCGGTGAGATACGCAGGACCGCCGGGCGCATCGCCGACGAAGATGCGGCGCCCTTCGCCCTGGTCGTCGGCGAGATACAGGCCCACCTTGGCGGGCAGGACGAGCGGTTCGGTGAACTGCACGTCGAGGGTTTTCACGGCGTGCACGGACCCCGCAAACACGCTGCGCTGCACGCCTTCGAGGGCGCGCGCCATGGTGCTGAAACCATGCAGGATGGTGTTGCGGAACCCGAACGCCTTGGCATACGGACCGACCCAGTGCACGGGGTTGAAGTCCCCGGTGAGCTTTGCGAAGTCGAGGCCAGCGTTGGAGGACAGCTTCCACCGCGCCAGTTCTTCGGCGTCGTGTGGGACGCGCGCCTTTTGCTTCTTCTTCGCGGCGGGGTCGTCCTCGACGCCGTTGCGCTCGCGCGTCTTCTTGTCGTGTACGACGACCGCGTAGAGGTCGGCGATGAGCGCTTCGGGGTTGGTCTCTGTTCCTGTGACGACGCGCTGATGCAGCACCGCACGTCGGCCGTTGTCGTCGATGCCCTCCAGCCGGCCACGCGCCTGCATGGGAACGCCCGCGGGCACGTGCTCGTTGATCAGCAGCCGGCACCCGCCGTTGAGTACCTTCAGCAGCGGGTAGGGAACGCCGCGCAGCGTCTTGGACGCCAGCGGGAATGACCATTGCGGGAACAGGTGCGCGGGAACCAGTCCCTTGTAGGCGGAGGGGTCGCCACCGACGTGACGGATGTAGTCCTTGATCAGGTCCGCGGGTAGCGGATCGATGGTGGCGATGACCTCTTCGCTCGGGGTTGGAAACTCGCCGCCGTGGGCGTCTTTCTGACGCATGGCGGCCCAGGCGACCCCCGCGAGCGTCTTGATGACGGGGCCCTGCGAGAGGACATGTTTGGTTGAGACCGCCATGTCGCTACTCCGCGGCTTCGGCGGCGTCGGTATCCTGCTGAAGCATCGCGAGGAGCTCTGCGCCGGTGTTGTGGATGAGGTCGTGCATGTGGCGGCAGTTCGGCTCCGCGCGACGCAGGTAGCGCTCGAGGACCGGGGTGCGATGCGGGAACTGCTTCGCCTGCTCCAGCAGCACTTCACAGATGGCGACGTCGGTCATCAGTTTGGTGAGACGCTCGGCGTGCAGCATGGCGAACGCGAAGTCGCGCTTGGGATCCCAGTCCTTGAAGAACGCCTGGCTCCACTTGGACATCGGCAGGTCGCCCAGCGTGCGCATCTTGTCCGCGGCGGTCTTGCGGATCAGCAGCTGCTGAGCGTCGAGGGAGAGCCACTGGAGCTTGGCGACGCGGCGCTCGAGCGGGTTGCGGGACGAGAGGCTGCGCCACCGGGCTTGGGCGAGCTGTCGGACGAAGTTTTGCGGCGCCTTCATGATGCCGCCGAGCGTGTCCTTCATGGCCATCAGCGCCTGGATTTGGCTGGTGCCCTCGTAGATCGGGAACACCATGGCGTCGCGCAGCAGCTTTTCGGCGCCGTACTCGACCGTGTAGCCGTTACCGCCGTGGATCTGGATGCACATGCGGGCGTGCTCGACGGCTTTCTCCGAGGAGATGTACTTGAGCAGCGGGGTGATGCGCCGCGCTTCGTTGCGCAGCTTCTTGGCCTGCTTGCGCTCGTCGTCCGAGCCGTTCTGCAGAATGGCGTTGAGTTCGAGCTTCTGTCCGACCTCCTCCTGCATCGCGCCGTACATCGCCAGCGCGCGGATGCCTTCGATGTCCGAACGCATCGACTCGAGGTAGTCGGCGCTCATCTCGTGCTTGTCGATGGTCTTCCCCATCGAGGGCCGTTCCGCGGCGTAGCCCTTCGCCTTGCGGTACGCGGACTCCATCACGCCGAGCGACTCGAACGCGACGCCGAGCCGGGCGTTGTTCATCAGGAACAGCATGTAGCGGAAGCCCTCGCCCCGCTTGCCGATGAGCTGCGCAGGTGACCGCTCGAACGTGAGGGCAACCGTGGGAGAGCCGTGGTGGCCGAGCTTTTCCTCGCAGCGGTCGATGGTCACCGTGCGGACGCGGTTGCCGTCGTCATCTTCGTGCCATGCGGGGACGAGGAAGAACGACAGGCCGCCCAGGCCGGCGAAGGGGTCGTTGGGGTCGTCCGCGGTCTCGGTTCGCGCAATGACGAAGTGGTACTTGCCGTGGCCGGAGGTGATGAAGATCTTCTGGCCGGTGACGAACCAGTTGCCGTCGTCGTCTTGCTCGCCGTAGCAGCGCAGTCGCGCCATGTCCGAACCGGCGTCGGGCTCGGTGATGTCCATGGCGCCCCAAGCCTCACCGGCGCCGATCTCTTCGATTTCCTGCTGGAACCGGGTCTCGACGATCTCGCCGTCGACGACCTTCGTGGTGCCCTCGTGCATCGAGAACACGAGCATGGCCAGCGCCATGCCGCCGTGGAAGCCGTAGTGCGTGCCCACGGACACGTCGGCACGCGCCATCATCTCGGCGTTGATGAAGTAGGTAATCAGCGGGCAGTTCATGCCGCCGAACTCGCGCGGGATGTTCAGCCAGTGAATGTCGAGGCCCTTGAGCTTCTCGAAGATCTCATCGAACTCCGGGGCGCCGACGGCCTCGCCGTCTTTGAGCTCGACGCCCGCGTGGTCCATCGACAGCGCGTGTGGTTCGACTTCTTCGGCGACGAACTGGCCGAACATCTCCGCGATGTCTCGATAGATGGAGACCGCCTCTTCGGTGCTCGCGGGCGCGGCTTTGTCGTTGGGGTTGCGCTCGGTGGCTTTGACGAGCCTGTCCCAGTCCAGACCTTCTTGGAAGTAGAACTGAAGGTCGTCGTTGTCGGTGAAGAAGTTGGACATCAGGAATTCTCCGTCGCGAGAGCGGGTTGAGGCACGGAAGACACGAAGAGTGAAGAACGGGCCACGCGCAGGACTTCGTCGAGCAGGCGCGGCGAGATGGGAGGTGGCGCGCCGTCCCCCTCGGAGGTTGGCGGCTCGATGAGCGTGCCCACGACCGCGTGTACGGCGATGGTGGACAGAATCAGGTTGATGACCGAGCTGACGTAGGCCTCGGGATCGACGTCGGCATGGACGCGGCCTTGGGCCTGCCCCTTGCGGATGTAGTCGCACACCACGCGCGTCCACGGCTGCACGTGCAGGTGAACGAGCGGTGACATCTCATCGGGCCGATCGAGCAGCTCCCGGAGCAGAACGCGGGCACGATCGGGGTCTTCGCTGAAGAACTTGATCGTCTCTTCACCGATCGCGTCGAACTGTGCTTCGCCCGACGTCGCGGCACGAAGCATGCGCGGCACGACCTCGTTCCAGTGCTCGAGCATCTGTTCGAGCACGGAGCGACGAAGCTCGTTCTTGGACGGGAAGTGGTAGAGGAGCGACGGCTTGCGGATCCCGACGGCCTTCGCGATGTCTTGCAAGGACGCACCCACGAAGCCGCGTGCGGCAAACAGGCGGGTCGCTTGCTCGAGGATCTGCGCTGCCATCCCCTGCTTCGCGCGGGTTTCAGGCTTGGATTTGCGCGATTCTGCGCTTTCTGACCGTTGGGAAGGCAATGGACTACCGCTCGGTTGATGAGTCTCTACCACTCGGTAGGGTTGGCGGCAAGGCCGAAGCATGCGCTGTGACCCCGGATTTGCGCACGATGACCCGCTGTGTCGTGCAGCCAGGCCCGGTGCATCCGGAAGCGACGCATCGCGTGAGCCCACGCGGGGTCGCTCAGTCGTCGTCGTCTTCGTCGCGACCGTCGTCGTCGCCGCGACTGCCCGTCGTACCGGTGCTCGATGCGTCGCCGCTCGTACTCGTATCCGAACGGTCTCCCGTGGTCGACGACGCATTCGTGGTCGACGCATCGCTGCCGTCGGCCGCGCCCGTGGTGGAAGAAGCACCGGCGTGTGTGTCGTTGGACGTGGCCGCGGTCGTCGTGGTCTGGCCGGTCGTCGCGTCGTCGGTGTCGGGTCGCCCGGTGTCGTCCGTCCCGGTGGCGCTGCCCGCTTGGCCCGAGGCGTCGACGACGACTTCGTTGCATCCGGCCGGCGTCGCGACCGAGCAGCAAAGCAACACGACCTGGATACGCACCACGTTCGAGTAGGCCTCTGAAGACCAGCGAGCGCAAGCCGAGGCTGCTGGGCGTGGCGGACGTGCCCACCGGCTTGCCGAATCGACGGCGGCGGTGCTTGCCGGTCTCGGATCCGCATGAGATGTGTTCGGTGATGCAGGCGCTCGCTGCCGTCGTTGCGCTGATGCTCATCGACCCGGTGCGTGTCATCGCACAGCAGCCGATCCCCATCGATACGGACGCGGTGACGCGCGGGATCGCGACGCGGCTGGGGGAGGCGGGCGTCGGTTGGACGGTCGAGATTCGCCCGCATCCGGACGGGGTCCTGGTCTACGCGACGGCGCCGGGTTGGGTGCCGGTCGAGACCGTGGTTCAGCTGGACGGGGAGGATGCCGACGCAAACGCGATTGCGGTGGCGGCGACGGTCTCCCTCGAGATCGAATCCGCCCCGGAGTTGCCCGACGCTGCGCCAGTGCCCGAGATGGAGGTTGAACCCGCGGAGGCGGGCGCAGAGACCAAACCGGCACCGTGGGCGCTCGCAGCGGGTGCGGTCGTCGCTCTCAATGCGCGGGGGTCGGCGGATGTGTCCGGAGGAGGGGAACTGTCGGCAGGACGATGGTTGGGGGAGAACGTTCGCGTTGGACTCCGTCTGGCCGGCACCCACGCGCGGTCGGACTCCCTGCGCTTGTACGGCTTGCATTCGGGCGTCGAGGTCGCCGTGGGAGCTCGGCTCGGTCGTGCGTGGCTCGGCGGCGCCCCGACGTTTGGCGTCTCGGCGGTCTGGGCTCGTGAGCAGGGAGGAGATGTTGGTGTTTCTATGCAGGTGCAACTTCCCGCGGTCTTCGATGTCGACCTGACGTCGCGGGTCTTCTTACGGGGCCGGGTCGGGGTCGAACTACACGGGCCGCGCCTTCGATTTAGAGGTACGACATCGTCTCTTCGGTGGCGGACCGTTCGGCCGCTTGCCGGCCTCGGGTTCGGTTTGAGACTGCCCTGAGCTTCTTCGGGACACTCTCGGAATGCGGGGCCTGTGGACGGTCAAACGGCCGACCATGTCGGGTAACCTCGCCACGTCGATGGCTCGTGTATTCGAAGCCGACCCTGCTGGGCTGCTCGCCGCGGTGCGTCGCGGAGACGCGGCCGCGCAGGGTGAGTTCTTCGAGCAGCACAAGCAGTCCGTTGCGAACCAGATCTTGCGGATGACCGGGGAGCCGGCGTGGGTGGACGAACTCGTGCGAGAGGTCTTCATCGCGGTCTTCGGGCGACGTGAGCCCTTGGGCGGACATGCGGGGGTTCACACTTGGTTGCACCGAATCACGACCGACAAGGTGCGTGGGGCCTGGAACGCGCGGCCGCGTGGCGGCCCTTTGGACGGGCGCGCACCATCCGACGAAACGGCGCAGGGAAAGCTCAACTCGTTCTACCGGGCCCTTGGCGACCTGCCGCCGAAGTATCGCGACGCGTTCGTGTGTCGGGCCCTCGAAGACATGAGCCTGCAGCAGGCGAGCGATGAACTCGGCGTTCCAATCAGCACCGTGTCCTATCGGGCCCGAAGGGCAGAAGAGCTGCTTTGCGAAGCGCTGGGCATGAAAGGACTCGTCTGATGGACGTGCCTCGCAACGAGTTTTCCGCTCTGGAGCAGACCATGCATCCCCAACTGGCGGAGTTGGTCCGTGCGGCGCGGACCCAGCGGTCCGCGGCCGTCACGGTCTGCGCAGCCGATGTCGTGGTCGAGCGCTCCGTGGCCTCGCGACTGCCTTGGATCGGGGTTGCGCTCGCGGCTGGTCTGGCGGCGCTTTGGGCCATCCGCCCGAGGGCAGAACCGCCGGCGCCGCGGCCTTCGGAGTCAACAGCCATCGCGCGGGCGGAAGCAACGGACTCAGCAGCCTTACGCGCACCGAAGCCCGAGCAAGCTCGGGCGACCGAGGCCTCGGACTCCGGCGCCACGTCCCTCGTCGTGGAAGGCGCGAGCGTGGTGTCGATGTCTGGCGCGACGCCGCAGCTCCGAAACGACCGGCTCTTGCTCCGCGCAGGCACGGTTCGCGTGACGAGCGGAGGCGAGAGCATTGCGCTGACCGTTGAGCGCGATGCAGGGCTGCCGGTCCAGGTGCTGGAGATCGCGGCGGCGAGCGAGGTCGTGGTCGACGCAAAGACCGGAGCACTCACCGTGATTCGCGGCGCCGCGGTGTGGGCCGAGGACGATGAGGTCGAGCGCGAGGTCGAGCCCGAGAAGGTCTTGCCGACCACCGGCTCGCTGCAGGTTGCCGCTGAGCGGGCAATGATGCGGGGTGATCGGAAGACGGCCGTGGCCAGGCTTCGTCAGCTCAATCGTCTATATCCCCGCAGTCGAGCCAACCGCGCTGGCTTGCTCGACTTGGCACGGCTCGAAAAAGCGCTCGGTCGGCCCGAGCGCGCTGCGTGCGCCTACGGTCTCTTTCTCGCGCGCTGGCCGTCCGCGCCGGAGGTCGGTTCCGTCCGCAGCGCGGCCGCGGCGTTGGGCTCCGTACAGTGTCGAGGGCTCCGGCCTCAACGCGGGTAACTTTTTTTTGTAACGGCTGGTGCACGTCGGGAATGGCGTGCCGTGGACTGGACATGTCTCGAGCGACGCGCCGTGCGTCCGCTGCTGGTGGCCTCCCTGCTCGCCGTCCCTGCGATGGGTGCGTGCGGGGGCGACACCGGCGGCAGCGCCGACACCGATGGTGGGGATGGTGGGACGACCACCGAGGACCCTGCCGACGACCCCGGCCTTCAGGCGATGGGGACACCGGCGCCCTCGGGACTCAAGAAGGTGCGGTCGTGGGAGTACCGCAACATCATGGAGCAGCTGTTCGAGGGGCCGATCGCGATCTCTGCGTCGCTGCCCGCCGACCAGGTCCGCGCGAGCTTTACGTCGGTGAGCGCCGCCGCGGACTGCTACGGCCCGACCGACCTCGAAGGCTTCGAGCTGATCACGCTCGACGTGGCGGCCCAGGCGTTCGAAGCCTCGCCCACGCCGCTCGAAGCGATGTCGTGCGCGCCGTCATCGGCCTCTGACGCGTGCCTTCGGGACTTCGTCGCGGACCTCGGACTTCGGGCGTGGCGGCGGCCGATGTCCGAGGCCGAGCTGACCAAGTACACCGATCTGCTCGCGTCGTTGTCGAACATCTATGACGGTGATCCGGTCAAAGGGGCGGAACTCACCGTGGCGGCGATCCTCCAGTCGCCCTTCTTCATGTACCGGGTCGAGCTGGGCACGCCGCTGGACGTCGACCCCGACACGCGCAAGTTCGACGGGTATGAGATGGCCTCGCGGCTGGCGTTCGTGCTGTGGGAGCGCGGGCCCGACAAGGCGCTGCTCGACGCTGCGGCCAATGGGGAGCTGACCACCGAAGCCTCGGTTCGCGAGCATGCGCTGCGCATGCTCGACGACCCCAAGTCCATCGATGCGGTGTTCCGCTTCTGGCGTGAGCACCTGAGCATCGACCGCCTCACGCTCACCAACTACCCGCGCGCCGAGGCGACGCCGGCCCTGTACGCGGCGATGCGCGAGGAGGGGCACCACATGGCCTACAACCTCGCGATGCCCGGCGCCGACGCGCTGAGCTATCTCGACGAGACCACGGCGTACCTGCAGCCCGAGCTGGCCTCGCTGTACGGCATGTCGATGCCCGAAGAGGGCGAGGTGGAACTCGATCCGCAGCGGGCCGGCTTCCTCACCAGCGGCGTGTTCTTGGTGTCGAACGGTCACCCCGGCAAGACGTCGCCGACGCGGCGGGGCAAGTTCATCCTCGAGCGGGTGCTGTGCCGGACCATTCCGCCACCGCCAGCCGACGTCGACCTGACGGTGCCCGAGGCGGGGCCCGGCGAAGCGACGCGCCGCGAGCTCGTCGAGCTGCACGCCACGGAGCCAGCCTGCAGTGGCTGCCACGTGCTGCTCGACCCGCCCGGGTTCGCGTTCGAGAACTACGGCCCCATGGGTGAGTTCCGAACCGTGGACAACGAGCTGCCCGTTGACGCGTCGGGCGTGATGGACGGCCAGGCGTTCGACGACGCGACCGGGCTCATCGCCAACCTCAAGACCTCTCCCGACGCGGCTCGCTGCGTCGTCGCCCAGACCTATCGCTCGGTGCTCGGCCGGGTCGAAGAAGACGGCGAAGAGCCCTACATCGAGGAGCTGACCAAGGCCTTCCTCGACACCAACCACGACCAGCGACTGATGATCGCGGATTTGGTCGCCAGCGAAGCGTTCCGGTTTGCCTCCGTCCAGCGAGGAGAAGAGTAGATGAACAAGTTGTCTCGAAAGTTCTCTCGTCGTCATCTCCTGCGCGGAGCCACCACCTTCGGCACGGTCGCCGTGGGCCTGCCGCTGCTCGACATGATGCTCAACGACCACGGCACCGCGCTCGCGGCGGGCGGCGACCTTCCGTGCCGGCTGGGCCTGTTCTTCTTCGGCAACGGCCTTCGGCCCGAGCACTTCTTTCCCGACGGCGCGATCGAGGACATCTACGCGGTGGGCAATCCCGGCGAGGTGAAGGCGTGGGACCCGGCGGGCAAGGAGCACACCAAGCCACTCGCCGATCGGGGGCTCTCGCAGTATTGCTCGCTGGTGACCGGCACCTCGGTGCAGGCCTTTCCCGAACAGGCCCACCACGACGGCAAGAACGCGGTCCTGACCGGAAGCTACGAGTGGTACGAGGGCGAGTCGGAGCTGGGCTACGCCGGCCCGATCACCCCTTCGATCGACCAGATCGCCGCGCAGGCGTGGACCGGACGGACGCCGTTCGACTCGCTGGTACTCGGCATTCAAGAGGGCGCCGCCAACAACGAGCCGGGCAACGCGGGGCACTACACCTCGAGCACGGGTCCGGGCGTGTACATCACGCCCGAGTACTCGCCGCTTGCCCTTTTCGAGCGGCTCTTCATGGGAGCGACGCCTGGCGCCAGCGGTCCGGATGCGGAGAAGCTGCTGCTGGCGCGCCGCAGCATCCTCGATGCGGTGATGGACGACATCAACGCGCTCAACCGAGACCTGGGCAGCAAGGACCAGGCGTGCCTCGACCAGCACCTCACCACGATTCGGCAGCTGGAGATGCGCCTGCAGGAGGGCGTCAGCGCGGAGTGTCCGATCCCATCGCAGCCGCCGGGGGACTTCCCCACGGTCGACGGCATCCAGCGCCTTCGCGATCGCAGCGAGTCGATGAGCCAGGTCCTCGCGCTCGCGCTGGCCTGCGACATGTCGCGCGCCTTCACGTATCAGTTCACGGTCTTCCAGACGGGGCACGACTTCTCGCAGGAAGCCGAGCTGAACGTCGAGAGCACCGACCCGAACAACCAGGTCACGATGGAGACGTCGTTCCACGAGGCGGCGCACTTTCCCGAGTTTCAGGACAACGTTCGCGTCGTCACGAACTTCACCTTCGACAACTACGCGCGCATGCTGGAGTTGCTCGAGCAGATCCCCGAGGGCGACGGCAACGTGCTGTCGAACTCGATCATCTTGGCGACGAGCGAGCACACCGAGCCGATGAGTCACTCGACCCAGGACATGCCGCTGGTGTTCGCCGGGCACGCGGGCGGCCGAATGAAGGGCGGGCTCTGGTACCACGGCAACGACGAGAAGGTGTCCAAGGCTGGCTTGACGATGCTGCGAGCGGTCGGTGTGGAGACCGAGCGCTTCGGCACCGCGTTCGACAACAACGAAGGCGCGGGCAGCGACCCAAGCACCACTGAAACGTTCACTGCGCTGGAGGCCTGATGACGACGCGAACCATTCTTCTTCTGGCCAGCTGCGTCGCGCTGGCGGCGTGTGACGGTGGCTCCGATCCTGGCGCGGGCGCGACCGACGGGGCAACCGACGGCGCGGGCGCAACCTCCGACGGCACCGACGGGCAGGCCACGACGTGGGCCTCCTCGTGGGGCACGACCGGCGACACTACGCCGTGGAACATCGACACCGAAGATCCGCCGGATACCCCCACCACCGCCACGCCGACCGGCGGGGGCGACGATGCTGGTGACGTAGACGGCGACGAAGAGACCGAGGGCTTCGACAGCGAAGGCGGCAAGGACGAGGAGAACTTCGTCGGATGGTTTGGCTTCGGTGCGGCTGTCCCGGGCGAGAGCTACGCGGCCATGGGCGAGGTCATCGTCTTCGTGGACGGCGCGGACGAGTGCATCCTGATCTGGTCTGCCGAATCCTCCGAGCCCGATGATGGGTGTGCCGAGTGCGAGTTCGCCTACCGCATCACGGTCGGCGAGGTCGAAGCCGAGGTGGAAGAAGACTGCTCGCTCGTAGGCACGGACGCCGAGAGCCTGCCGGGGACCATCGTGGGCCTGGGATGGAACGGCGAGTCGCTGTACACGGACTTTGGTGATGGATACACCTTCGCCGAAGGCAGCTTCGCGGAGTACGACCCCGACCGAGGGCAGTTCTTCTGGGAGCTCTCCCTGGTCGAGTAAGGACACGTGCGTTCGACCCCGACAACGACGGCGCGCTCCCCTGTTACGATGGAGCGCCCCCGGCAAAGGTGACATGAGGTGAGTTCAGCGTCTTCGAGCACGTTGCGCGCGGTTCCCGATGTAGGGCGGCGTGACCACCTTGCGGTGCTCGCTGCGCGAGCGCGCGGTGGGGATACCGAGGCGTGGCGGCAGCTGTACACGGCCTGCTTTCCCGACCTGATGCGGCACGTCTCGTACATGGTGTTCGACGTCCCGCTCGCCGAGGACATCGTGCAGGAGTCTTTCGTCGTGGCCTTTGCCAACATCGAGCGATACATCCCGTCGGGGTCGTTCCTCGCCTGGGTGCGGGGCATCGCGCAGAACCACGTCCGTCGGCACTGGCGGAAGAACGCGCGGCGGCAGCGAGCCCATGCCCGACTGGAAGTGGTCAAGAGCGTGACGCCCAAGGGTCCCGATCCCGAGCTGCAGTTTCGGCGGGAGCGCCAGGCCGATGCGTTGAGCGATGCCGTAGCGAAGCTTCCCGAGAAGCTGCGCGAGGCGTTCGTGCTCGCCGACCTACAGGAGTTGTCGGCGGCTGCGGGCGCGGAGATCCTCGGTATCACGGCCGCGAACTTTCGCGTTCGGGTGTTCCGCGCGCGCGAGCGCCTGCGGGCCAAGCTGCAGGAAGAAGAGGGCCGCGATGGATGAGCAGACGCCCGGGGTCGGCTCGCTCAAGACGGCGCTGGAGGCGGAGCTGTCTTCGGCCACGCCCGACTTTGGGGACGTGATGGCCCGGCTGTCCGCTCGGGGGGGCGAGGCAGACTATGAGGAACACGTCGACCTCGGAGAGCCACCGGCGATCGTGGCTGCGGCCTGCGACGCATTGCGCGCCCGTATCGAAGGTTCGCTGCAGCCCCGGCTTCGCGCAGCTGTGGTGCCCCCGTCGTTCGGCGACGACCGCAGCGGTGTGCGGGTTTGGGGGGTGGTGGTTACGATCGCAGTCGCGGCCCTCATCTTGGGATGGGTTGCCGTGCCGAGTCTGTTCGAAGGCCTACAAGCCGCATCCGACGACGAAGGCAGCCTGGCGCTGGATGAGGCGCAGCGAGACGAGCGCGGCGGTCAGGTGGAGTCCAGCGAGGACGGTTCGACCGCTCAGCGACGGGTCCCAGCGCGCTCGGTGGCCCCGAAGCCGGCGCCTGAGCCTACGCCCGCGGTCGAAGAGCAGCAGCCCGAAACGGTCGCGATTCCCGACGCACCGGCCCCTCTTCGGACGGTTCGGCGGAGTGTCGACGAGCGCATCGCGGCGCTCGACGCCCGGGCACAAGCCAAATGGAAGGCGGGCGACCGAGGGGGCGCGGCGCGAGACTTCCGGAAGATCGTGAAGATCGGAGGTCGTCGCAAAGCCGTAGAGCTGGCCTATGCGGAGCTGTTTGCACTCGCGCGCCAACAAGGCGACGATCTGAGCCGCCTGTGGCGCGCCTACCTCCGCACGTTCCCCAAGGGACGCTACGCCGCAGAGGCCAGCGCAGGCCTCTGCCGGAAGGCGCCGTTGCCGGACCGAGAGGACTGCTGGCAGGCGCATCGCGAGCGGTTTCCGAAGGCGGGGTCCGCCGGTCGGCCGTGACGGGGCGCGTGCTGCAACGGCTCGGCCTGGTGGGGGTGCTCTGCAGCGCCGCGTGCTGGGTCGAGTATTCGCTCGAGGACACCGCGGAGACCGAGCCCACGGGCAACACCGAAGCCGACGCACTCGACTGCGCGGGCCAAGGGGAGACGTTCGAGGTCTGCGTGGACGCGTGCGTGGACACCGAGGCGGCGCAGCTACACTGTGGCGGCTGCGGCATCGAGTGTGGCGCGGATGAAGTGTGCGCCGGGGGTGTCTGCGTGTTTGCGTGCGACTGTGATCCCCAGCTGGAGGTCTGCAATGCGGGCGCGTGCGAGTGTCGCGAGGGCTTTGAGCGGTGCGGTGAAGACTGCGTCCAGACGGTGAACGATCCCAGCCACTGCGGTGGGTGCAACAACGACTGCGGGGACGAGTTCTGCATCGAAGACGAGTGCGTCGACCAGTGTGGCCTGCTCGCCGAGTGCAGCGGTGCCTGCACGGACTTCGACATCGATCCTCTCAACTGTGGGGACTGCGGAAACGTGTGCGAGTCCGACGAGCTGTGTGCCTTTGGGGTCTGTCGCTACTTCGAGCCGTTCGCGCCTGAAGAGTGCGACGAGTGTCCGTGCGAGGGCGCGTGCGAGGACGCCGAAGAAGGGCTGACCTGCTGTTACAGCGAGTTGTTGGACCTCGCGGTTTGCCTGGATACCCCGGTGTGCCCATGACGAATCTGCTGCTGTGCGCCGCGATGGTCGTCGCGCCGGCGGCCGAATCAAACCGATTCGAGCGGGCCCTGGTCTCGAGCGAAGGGCTCGACGATGTGGCGTTCGACGAGGCGTTTGCGCTGCGTCTTCCCGATGTCGCGCTCGACCGGGCGTGGAACCTGCAGGACGACGCCGTGCGCGGTCGATACGTGTTCGTGCACGTCTCCCGCGTCGACGCCCGGGTTGCGGTCGAGATGATCACCGCCGATGGTCGTGCGTTCGTACGGACCGTCGACGCCGATGATGAGCCTGAGCGACTCGCCGCGAGCTTCGTCGTATCGTTGCTGTCGTCCATCGAACTCGAGGAAGTGCGGGCCGACCGAGAGGACGTGGCGGCCCCCGTGACCGAGACGGTCGAGGAGGTCGAGCGAGCGGTCACCGAGGCTCGTGGCGAGCCCGAGCCCGAGCCCGAGCCCGAGCCCGAGCCCGAGCCCGAGCCCGAGCGAGAGTCCGGGCCCGAGCCCGTCGAGCCGACCCCCGAGCGCGAGGTGGTCGTTGCCGACTGGTCCCTCGACCTCACGCCGTCTTTCGGCGTGCTTTTCGGCGTCTTGCCCCTGAGCTTCGACCAGCGCCTCAGCGCGGGAGGGGGAGCGCTGAGCATTCTCGGTCGAAGCCCTCGCAACGTGCTGGCCGGTGCCACGGCGCGCATCTACGGCCGGAACGCCAACGGTCATGATCTCGTTCGCGTCCGCGTTGCTGGCGTGGGCGGCTACGTGTGGACGTTCGGAAAAGTGGAGGTGGCCGCCGGTGGTCTCGTGGGCTTTACGGCGTGGAGCTTGCGGCTGGACGGCGATCGCATTCCGCTCTCCGAACTGGGCGCGCAGTCGACGATGATCAGCGCCGCCGGCTGGGTCAGCGGAGGTCCGCGCTTCGTGCTGAACCGACCACGTTTGCAAGCGATTCGTGTTGGTGGTCGGCTGGAGGTCGGGGGTGGATTCGTCATCGCCGACGGTGCGCGTGCAATCGCGTTGTTCGACGAGGACGGCAACGACCTGTTTCGCCTCGGCGGGCTCGGGGGCAGCGCAGGGCTCGCCGTCACGTTCACGTTCGGGTTGGGGTCGACAGGCGCCGACCGGTGATCCGGCCCTCGGTGCGGGCGTTTGCGGCCGGCCCGGCGTCGCCGAACGCATCGCCTGCGGGTCGATAGACGAGGCCTGGGGGTGCCGAAGCTGCTGCCCGGTTGACCCGAACGCGAATGCGACG
>CAYSPB010000074.1:0-22756 GCA_964432695.1 uncultured Nannocystaceae bacterium
CCTACACGACGCTCTTCCGATGATCGGAAGAGCGTCGTGTAGGGAAAGAGTGTAGCCACTCTCCTCGATATAGAGGTTGCGCATGCCGAGGTTGGTCGCGAACTCCCCGGTCTGATGAAACAGTGGGGCCGCGATCGCGAGCGTGCTGACGATGCGGGTATATGCGCCCGTCTTCTCCCAGTAGTCTTCGCGGCGGAGCTCAAGCTCGAGATAGCTCGATTCATCGATACGAGAGCCGCGGGCGACGATGTCCCCATCGCGTCCGGGGCGACCCTTCGCGTCGGTGCCGATCGCGACGCGGCCGTACGAACCAAAGTGGAAACCGTCGGCGTAGTTGGGCGGTCGGTTGTGGTTCGCGTCGCCGTCAGAGCCAGGTAGTTTGGCTTGAATACCAACGTCGATGACCGGAGGAGGTGCGACCTCGGGCTTCGGGTCCGCCGGAGGTGGGGCAACCGGAGGCGGTGCTGGCTCGTCGGAAGCGAGAGCGTCGATCTTGGCTTCGAGGTCCTCGATTCGCTTTTGCAGCGCTTCGACCTCGGCCGGATCGATCCTGGGTTCGGGCGGAGCCGGTGGTGGTCGGTCCGACTTTGGCTCGGATGACGCCGACGCGACCGTGGGTTCGTCCGAGGCGGGCTGCGCAAGAGCAACGCCGGGGAACAACAGAGCTGCACCCGCCAGCAGGCGGAGTACGGCGCGAGAATGAGGTCGGCGGCCAGACACGCGAATCCGACGGAGGATACCCAAACGGCGTCGTCCCGGAAGCGTCGAATCGTTGGGACCCTGGGTCCTCATCGCGGCGTAAGCCGGCTGACTGCCTTCTCACCTCGCGATCAGGGTCACGCCGCGGCACGCGGGGCTTGGGCGGTATCATCACCCCACGATGGGTGGGGGATTGGGGGATGCGACGGCGGAGGAGCGGGTGGCGCTTCAGGCCGCGCGTTCGCGTTTGCTGCAGGTCCCCAAGTCACCCGTTCACGTTGGCCGGTATCTCCTCCTCGAGCCCATCGGCAAGGGCGCCAGTGCAACGGTTTGGCGGGCCCACGACCCCGACCTCGATCGCGAGGTTGCGCTGAAGCTCGTCGAACGTTGGACGGGGTTGGGCGGCACCAAAGAAGAGGCGCGCGCGCGGGTCGTTCGGGAGGCACAGGCCGTGGCCGCGTTGAGCCATCCGAACATCGTTCCGATTTTCGACGTCGGTCGGTTTGATGCGGGGCACCGACGTGAGGGCGTGTACCTCGCGATGCAGCTGCTCTCCGGCGTCAGCCTGCGGGCCTGGCTGCGGGATGGCGCGCGCGGCCATGACGAGGTCCTCTCGGCCTTCGACCAAGCTGCACAGGCGCTGCACGCGGCGCATGCGACGGGGGTCGTGCATCGAGACTTCAAGCCGTCGAACGCCATGGTCGATGCGGACGGTCGGGTGCGTGTGATCGATTTCGGGCTTGCCCGCCCCATCGGCGCGCAGAGCTCCAGTGGTGAAGGGCCTATGGAGGTCGGGCTGCATCAGGACGACTCGCTAACCGCAACCGGCACGGTGATGGGGACGCCGGCGTACATGTCGCCGGAGCAGCACGAGGGCGATTCGGTTGGGCCGGCGAGTGATCAGTACTCGTACTGCGTTGCGTTGTTCGAGGCGCTGGCCGGAGAGAGGCCGTTTCAGGGGAATGATCTGGTCAGCCTTGCGCTGGCAAAAAAGGCCGGGACGGTCGACGCGGACGTAGCCAATCGCATCAAACCCAGCGTCCGTGCAGTTCTGCTGCGAGGGCTGCGGCCCGACCCCAACGCGCGCTGGCCCGACCTCGAGGCGCTCCGCGTGGCGCTGCGGGCCCGCGCGAAGACGCGTCCCGCCGTGTTCCTCGCTCTTGGCGGTGCGCTCGGCGTAGTGGGGTTGGTGGCATTGAACCCAGGGTCCGAACGCGTCGAGCCGGAGGTGACCCAGGGTCCGGAGCCCACCGCGGTGGCACCGCTGGACCCGCGGTGGTCGCAGCTCGAGGGGGCGAGGCTGGCGCGGGACCTCGGCGACTTTGATACGGCGCGGTCCCAGCTCGCTGGCCTGTTGGATGATCTGGACGTCGCTCCGGACGCACGGCTCAGGGCCGCGACCGTCGTCGAGCTCAGCGCGCTCGATGCGTTCGGGGGGGGAGGCGTCGAAGGCGTCAGCGCAAAGCGAGGCGGCGTTCTATGCGGCGACCGAGGCGGGCGCCGATGCCGAGGTGTTCCTGCTCGCCGATGCGCTCGCGGAACATGCCTTCGAACAGGACCCGCGGTCCGCGGCGCGCTGGCTCGGGCAGGCCGAAGCGGCCTTCGAGCGCGGAGGCTTGGACGGGTGCGCGAAGGGACGATTGATGTCCCTAAGGGCGCGGCAGTCCGAGATCGACTTCGCCCTCGAGCAATCCCTCGAGCAGCTCGAATCCTCCATATCCAGCCTCGACGGGTGCGACGACCATCGCGGCGAACTCCGGGTGCGCAGTCAGGCGGAGCGGGTGCTTCGCCGACTTGGGCGCGTCGAGGAGGGCAACGCATACATGGTCGATACGATCGCGGACCTGTGGCGTGAGCTCGGGCAGGGGCATCCGTTCGTCGCCGACGCGCTCGGAGATGCCGGAGAGCTGCTCGCGCACATGGGAGAGGGGGAACGGGCTTCGGTGGCGCTGAAGGACGCACTTGCGCTGACCCTCGGTTCGGTCGGAGGCGCGCACGTGTTGGCGGGAGACGTTCACACGGCTCGGGCGCTCGCGCTGTCGGAACGAGGGGAGCACGGAGCGGCCCTCGGCGCGTTCGACGCGGCGGAGCTCGTGTACCGCGGACTCTCGGCTCCCGGCGATCGAGATTTGCGCTTGGCAGAGCTGTACACCTCGAAGGGTCTTGCACTCGAGCAGATGGGTCGGCCAGAGGATGCGCTGGCGGCGTTGAAGACCGCTCGCGACCTCCAGATCGGCGTCTTGGGGGGGGGAGACCATCTGTACTCGGCGATCAGTGGCAACAACATCGCGATGGTGCTGCGGACCCTGGGTCGCTTCGACGAGGCTGAGGCTGAGGCGCGGGCGGTTGCGACATTCTTGGAAGCGTCCGGGCAGGGGGACCCTTCGGTCCGAGCGTTCACGTATGCGGAGTTGGCCAATCTACTGCTCGAGACCAACCGCAACTCCGAGGCCATACAATGGGCGCTGCGCGCGGCAAAGAGCTGGGACGGTGTCGCGGAGCCCTGGAACGACAGCGCGTTCGGGTATTTCTTGGCAGCGCAGGCCGCTTTCCCGCTGAATCGTCAGGATGCGCTCGGGTATGCCGAGCAGGCTCGGGCGGCGCTGCCCGCTGACTCCGAGAACTTGGCGGTGCTGCAAGCATGGATCGATGAACGGCAGCACTCGCATGGCTCTGCCGACCCTGGGTCCGAATCGCCTATGTCGTCGTCCGCTCAAACGCCATGACGTGCTGAGACATCATGGCCGGACCAGCCTTCCACGCGTCGGGCATGGGAGTGGCGTGGGCCGCTCGGAATGACGGGCTGCCGACCCAAGCGCGGAACGATGCTGCGTCTGCCCACAGGGTTTCGATCATGTAGGCGTCATGGGGGTAGTCGGCTTCGGGTTTGGCGGCAGGGGAAGGACGCCACACGGTTGCGCGAATGAACCCAGGGACGTCGTCCATGTGCGCGAGGTTCTCGGCAAATCGAGCCTCGAAGGCGCCACGATGCTCGGGCACGACGCGGATGTGGTTGATCACGTTGTACATGGCGCGGCGAGCATAGCGTCGAGGCCGACGGGAGGCCTGCGGACCCCTGCTCAACGGACCCAGGGTCGATTGGTACGATGCGTGCGTGGTCCTGGGCGATGACGAGGCGAACGCGATCCCGCGGCCGACGGCGCGTGTGGTGGCGTTCGACCCGGAAAACCGAATCCTGCTGATGCAGGGTCTGACGACATCGGCACGCGGTGTGTGGTTCACGCCTGGAGGTGGGCTCGAGTCGGACGAGTCGCACGCGGAGGCGGCACGTCGAGAGTTTTGGGAGGAGACGTCGCACCGACTTCGGACCCTGGGTCCGCCGGTGTGGACGCGGTCGCATGCGTGGCGTTCGTCCACGGGCCGCTGGTATCGCTCGGACGAGCGGTTCTTCATGGCGCGTGTCCCTAGGTTCGAGCCCGCGTTTGCGCGGGCGGACGATGTGGAGCGGACGACGGTGGGAGAGACGCGATGGTGGTCCCAGGCGGAGATCGCGGCGAGCGATGGGACATTTGCGCCCCGAAGACTGGCTACGCTTCTGCTGCCGCTGCTACGCGGCGAGGTGCCGAGGGCGCCGCTGACCGTCGGCACGTAGTGACACGCGCCAGTGAATGACCGCATCGCGTCGCAAACTGCAACGAACCTGGGTCATCGCGCCCGCCTCGAGGGCGATGTTTGCGAGTGGCACGGCGCGTGCTTGGTCTGCGGGCTTGGGGTGACGACAAAACGTTGGGCTGGATGGCGATGGGGACCCTGGGTCTGTCGCTTACGGCGGGCTGTGACTTCGGGGACCGCGTGGCCGGGGAGCAGATGCGGCAGGCGATGGAGGAGATCGTGCTCACCGGTGACGCGCAGGGTCTCGAAGACGGCGTCGTGGAGATCACGACGAGCTTCACCATCGGTGATGGGGTCGACTCGATCATCGCGGAGGTTCGTGCGTTCGCCGAGAGCCAAGCGCCGTGCTCGACGGTGACATCGTCGGACCCAGGGTCATTGACGATCGACTTCGGGACGCTCGAGGACGCATGCACGTACCGCGGCAAGACCTACGCTGGCGTTGTGACGGTGTCCTGGGAGGTTGGTGCGGAGGACGTGGTCGTGATCCACGACTACGACGGGCTCACGAACGGCCGGGTGATGCTCAATGGCGACGCGACCGTGACCTGGGGACGCGCGATGCGGCGGGTACAGACCGACGTCGCATTCGAAGGCGAGTCGGCAAACGTCGAGATCGAATCCGACCGAACGCAGACGCTGATCGGCGAACTCGGCGACGGCATTCGGGTGGCTGGGACGCGCGACTGGACGGGGCCTTCCGGCTCGTGGGCGCTGGGCATCGACGACGTGGAGATTCGGGCGGTCGACCCCGTACCCCAGGCCGGCACCTACACACTCACCACGCCCGACGACAAGGTCCTCACGCTGAGCTTCTCCCGACTCGATGACGACACGATCGAAGTCTCGATGACCGGGGGCTTCCGCGACCGCGTGTTCTTGGTGACGGCGGCGGGCCAGATCTCCGACGGCGATGCGTGAGCGACACCGTGCTCTGACGGTGTCACGGTCGCCGGAGCGCGCGAGGCCGAGCTATGCGAGCAAGCACGGCGCGGCGCTCGCGGGACTGACCCTGGGTCCGATCTTGGGTGCTTCGGCGCCGCCGGGCCGGACGAGCCGTTCGCAGGAAGCCCAACCCTCGGCACGCACGCGGAGGCTGGGAAGCGCCGAACCCTGGGGCCGCCCACGCGCGCGAATGCGTTCGACGCTCGACGGCGAGGTGGAGCTTCGCGACTGCCGCCGGGAAGACCCGAACCTGCCAGGGCCGGCGCCCAAAGGTGCGTCGGGTCCGCTGCCCGAGCGCCACGGAACCCGGCGAGGACCGAGGACGGTCGCCCGTCCAAACCCAGGCAATCCTGACAACGCAGCGTGGCCCTGCTCGATGCGCGCGGTCGACCCGGGGGCTTGCCGAGTTCGGGCGCGCCGGACAAGCTGCTGCACGGTGAAGCTGCGCCCCTATCAGGCCGAGGCCATCGACGCGGTCATTGATGCGCGGCGTCGCGGTGTTCGTCGGATGCTGCTCGCGCTGCCAACGGGCTCGGGCAAGACGGTCATCTTTTCGGAGCTGATCCGGCGAGCCAAGCACCCGGTCTTGGTCCTCGCACACCGCGATGAGCTGGTGCAGCAGGCGAAGGCAAAGATCGAGGCCGCGCTGCGCCGGAACCCAGACGACCGGCGTATCGTTGACATCGAGAAGGGCAACCGACGGGCGCGTAAGGATGCGGCCATCGTGGTCGCATCGATCCGAACGCTGCACGAAAACCGCATCGGCGCGGCGTTGGCGGGCCGTGACCTTCGGCTCGTCATCTATGACGAGTGTCATCACGCGGTCGCGGACTCCAATCGCCGCGTACTCGAGCAACTCGGCGCCTTTGCCCACGACTGGCCCGGGACGCTGGTGGGGTTTACCGCCACCACGCGTCGTGCGGACGGCCGCGGCCTCGGGGAGGTGTTTGAGGAGATCGTCCACCAACGATCTTTGCGCGAGATGATCGACGACGGTTACCTGCGTCCGCTTCGAGGACTGCGCTTCGACACCAAAGCCGACCTCGCCGGGGTCGAGATTCGGGGAGACGACTACGACGAAGACCAACTGGAGGAGGCCGTCGACGTGCAGGACCGGAACCTGTTGGTTGCCCGCGCGATCCAGGAATGCGCGCGAGACCGTCGAACGATCGCATTCTGCGTGGGGGTTCGGCACGCGGAGAACCTGGCCCGGGCTCTACGAGAGGTCGGTGTCCCCGCGGCGATGATCTGCGGGGAGATGCCCAGGCCCGACCGTGCCCGAACCCTGCGGCGCTTTCGCGATGGCGAGCTGCGGGTGATCACGAACGTCGGTGTGCTCACCGAGGGGTTCGACGACCCTGGGGTGTCGGCGGTGGCGATGGTTCGGCCGACGCGGTCGGAGTCGATGTATCTGCAGTGCGTCGGTCGAGGCATGCGGCTATCCGCAGATGCCCCCGACTGTCTCGTCCTCGATTTCGTCGACCTGTCGGCGCTGGACATCGTCACCACCCCCACGCTCGACGCCGGTCGGGCGCCCCCCGGCGAGGGGGCGGAGGTCGGGCCGGCCTACGGCGGCGATGACGATGCGCCGAAGACGGTACCTCTGCCTCTGGACGAGGCGGTCGGCGATGAACCCCCGGCGACGTTGGCCGAGATCCAGGCACGGCTGGCAAGCTTCGATCCGCTCACGATGTCGCAGCGGGACGAGGTCGCGGCGATCTCGTTGAATGCGTGGCTGAGCCTGGGCGCGCGCGGGATGATGCTTCACTTTAAAAGTGGTGATGGAGATCTGAGATTCTTCGAACTGAAGCCAGAGGGGCGGCGCGGTGCGTCCGTGTGGCTGGCTGAACGTTGCCTGGCGAAATTCACCACCATGGCCGAGGCGGTCGTAGCGGTTGACGAGGAACTCCCCAACCATGGAGACCCCGCGTCAGCCCGGCCCGACGCGGTCTGGAGGACGGCACCGGTGCCGGATGCGCTGCGCTGTGCGGTCGAGCAGCTGCATCCTCCGCGACTCGCACCGGACGTGGGGACGGCGCTCGCTCACCTCGCGCTCGCGCAAGCCATCGACGCGTCCTGACCGTGCGTCGCCGCCGCGCCCGCCGTAACTCGCCGCACGCTGGGGCGCAGCGGGCCCACCGTTGCAGGGGGCGCGTCGTCCGTCACACCAGGGCGGTGACTCGTCGGGTTCTCATCGTCGCGCTGCTCGCGTCGGGAGGCTGCGTCGCAGCGAATCCTGCGTTCGGGGATGACGCACCCGACGCCGTCGGCGGTGCACGGAGCGATGGGTCAGGGACCGATGGAGGTTCCACGAGCGATGACGACAGCGCAGCGTCAGCCGGAGCCGACGGGGAAAGCGGCCGAGGCGATGGCAGCACGTCGGATGCGGAACCGTTCGATCCCATCGATGACTCCGAAGACGAGGTCGAAGAAGACGAAGACCTGCCCTTGTTCGCCCTGTCGTTCGATGCCCAGACGTGGCCCGACATCGGCGCGGGCCCGGCCACGGTCGGCGACGACGCGCCGGAGTTGGTCGAAGGGACCGATGACGCTGGTGCACGTTTCGCCGGGGGGTCGCAGTGGGTTGCCTTTCCGCAGCACGATGGCGCCACCACCAACGTCGACCATCGGCGCGGGACAATCGCACTGGACGTTCGCCGCGAAGCTTCCGACTTCCACCTCGAAACGCTGGAGTTCTTCAGTCTGTCTGGCGTGGAGGTGGATGGCGGCGGTCTCCGTTTTGGTGAGGGCGGCCTGCTCGAAGGCGGTCGGCTGCGTGTCGAGTACATCGATGCTGCGGGCACCTCGCACACCACCCGGTTTCCAGGTGGCTTGCTCGAGCGTGGTGAATGGGTCCACCTCGAGCTGTCATGGTCCGCGGACGTGGCCGAAGGGGAGCCGAACATCCAGCTGTGGGTCGAGGGGGAGCCGATCGAGCCTCAGGATGGCTTCGCGGCGGGGCCGAAGGACGTTGGCGACGCCTCGGCTCAGGACGTGATCATCTTCGGCTCGTGGTCACTCGGCGGTGGGTCGGCGCGCGCGAGCCTCGACGAGATCGTCATTTTCGACCGCTGACTGCCTGGGGCGTGCGTGCTCCGAGCATCACGTCGAAGCGCGCGTCCTGGCGATCTTCGCGCCGGACTCCGGGAGCACGAGCGCTGATGTCTACCGTTGGTGGCTGATGGCTGTCGCTGCGCTGACTTCGAAGTGGGGTCGTGGCCGCACACCGAGGCGAAGCGTCGTCGATGGCGCGAGGGACCGTTCGCAGGGGACACGTGGTCTCGCGCACGATGTGACCCCGGTCAAGGTTCGCCGCACGCACGTAAGCGCGCGATCGTATCGGACCTCGTCGGTGCTCGCCAACGGTTCGAAGTTGTCGGCGCCAAGGTAGCGCGTACCCATCCAATCGCGGATGTCCGTCTCCATCACGTAGAGCGTACCGTATCGGGTTGGGCTGGCGCCCTTTTGAAAGAACACCTCACCCTCGCCTTCGAGGATGCGGAGCCACGGCGTCTCTTGCAGGTCGAAGTCGCTGTAGCCCGCGTCGTTGAAGCCATTCGAATCCCATCGTCGAGCAAACACGGTCGTCGTGCCATCGATCACCAGGTCGACGGCGTCCTCGTCTCCACTGCGCGTCAACGACAAGATGCCCTGCGACGACCGCAGGCTCGGCACGGCAGCGAGGTGAACTTCGAGCCAGATGCCATCAAAGGCGACGTCGAAACGCCGGTGGTGGGGCCGCTGCTGGCGGTGTCCACGCCGGTGGTCCCCTCGTCGATGGGCACGCACGCGTTCGCAAACCCGCCGCCTGCGAGTTCGCCGTAGCGTTGCCCGCTCTCGCACATCGCGTCTGGGAACGCACAGAAGCCGTCGGGTTGGCAGCTGCCGGCACCATTGCCCGTGCAGTCGGCATCGGTCGAGCAGGTGAACACGCCGGTCTCCTGTCGACACGCCGAAACACCGGACCCGGTGGCGCTCCCCAGCGCCCCGAGTACGCCGACAAACGCCCGCGAACCGATCGTAACGACGCGACCACGGCTGCACGAGGCGGCGGATCAACCGCAGGGACGCCTCGCTTCGGGGCCCGTATACTGCCGGCCATGCGCCGGAGCTCCGCCGCACTTTTGCCATTGCTCTACCTGCTCGGATGCGAGCCTGAGACGGACGCCGTTCCCGAAGGCGAGTGCGCCGTGGTGCTGTGGGCCCAGCCGCTGCGGACCTCGGAAGCGCTCGCCGTGCGCGGGTCTTGGAACGCGTGGGGAGACCCTGTACCCATGCGCCGCTTTGATGGACGCTGGCGCGTGGCCGAGTTTTCTGTGCCCCCGGGCGAATACGGGTACCAGATCGTGGAGGCCGACCAAGGGCGTCTGGATACGACGCACGGTCTCACGCGTTTTCGTGAGAGCGACGGGCAAGAAGTGTCATGGATGCGGGTGGAGGCTTGCGATGCTCCTCGTATCGCAACGGCCGTGGCCGAGCCGCTCGCAGACGACGGCGTAACGTTGCACCTCGACGTGACGCGATCGCGCACTGGTGCAACATTGGACCTCGATGGCATCAGCGTCGAGGGGGCGTCCACGCAGGTGGAGGCCACGGAGGACGGTGTATCGGTGCAGGTCCGTGGACTCCCACAGGGCAAGCACGCACTCGCCGTGACGCTGCGGGATGCCGATGGGGCCACCGCCACGCAGACCGTAGATGCCTGGGTGCAGCCGCGGGCGCAAGCCCAAGAGGATCAGATCATCTACCAGGTCATGATCGATCGCTTTCGCGGTGAGGGCGGCTCGACCTTGTCGCCCCCACCCAACGCGGGTGCCCGCGCAGGCGGCACGCTCACGGGCATCACCGCTGAGCTCGAGGCTGGCACGTTCGACGCGCTAGCGATCACGACGCTGTGGCTCAGCCCGGTTTACGTTAACCCGGTCGAGGCGCGTGCCGGCACCGACGGCCAAATGTACGAGGGCTACCATGGGTACTGGCCCGTCGACTCGCGGGGAGTCGACGAGCGCATTGGCGGTGATGCTGCCCTGCGGGCGTTGATCGAGGCTGCGCACGCGCGTGGCATCCGGGTGCTGCTCGACCTGGTGCCCAACCATGTCTACGAGACCAACCCGCGATATGCCGAGTACCAGGCGATCGACGGTGTGCATCCGGACGACCCGATGTGCGTATGTGGAACCAACAGCTGTCCCTGGGACCGTTTCATCAAGACGTGCTGGTTCGTACCGTATCTTCCCGATCTGCGCTTCGAAGCCCCGGGCGTACTCGATCTCGCGGTGGAGGATGCCCGCTGGTGGCAAGAGACCTATGACCTCGACGGCTTCCGTGTCGACGCGGTTCCGATGATGCCGCGGGCGGTCACGCGTCGCATCGTGACCGCAGTTCGCGATCAGGTGGTCAACGAGGGCGCAGCGTTTTCGCTCGGGGAGATCTTCACAGGTCCGGGGACCGCGGGAACCGAGTCGCTACGGTTCTATCTGGGTCCGGACGCGCTCGACAGCGCATTCGACTTTCCGCTGATGTGGGCGCTTCGCGATGCGCTCGCGCTCGGCGGCCCAGGCTTCGATGCGGTCGAGGCCAGTCTCACGCATACCGAAGATGCCACGGCCGGCTCGGGCTCGGTGATGTCGTTGATGGTCGGTAACCATGACGTCACTCGGTTCACCTCCGAAGCGGTCGGTGACGCGGGCAACGACCCGTGGGGCTCGGACCTACCGATTCAGCCCGATGACGCCGACCCGTATCTGCGGCAGGGTATTGCGATGGGCCTGGTGATGACGCTGCCAGGCGCGCCGGTCATCTACTATGGGGATGAGATCGGTCTGGCAGGCGGCCGCGACCCCGACAGCCGCCGCGTGATGCCCGACGAATCCGAGCTGCGGCCGCCGCAGCTCGAGCTACGCGACACGGTCCGCCGGCTTGCGCAGGCGCGTGCGTGCCTTCCGGCGCTGCGGCGAGGCGAACGGGTTCCGCTTCACGCCACTGCCGACACGTTCGCGTTCATGCGCGACGCAGGGGACAGCGGGCCGGTGGTCGTCCTTGCGCACCGCGGTGGAACGAGTGACGCGCTCGCGCTGGGGCCTCGCCTCTATCCGGGGGCCTACCGTGATTTGCTCTCCGGTGAGGTCTTGGTGCTCGACGCCGAAACCGAAATCGAGCTTGCACCCTGGTCGCTGCGCGTACTGGCACCGGCCGCGCATCCGTGCGCCGAGTAGCCGTACGGCACCGCGTCCGCGTTCGGCCGGGCAGATGATGATCGCGTGCGCGTGGTATCACCCACCGGTGCGCGCATCGGTCTTGATCATGCTCGGCGCTCTCGCCGTGGGTTGTGGCAACGACGGCTTGCAGTCGGACCCTGACCTGCAGCCGCCCGAGGACACCGATCGCTACGATCCCTCCGACGGTCAGGGGGAGGGCGGCGGCTACTACAGCACCAGCGGCCAAGGCAGTGGCGGCGGCGGGGCCGATGAAACCGGCGGTGACTCCGGTCAGGGCGTCGACTGCGAGGAAGAGAATCGCAAGTGTGCGTACACGTTCGAGCTCGCCGACGACGGTTACCAGAGCGTCGACGTGATGGGCAGCTTCTCACCCGAGGGCTGGGAGGACGGCGTGCCGATGCTGCTCGATGGCGACACATGGCGCGCCACGATTCCACTGCCATGGAGCGGAGACACCGAGTACCGGTTCCGCATCGATGGCAGCGACGACTGGGTGCTCGATCCTGTCAACGACGCGATGGCCAATGATAACTCGCTCGTCGGCGCGACGATGTGCGAGCTGTACACGTGCGAGCCGACGCAGCTCGGCGACTTCGACTGGCGCGACGCGGTGATCTATTTCGTATTCGTCGACCGCTTTCTCAACGGGGATCCGTCGAACGACGGGGGCGTCGGCGTGCCGAGCGAGACCGAGTGGCAGGGCGGCGATTGGGCTGGCGTGACCCAGAAGATCGAAGAGGGGTACTTCGAGGACCTTGGCGTGAACGTGCTTTGGCTGTCGGTACCGATGGACAACACCGACGCCGTGGGCCTTGGCACCGATGGACGCGACTACTCGGCCTATCACGCGTATTGGCCCACCGACCTCAACGCAACCGAAGAGCACTTTGGCACGATGGCCGAGCTCCAGCAGCTCATCGACACCGCGCACGAGCACGGCCTCAAGGTGTTGTTCGACTACGCGATGAACCACGTCCACGCCGATTCGCCGGTGTACACGGAGAATCCGCAGTGGTTCTGGCCCAACGATAACGGAGCCGGGGGCGACTGCGTGTGCGGTTCGGGCTGCGGTTGGGATGGCGCCGACGGGCGTCGCTGCTGGTTCACCGACTACCTGCCCGACTTCGACTTCACCAATGAGGCGGCCCGCGACTTCTCGGTCAGCAACGCGCTGCAGTGGATCGCCGATACCGGCGTCGACGGATTTCGTCTCGACGCGGTCAAGCACATCGAGGACGCCTGGCTGCTCGACCTGCGCGAACGCGTCACGGCCGAGGTCGAGCCCGAGACCGGCGAACACTTCTACATGGTTGGCGAGACGTTCACCGGGAACGTCGACACCATCGCCTACTACGTCAACGCCGACATGCTCGACGGACAGTTCGATTTCCCGCTGCGGATGGAAATGGCCCGCACCGTTCTCATGCGGCAGGGCTCGATGACTGACCTCGCGTCCTTCCTGGATGCCAACGATGGCCGCTACGGCGCGGGCATCATGAGTACGTTCATCGGCAACCACGACATTCCGCGGTGCATTCACCTCGCTGAGGATGCGCCGCTTTGGGATGACCCGTGGGCCGGAGGCAAGGACCGGGCGTGGGAGAACAAGCCCGGAACGCCCACCGCACGCTCCGCTTTCGAGCGCCTCGGCAACGCGTTCACCATCTTGATGACTACACCGGGCGCCCCGCTGGTCTACTACGGGGACGAAATCGGGCTCGGCGGTGCGGGTGACCCGGACAACCGACGCTTCATGCAGTGGGACGGTTACTCCAACGGTCAGCAGTTCCTCTTCGATCACATTGCGGCACTCACCCAGCTTCGTGACGACCATCCGGCTACGCGCCGCGGTGTCCGGCAGACGCTTGCGTCTACGGCCGACACGCTGACCTACTCGATGACGTTTGGTGGCGATGAGTTGTTCGTGGTGCTCAACCGCGCGGACGGAGCGGCGGCTGCCGGGGGCCTGCCCGACGTCGCGCTGACCGACGAACTCACCGGCACCACCGTCCAGGGGCCGTCGGTCGACGTGCCGCCACGTTCTGCGATGGTGCTCGTCCGCTGATGCGGATCGCCAGCCTGCTTCCGGGTGCGACCGAAGTCGTGGCGGCGCTCGGTCTGTGCGACCAGCTCGTCGGCGTCTCGCACGAGTGTGACCATCCCGCCAGCGTACGCGGGCTTCCGCAGCTCACGTCCTCTCCCTTGGACTCGACGCATACCGGTGCCGCGATCGATGCGGCTGTGCGTGCCCGGGTGATGGACGGATTGAGCCTGTACGACGTCGATGAAGCGCGGCTGGCGGATGTGCGCCCCGACGTCGTGCTCACCCAGGACACCTGCAAGGTGTGCGCGGTCGATCACGACACGGTCGTTCGAGCCGCGCGACGCGTGCTGGGGCCCCACGTGGAGGTGCTCGCTCTGTCGCCGATGTCGTTCGAGGACGTGCTCGGCGACGTGATGCGCGTCGGCGAGGTAGCCGGGGTGGACGCGTCGTCGGTGGTCGATGCGCTCCGGGGGCGGCTGGACGCTCTGCGCGCACGGACTGCGGCGCTGCCCAAGCGTCGCGTATTGCACCTCGAGTGGCTCGAGCCGCCCATGGTTGCTGGCCACTGGACGCCGAGCCTGCTCGAAGCGGCGGGCGGCCTTCCCGTGCTCGCACACCCCGGGCGCCCAACCGTGGGAACGACCTACGGCGCCCTGGCCGAGCAGGCCGTCGACGTCGTTCTGGCGTCACCATGCGGCTACTCGGTGGAAAAGACGCTCGCCGAGCTCGTCCCGCTGCGGCATCACCGGGCGCTCTCCGGTTCGATCCACGTGATCGACGGGAACGCCTACTTCAATCGCCCAGGGCCGCGCCTGGTCGAGAGCGCCGAGCTGGCCGCGCATGCACTGCACCCCGGGGTGTTCGGCGAACACCCCGAAGTACGGGTGCTTCAGCGGCTTCCGTAGTTGGCGTCGCTCGACTCTTCGTTCCGGTCGGTCGCGATCGCAGGGGCGCGGGAGAGGGCATCGAGCTTGGCCTTGAGGTCGGCCGGAACCGTGTACGTGGCGGCGGCCAAGGCGGGTTCGAGCTGCTCGAGGTTGCGCGCGCCGATGAGCGGCGCGGTGATGGCCGGGTTGGCGCGGGTCCATGCGATGGCCAGCGTGACGGGGTGGACGCCGGCCTCTGCCGCCAGGGCGGTGAAGTCCTCGGCGATGGCGTAGTTCGAGCGCGCTTCGTAGCGGGTCGCGTACATCGGATTGTCGACCAGCCGGCCTTGCTCGGGTCGTGCTGAACGGCCGTACTTGCCGGTGAGCAGCCCGCCGCCCAGTGGGGAGTAGTTGAGCACGCCGAGGTTCTCCGCCTGGGCCATTGGCAGCAGCTCGGACTCGGCTTGGCGCTTGACGAGGTTGTACATCGGCTGAATGCAGGTCAGCGGTGCCCAGCCGCGGGACGCGGCGACGCCCATGGCCTTCATCGTCTGCCAGGCGGCGAAGTTCGAGGCCGCCGGGTACAGAATCTTGCCCTGCTGCACCAGCAGCTCGACACCTCGGAGCGTCTCCTCGAGGTCGGTGACGTCGTCGAAGCGGTGCAAAAAGAAGATATCGATGCGGTCGGTCTTCAGCCGCGCGAGGCTCGCCTCGACTGCGCGCACGAGGTGGTACCTCGACGTACCGCGCGCATTCGGGGCATCGCGCTCGGGAAAGTACGCCTTGGTCGTGAGGACGACGTCATCGCGAAGCTCCCGCACGAAGCTTCCGAGCAGGGCCTCGGAGCGGCCGCCGTTGTAGACGTTTGCGCAGTCGTAGAGGTTCACGCCCGCGTCGAAGCAGCGTCGGAAGATCGCGCGGCTCGTGTCCTCGTCGGCGTCCCCGCCGAACGCCATCGTACCCAAGGCAACCGCGGAGACCCGCACGCCGGTGCGTCCCAAGAAGCGATGCTCCATGCCGGGGTTGTACAGCGCGTCCGGAAAATCCACCACGCGTCCAGGCCCGAGCTGGACCTCAAGCTGGTCCCGCCAACGGGCGATGCCCGAGCCGACATGCCCGCCTCGAAGACGCTGACGATCCCTCGCGCGGTTGTTGCCAACGGGGAGGACCTTTCGGCCCAGATCGAGGCGCTCGAGGGCGAGATCCGCGATGCGCACGTTCGGCTCGATGGGGTGATGTGCGCGCTGGAGTCCCTGCTGCAGAGTCCGGCGATGACGCCGGCACTGCGCGTAGCGATTCGAGATGCGATCGAGCCCGCGGCATCGGCGCTGACCTCAGGCGCCAATCGAATGATCGCGCGCGTGGTCGAGGTCGATCCGGGCGTTGCGAGCGGCTGGTAGCGGCCGATAAAAAGTGCCGTTCCCCGACCCGCAGCATCAGGGTGAGTCGCTACGGGTCGGGGTCGGCGATGTACGGCGTTCATCGCGTTCCCGCGAAGGGTGGTGGGGTGTTGTTGCGGGCCGATTCGGAAGGGTGAGGGGGGAACCAGGTGGAGCCGAACCGGACACGCGATGGCGTCGCCGAACGTGGCTGGGCCGCCGTGCCAGCGACCAAGCGGCTGCGGTAGTGAAAACGAGCCTCGAACCGATCACGGAAAATGGACCCTGGGACGAAAAAATGTCCGCGGCGGTCCCTGGGTCGGGCCGGTATGCTGCGAGGGCCGGACTCCAGGACGGAGACAGGGGTTGATGACAGGGTTCGAGGGTCCATCGTCGGAGTCTCCGGACGCGCAGGCGCGTCCCGAAGACGACGACCTCGCCGCTGCCGAGCTACGGGCACGGCTGCGGCGCAAGATGTTCGGCGTCCGGGCTCCGGGCGCGACGATCGGCCGATACACCATCGTCGAGCGCATCGGCGGCGGGTCGATGGGCGACGTGTACGCGGCCACCGACTCGACCCTGGGACGAACGGTCGCACTGAAGGTGCTGCAGCCGGCCGCGGATGACGACCCTGCACGTCGACGCCTGGTACGTGAGGCCCAGACGATCGCCCGGCTGAACCATCCCAACGTCGTGCAGATCTTCGAGGTCGGTGAGCACGAGGGACGCGTCTACTTCGCCATGGAGCGCATCGACGGCCCGACGTTCGAAGGCTGGCTGCAGGCGGCGCCGCGGACGTGGGCGGAGGTGGTCGAGATGATTCGCCAGGCGGCGCGCGGGCTCGCGGCGGCGCACGCGGTGGGGGTCATCCACCGCGACGTGAAGCCGGCCAATCTCGTGGTCGGCTCCGATGACCGAGTGCGCGTGGTTGACTTCGGGCTCGCGCACGCGGTTCGGTCGGCGCGATCCTCTCTGTCCGGATCGTGGAGCGCGTCGACGACTGGCGGCGACGTGATCGGCACGCCGGGCTACATGTCGCCGGAGCACGTCGGTCCCGCGGTGATCGATGCGCGCAGTGACCAATTCAGCCTAGCGGTCTGCCTCTACGAGGCGCTGTACGGCGCTCGTCCACACCGAGCGCCAGACCTGCAGTCGCTGCTACGGGCGATCGCGGCCGGGCGTCGAGACCCCGTACCGCGTGGCGGGGGCGTACCGCGATGGCTCGGCCGGATCGTTGAGCGCGCGCTACAGCGCGACCCGCAGGCGCGCTTCGAGAGTCTCGATGCGTTCGAGCAAGCGCTGGGAACAGCGCGAAGTTCGGTGCTGCCTCGGGTTGCCTTCGCCGCCGGCTTGTTCGCAGCCGGTGCTGGCGTGATCTCGCAGGCGTCGGATCCATCGCCAGGCGTCGCGCGGCCGGCGGTGCCTGAAATCGCGATGCCGATGCCTCCGTCCGAGGACGGCGCACTCGCGACGGCGCGGGCAAGGCTCGCTGCGGGCGATGTGGCGGGAGCCCTGTCCGAGGGCGCGAGCCTGGCGCGGCGGGCCGAGGCCGGTCGACGAGACCGGGATGCTGCGGAGGCCAGGATCCTTCTTGCAGGTGCGCAGGTGCGGACCGCGGACGTGGAGGCGAGCGAGCGCGCCCTGCGAGCCGCCGATGTCGCGCTGCGTCGAGCCGGAAACCCCGCGTCGCTACGCGCCCGGTTGCTCGTGCATCGTGGCGCGTTTGCCTGGGACCGTGGCCGTATCGAGGAGGCGCGGGCCGCCTTCGGTCATGCTTGCGACATCGAACCCGAGTCCGGGTGCGTATGGGCCAAGGCAAGTCGCGGTGAAGGGAGCACCACCGATGCTCCCCTCGGCGCTCGGGTCGTCTGCGCTGAAGCGGCCTGGCTGCACGGCCTGCCCACGGTCGTGCCGGTGCCCCCCGAGGGGGCCGCCGACCTCCGGCTGCGTCTCGAGGTGGTGCAGGGCCTGCAAGCCCTCGCGCGGCAAGACATCGACGCTGCTGAGTTAGCTCGGGTCTCGGCCGAACGCATCGCGTCATCGCTTCGCGACCTGCAGCGTTGGTCGGCTTGGCGCGTGGGTGCTCTCTCGGCCCGAATCGCGCTGGAGACCGGAGCGCCGAACGTCGCGCGGACGAACCTCGAAAGCGCGACGCTGCGGGATGCGATCGGCGTCCACGTCACCGTGCTCGAGGCCCTGAGGCTACGGGCATCCCTTGCCGCCGATCCGTCGGGGACGACCCTGCACGGGCTGCGCGCGGTCGTCCGCGCCACGTGGCAACCTGCCGAGCACCCGGACCGATTGGCAGCGGTCGAGGCCGGTGTTGCGCAGCTGTCTGGCGACGCGCCGGCAGCGGTCACGTTGGTGCGTGCGGTGCTCGACGAGCTCGAACTGAAGGTGGGCGCCGAGCGGGCGCGGGCGCGAATGTTGAGCGTGCTTGCGGAAGTCTATGCCGCGGATGGCCGGGCGGCGGCCGCTGCCTCGGCGCGGGGCGAGGCGGAGCGGCTTCATGGTGCCGACCAACCCGCACCCGAACCCCACGACCGTTGATACAGTGCGGCCGTGGCCGTCGACGCATCCGCCAGCGACATCGAGCTCTTGGAGCTCTGGCGCGCCGGGCAGCTCAGCGCCGGGGATGCACTGTTCAATCGTCACTTCGCGGCGGTGCACCGGTTCTTTCGGAACAAGGTGCACGAAGAGTCGCTCGAGGACCTCGTTCAGCAGACCTTCATGGCGTGCGTCGAAGGGCGCGAGCGCTTTCGCAGCGACTCCACGTTTCGCACGTATCTCTTCGGTGTTGCCCACAACTTGCTGCGTGACCACTATCGCAAGCGCAAGAAAGCCGACGTCCTCGACTTCGCCGAGACTTCGGTTCAGGACGCCGGGATGGGTCCAACCACGCTCGTCGGGCGTCGGCAGGAGCAGCGAATCCTACTCGAGGCGCTGCGGCGAATCCCGATTGAAGCGCAGATCGTGCTCGAGCTCTACTACTGGGAAGAACTCTCGGCCTCGCAGACCGCCGCGATTCTCGGGATCCCCGAGGGCACGGTGCGCGGCCGCGTCCGTAAGGCCAAAGAACTTCTCAAGAAGAAGCTTACGGTCCTTGCACGTGCTCCCGCGGACCTGGAGTCCACGGTGCAGGACCTCGAGGGCTGGGCGGCATCGCTGCGCGAACTGCTCGCATCGAGCGCCCACAGGGACTGAGTGCGGGTCCGCGCGCCCGGAAAAGGCTCCCGAGACACCAAGACTCGCCTCTGAGAGCACGTACGGTCGAGGCGCCTGTGGCGCTGTGTGTGTCTAGGTTGCACACGATCGCACGGTGATCCACACCGAAGGCGTGACGGCGTTGGCACTGACCATGCGGAGGCTCCGGCCAGAGTCGGTGCTTCGCCTCGTCGTGCTCGCGGTCGTCCTGCTCAATCTACTCGACGCCGTCTTTACGCTGGTCTGGGTGGAGTCCGGGGTGGCCAAGGAAGCGAACCTGCTCCTTGAAGGCATCCTGTCCCAAAGTGCCGTTGCGTTCGTCGTCGTGAAGATGGGGCTGGTCAGTCTCGGGGTGATGCTGCTGTGGCGGCGGCGCGAGCACCGGCTGGCCGTAGGAGGGCTCGTCCTCGCCTTGACAACGTACAGCGCGTTGCTGCTGTATCACTTCGGAATTGCCGTCGCGACGTTCGAGTTCGCCTGAGCGTCAGTCGGCGCAGGCCGTACACGCCTCTGCTGCGGCTTCGCATTGAGCTTCGGCGCGCGTACAAGCCTCGGCGTAGCGAACGTCGTCGACGTGCTCGTTCGCGAGGGCGCAGATCCGGTCGGACAGCGCACACGTCGACTCCGCGAGGTCACAGATCCGGTCGCATCGTGTGTCCGCGGCCTTCTTGTCGCGGCGCCGGGAGCTTCGCTTCTGTTTGCGTTCCGCACTTCGCCCCGCGACGGTGACGGACTCTTCGGCGGCCGAATCCATCGATGGCGCGTCCTCAGGCTCCGGCGGGGCGGCCGGCGCAGGCTCCAAGTCGCCCGCGAAGTCACGCTCGGACTCCTGGTGGGACGCGTCGTCGTCACCGCCGAGCTTGGCCTCGGCCGGTTCGACCGCGGGTGCCGGCATTGTCGCCTGGGCGAGCCGGATCCCCTGCGCCTGCAGGCGGCTAGCGTTCGCATCCAGTTCGGACTCGATGGCCGCAAGGTCGTCGAGTGGAGCCATCGGCGGGGCGGACTTCGCATCGGACTTGCAGCCCGCGAGCGCAGACGCCAGCGCTGCGAGGGCGAGAAGCGAACGCAACGGCCGGGCCGGCGTCGGCAACGAGATCGGAGTCGGGCCGCGAAGCATGCGCAACCCGAGCATCGGCTCGGTTCGATTGGAGATCAACCTCCGCAGCATGGGGTCTTCATCGAACGCCTCCGCATGCAGGTGCCTTACAGCTATCATCGCGGTCGTGTCGTCGGAGTACCCGCAGGTCCGGATCGTCGTGGTCGCCCTCGTACGCCGCGGTTTTCGGTACTTGATGGTCCGCGACGACAATCGCGGAGGGACCTGGTATCCGCCCGCGGGTGCACTGGAGCGGGGTGAGGACCTCATCGGTGGAGCCAATCGGATCGTGCAGACCGCCTGCGGATGCACGCCCGACTTCGGCGGCATCGTCAGCATTACCCACATGCCCTTGCTTCCGGGGCGAAACGTCTCGCACCTGCGCTTCGTTCTCGAAGGGCAGCTCTCGGTCGAAGCACTCTCGGAGATGACCGCACTCGCGCCGGCCAGCTATTTGTTGCCGGCCGAGATCCGAGGTCTCACGCTGCGCGACGACGCGATCGCCGACGTGATTGAATCCCACGCCAGGGGCCGGGCTAGCGCACCGATGGACCTGTACCGCGTCGGCCTCGACTGATCCGTCCGTATTCGAACGAGCCTCCACGATGAGCACCGCCGCTTCGTATTTCGCTGAAGGCGGGCCGAGCCGGCGGCATTACACAGCTGATGACTCACAAAGAGATCGAAGAGGTCAAGCAACAAGCCCAAAGCTGATGAAGAAGGGCGCGAAGAAGGCCGGCAAGATCCTGTTGGAGGCGGCAAAGAAAGCTGCCACAGAGGCCCTCGAAGAACTCGCGGAGGAGGCGGCAGGCAAGGCGGCGGAGAAGGGTAAAAATGCCGCTCGAAAGGGGGCGAAGGCCGCGGCGAAGAAGGCGAAGGGCAAGTAGGCCCGTATCCGTTCGCATTCGGGCGTGATGCGAACGAACCGAGCCTCGAGTTGCACCACAGGCTGCTAGGCAACCAGGCCGCGCCGGGCGAACTCTTCGCGCATGTTCGCGAGCGCGCGCACCTGGAGCTGGCGGATGCGCTCGCGCGAGAGGTCGTGCAGCTTGCCTACTTCGCGCAGCGTCATCGGGGCCGCGCCGTCGAGGCCAAAGCGGCGAACGATGATCTCCTGCTGCATGGCCGGAAGCGCTTCCACGGCACCGCGAATGCCTTCGGTGTAGGCGCCTGCGTCGAGTTCGTCGTCGAGGTCGACGCTGGGGGCGGCAAGCTCATCGACACGCACCGGCGTTGCGGTCTTGGTGTTGGGGTCGTGCGCAATGGCTCGCGTGTACTCGACCTCCAGCAGGGTCTCGACGCGTTCTTTGGTGAACCCGGTTGCCTCTGCAAGCTCAGCCGGCGTTGCGGCGCGGCCGTTCGCGAGCTCGAAGCGCGTACGGGCCTTGAGCAACGTCTGCTGACGCTCCGCGACGTGCACGGGCAGGCGAATCTCTCGACCACGGTCCGAGAGGCCGCGGCCGATCGCGTGCCGAATCCACCACACGGCATAGGTCGAGAATCGGGTTCCGCGCTCGGGGTCGTAGCGGTCGACCGCCTTCAGCAGTCCAGTGTTTCCTTCTTGAATGAGGTCCGAGAGGCTGAACATTCTGCGTTCGTAGCGACGTGCAATGCTCACGACGAGACCGAGGTTGGCCGCGATGAAGCGATTGCGCAGCGCCTGCAGTCGCGCAACGGCGCGGTCGAGCGCGACGAGGTCGATGCCCGCGTGGTCGGTCGCATGCGCCCAGGCGCACAGTTTGCGCGCAAGGTCACCGTTGCGATCGGCAGCTGCAAGCGTGGCCGCGAGCCCTTTCGGCCAGACACCGGCACGACGGCGCAGATTGCTCGGTGCCTGTTCACCCAGCACCTCGCGTGCCGTATTGCGCAGCACCGCAGCGGGTGACCCGAGAAGACAGGCCCAAAGCGCAATCCTTGCCGCCTCCAGGCTGCGGCCGAGCTCCACCTCTTCCTCGGCAGTCAGCCGCTTCGTCGTCGCCAAGGCGTCGAAGTAGTGGTCCAGGGGGCGGTTCGACGGGGCGGCCTCAGGGCGCGCCTCGTCCCGGTTCACGGGGGTCAGGGGCATGCGTCGTCGTCCTCACGCACAACGTAGGTCGGGCGTGTGGCCGGGCTCGCGAAAGATTTGCTCAACCCCGGGGCGCGGGCAGCCGTTCGCAGGCTCGCAGCCGCTCGAAGTGTGCCCATGCATCGCCGCCCCGAGCCGCCAGGCGGCGCGCCCGCTGGCGATAGTCGAGGGCTCGGGCGAGTCGCTCATAGGGCGCAGCCTTTGCGCGAAGGTCGAACATCGCATTCGAGATGCGGTCGACTTCGGTGCGTGCACGCAGATATCCAGCGTAACGTTCCGAATGCGCAAAGTGCTCGGTGAGCGCGTCGAGGTTGGTCGCGAGCATCGAGGCGAACTCGGGGTGCCAGGGATCGTCGAGCACGGGCCAACGCGCGAGCACTTCGGCCGATGCCGCGCGCCAGGCCCGGTCCTCGACGGCCTGCGCGTCTGCGAGATTGCCGGCAAGGGCTTCGACCTCGCTTTCGATCTTCGTGTACGCGGCCGCAGCACGCTCTGGCGCGTTGCGAAGACCCAGCTGCGTGCTCAGTGCGCTGACCACCGCGTCTTCTTCGGGCAGGTCGACCACGGCCTCCGCAGCGCCAGGCCCGGGCCCAACGGCCTCCAGCCA
>CAYSPB010000075.1:0-19080 GCA_964432695.1 uncultured Nannocystaceae bacterium
TCGCCCGCAGGTGCCGCCTCGGCGACCTCGGCCGCCTCGGTCAGCGGGTCGAGGTCGCGGTCGGAGAGGCCGTCGATCTCGATCAGGGTCGCGCACAGCGGGGGTTCGTCTCCCGTGGAGGCCTCGGGCACGCGCCGCTGCAGCTCCGCGAGAAACTCCAGGGTGGGGCGGTGGCCGGGTACAAAGCCCAGCGCGTTGCGGGCCGAGGTCTCGGCGGCCGCGAGGTCGTCGCGCTGGCCGAGATGCCATCGCGCGACTTGGGCGTGCAGGTCGCACGCAACGGCAGTGGGCAATCCGCTGACGTCGGCGAGTGCATCGTCGAGCGCGGAGAGCAGGGGCTCCCAGCCGTCTGTCACATCGGCGGCTTGCGCAAGCCCGTTGAGCACGTCTTCGTCGAGCAGCTCGCGCGTGCGGCAGATGCCCTTCGCGGCGGCGGCGGCGGCGGCCCAGGTTCCCGCGCGCGCGCTGGCCTGAATGATCGCGCGCTGAATGGGCAAGTCGTCGGGTTGTTGCTCGACGGCGCGGCCGAGCGCCTCGACAGCACCCCCGGCATCGTCGAGGTGGTCCTGTCGAAGCTGGGCTTCGCGGCGGAAGAGGGCGGCGGCGCGGGCGGGGGATGACGCGAGGGCGCCGGCCTCCTCGAGCCCGGACGCGGCGCGTGCCCAGTCTTCGCTGACCTCCGACAGGCGGAGCAGCTCGGCCTCGAGGGCCACCGAGTCGGGGTCGGCCACGAGGGCGCGCGCCATGGCGTCGAGCGCTGCGCGCGGTTCTCCGGCCTTCCCTTCATGAAGGCGCGCGGCTTCGCGGAGGACTTCCACCGCCGAGAAGGGGTCGGGTGCCGAGGCGACGCGCGCGTCGACAAGACCGAGCAGCGCCTGCCATTCGTCGGTGTCGCGGTAGGCGCGAGCGAGTGCGTTCGCCGTGGAGGCGGCCACGGTCGCGACGGTGCTGCCATCGTCGAGCAAGGCATTGAGACCCTTGCGTGCGGTGGACTCGCGAGCCTCGACCGCCAGCGACTGCGCGAGAAACTGCGCCGCTTCGCTGGGATTGCCCAGCTGTTCGCGGTGGACCTCGCCGAGTCGGGACAGCAGTTTCGCGGCGCCGAGACGGCGGGTCGCGGCGGCGTCGTCGAGAATGTCGGCGAGCTCGGGGTAACGCATCGCCGTCGCCATGAGCGAATCCAGGGCGCCGACCGTTTCGGCTTCGTCGCCGAACTCCTCCCGGACCTGCAGCCAGGTGTCGATCGCGTCTCCAACCTTCTCGAGCTCGGTCTCCTGCACGCGCGCGAGACGGATCAAGTCCGCACGACGCTGCTGGTGTACCGCGGTGGACGTGGCGCGCTTGGAGAGCGCGTCGCACAGCGGCGCCCAGCGCTGGTGCTTTTCGAGCAGGGCGATCGTGGCGTCGAGCGCTTCGGTGTCGGAGACGTCGGCCTCGCGACGCGCCCCGTAGGCGGCGAGCGCTCGGTCGGGGTCTCCGAGTTCGTCGGCGAGCTGGCCCACTTCACCGAGGACTGCACGGCGAACGACCGGGGCCGACTCGAGGCTGGCAAGGCGCTCGAGCACGTCGAGGCGCTCGGCGGTGCGCCCCGCGAGGGCGAGCAGTTCGTTGAGCTGGTGCGCCGCGGAGAGACTGATCGTGGGGTCGGTGTCGTCGAGGTCGACGACGCGCGAGAAGAGAGTGATGGCGCGTTCGGTGTCTCCGCACCGCGTCTTGGCGACGGCGGCGGCCTCCATGAGGAGCGCGGCTGACTGCCCGGCATCACCTCGGTCGGCACCGGCGACGAGGGCGTCGACGTGCGCCGCGTGCAGGTCCGAGCGCAAGGCGAGCTCGCGGAGCTGACGTCGTGCGTCGGCGTCGCTGGGTTCTTCGCGAAGCAGGTCACCGTAGTGCTGAAGCGCGTCGTCATCGCGGCCGAGGATCGCCAGGCGCGAGCCCGTCTCGCGGCGCAGCGCGACCCGCTGCGCATCGTCGGCAAACTGCAGCGCGACGAGTAGCGCGTCAACGATGGCCTCGGGGCGGTTGGCTACGCGGTAGTTGGTGCGCAGCAGGCCGAGCGCTTCGAGCCGGGTCGCGTCGCTGAACCCCTCCTTGCGAAGTAGCTTCTCGAGCTCGGCGCAAGCTTCGGGGTGCCCGGGCGATTCTTCGACCAGCGTCCGGAGCTGCGTCAGCGCGTCCGCGGCGGACTCGAGATGATCGAGAAAGGTGCGGGCGACCTTGAGCCGGACGGCGCGGGCCTGTGGCGGGGCGAGCTCGGGCAGGCGTCCTTGCCAGAGTTCGATCAGGTCTTCCCAGCGGTTCTGTCGTTCGAGCAGGCGCTCGATGTTCTTGGCGAGCTTGTCGTTGCTCGGGTCGAGCTCGAGCTGCAGCTGCATGTAGTCGACGGCGCGCCCGGGCTCTTTGGCGAAGTCCTTTGCGGTATGGGCCGCGTCATCGAGCAGTCGTGTACGTGCCGCTGGCTCGCGCGTGTGCTGAAGAGCGTGGTCGTATTGGTCGAGCAGGTCATCCCAACGCTCGGCCGTGGTCAGCACCATCGTCAGGCGTTCGAAGGCCCACTGGGCCGAGGGGTCCTTCTCCAAAACGGTGCGAAGCACCGCGAGCATCTCGTCGGGGCTATCGCCGAACCATTCTTCGTGAAAGCGAGCGGCGCGTTCGGCCAGGGTGCTCCACACGTCGCGCGGAACGTCTGCATCGAGAACCGATCGGTACGCCGCCCCGACCTCATCGGGACGATCGAGTGTGTCGGCGAGCTCCTCGAGGTGGTCCCACGATTCGATGCTAGCCGGGCGCGTCTCCACGGCAGCAAGCGCCGCTGCGAACGATTGTCCCAGCGGTGCCTCGGTTGTTGTTGACGATGCCTCCTGCTCCCCACGACCTCGAGCCACTGCGTCCGTCCTTTTCCCCCGGTGCAAACGGGGGACGAACTATATCAGTGCGCGCAGGTGCGCGGACGGTCATGACCCGGTGACGCGTGCCGTCCACGTCGCGATCGCGGCGGCGACCTCGTCGAGCACCTCGGGCTCCGACCGGCCCATGCGCTTCGGGGTGACCAAGGAGTGGTCTCCCCCATCGACGATGTGCAGGGTCGCCGCATCGGCGAGGTGGTCGAGCACCGGGTGCAGCAGGTCGAGTGTCGCCAGTCGGTCTCGCGTTCCCTGAACGAACAGCATCGGTTGTTCCACCTCGCGCAGATGGTCGGCACGGTCCGTGCCTGGCTTTCCTGCCGGGTGCAGAGGGAATCCCAGGAACACCAGGCCTGCAACGCCCGGCAGGCCGACGGTAGCGCTGGCGCGGGACGTCATGCGTCCGCCCATGGATTTCCCGCCTGCAAACAAAGGAAGGCCGTTGGCGCGTCGACGACCTTCGTCGATCGCAGCGAGCAGCGTTGCCCGAAGAATACGTTCAGCATCGGGTCGCTTGTTGCCCGCCTGCATGTAGGAGAACTGAAACCGAAGCGTGGCGATGGCGTGTACAGCCAGGGCATCCGCGAGCCCAACCATGAAGCGGTGACCCATGCCGGCGCCGGCTCCATGTGCGAACACGTAGGCCGCCTTCGCACCACGCGGTCGCTGCCAAAGCGCGTCCACATGGGGCCGGCTCGGGTCACCGGGAAACGAAATCTCTCGAGGCGCGGTGGGCACGGACCCGCAGTGTCCTGCACCGGGGCGTCGCGAACCAGCATCAGCGCTGCATGCGGGCGGCGAGAGCTACGAGCGCAGCGTCGAGGTCGGGCGTTCCGGAGAGCACCGATGAGAACGGATCTTCACCCAGTCGTTCCATTCGCGCGACCGCGGTCTTGATGTTGTATGCGGCGGGGTCGAGGCCTTGGTCGAGCTCGGACCAGCGCAGCGGCATGGAGACGGTCGCGCCACGTCGGGGCCGCAGACACAGTGGCGAGACGAGCAGGCGTCCGTGCCCGTTTTGAAGGTAGTCGATGTACACCCGTCCTCCGCGAGCTCGCGTGGCTCGCTGAACGGTTGCGATGTCGGGCAGGGCGGCGACGGTGACCTGGGCGAGCAGATGTGCGAGCAGGCGGCACTGCTCGTACGTACATGTTCCGCCCAACGGTACGAGCACGTGCAGGCCCGTCGAGCCGCTCGTCTTCAGCACGTGCGGCAGTCCGATGTCGTCGCACAGCTCGTGAAGAAAGGATGCGATCCGAATGACGTCGGCGAAGGGAGCCTCCTTGGGATCGAGGTCGAGGATCGCCCAGTCCGGATGCTGCAAGCTGCGCAGCCGGGAACCCCAGACGTGCAGCGGAATGGTGGCGAGGTTGGCGACGTAGAGCAGCGCGTCGAGATCGTCGACCACGAAGTAGTGGATCTCGCGCTCCGCGTGCTCGCTCCACATCATGCGGGTGCGGACCCAATCCGGAACGTGGGCGGGCGCGTTCTTTTGGAAGAAGGACTTGCCGTCGATTCCGTCGGGATAGCGGGTCAGTACCAGCGGACGGTCGCGCAGGTAGGGCAGCAGCCAGGGCGAGATGTCACGGTAGAATTCGAAGAGGTCGCGCTTGGTGTAGCCCTCGGCGGGCCAGAACACCTTCTGCGGGTTCGTCAGCGTGACGCGGCCGCCCGTGGGCGGGCGTGGCCGCTCCGCGACAATGGGGGCGACGGCGGGCTCGGCAGGCTCCGGTGCGCCCGGAAATGCACAGTCCTGCGGTGCCTTGTCCTCGCGCATGCGGACGAACACGGGCTGGCGCAGGTTCCCGGTTGGCGAGAGCTGCTTGTAGCGGACCTCGGCGACGAACACCGGCGCGACCCAGACGGCGCGGTCCGGGCTGGGGAGGTCGTCGCCGACCACGGCGGGGGCTTCGCACACGCGAGTGCTCAGCAGCGCATGGATCGAGCGCAGGTCCGCCTCGGAGAACCCGGTGCCCACGCGACCGACGCTTCGCAGAGTCTCGCCGTCGTAGGCGCCGAGAATGAGCGCGCCGATGCCCGTACGTCCTCCCTTGGGCTTCGTGTATCCGGCTACCACGAAGTCGTCCGTGTGCTCGATTCGGATCTTCAGCCAGGTGTCGTGGCGACCCTCGAGGTAGGGCGCGTCGGCGCGCTTGGCCACGATGCCCTCGATGTCGAGACGGCGTACCTGCTCCATCAGTCGTTGGCCTTGACGTCGAATGTGGTCGGTGTAGCGAACCACTCCCGAAGCGGGCAGCAGGCGCCGCAGCAGGGCCTTGCGCTTGGTCAGCGGGAGACTGCGGACGTCGTAGTCGTCGAAACCGAGCAGGTCGAAAGCATAGAGGGTGACCGGGTGCTCGCGGGTCGCGGCGTCGATGTCCTGGCTGCGCTGCAGCATGGCCCGCTTTTGCAGCCGGTTGAAGTTCGGCCGCGCATCGTTGTCGAGCACCACGACTTCGCCGTCGATCACGAAGCGTCCGAAGGGCAGGGATTCGAGCGTGCGCCGAATCTCGGGGTACGCGGCGGTCGCGATCGTTCCGCTGCGGTACCGGAGCGCCACTCCCTCGTCGCTCTTGCCCGCAAGCAATCGGTAGCCGTCGTACTTGAGCTCGAAGACCCATCGGGGGTCGTCGAAGGCGTCGTCCCGCGGCTCGGCCAGCATGGGCGGGACGACGCGGACGTCGACGGTGCGGCGCGGCACGTTGCCGACGATGTCCTCGCGAATGGTTCGCGCGCGGTCCTCTCCGGTGCGCAGTTCCTCGACGGTCAGCCCGGAGAGCACCGACCCTTCGTCGAAGCTCGCCTCCTCATGCCGCGCGGCAGCGTCGGGCTTTTTGATCAGCAGCCACTCGTTGGGCGCGCGACCCTTGCCTTTGGTCTTCACCAGCGTCCATACGCCGCGAAGCTTGTGGCCGCGCAGCTCGAAGAGTAGCTTGCCCTTCTCCATGCCCTCGGCCACCGGCTCGAGTGGAATCCAGACGCCGCGGTCCCACACGATCATGGAGCCGGCGCCGTAGTTACCCTCGGGGATGATGCCCTCGAAGTGGATGTAGTCCAGCGGGTGGTCTTCGGTGAGGACCGCCAGCCGCTTGACGGTGGGGTCGAGCGAGGGGCCCCGCGGTACGGCCCAGGACCGAAGCACGCCACCGAACTGCAGCCTCAGGTCGTAGTGCATGCGGCGGGCGGCGTGTTTTTGAATGACGAAGTGCCGTGGTTCGCCGACCGCGCCGGTTTGCGCCGCGGTTTCGATTGGGCCGAAGGGCTCGTTGGTTCGGTCCGCGCTGCGCTTGGCACGGTACGTTTGAAGCTCCCCGGCTTCGGGCGCGGACGCATCGCTGTCGGAGTTTTCGGCCACGGGCTGCCCTTCGATACTATGGCGACCATGCCCGCTCGTGCCATCGCGTCGGGAACGGTGGCGTTCGGCCTCGTTTCCATCCCGGTCAAGCTGTTCCCGTCGGTGTCCCCGTCGGACGCCATCCGGTTCAACACGCTGCACGCTGCGTGTGGCACCCGGATCAAGCAGCAGTTCTTCTGCCCCAAAGAAGAAGTCGTCGTGCCCAGGAGCGACACAGTCAAGGGCTACGAGTTCGCCAAGGGCAAGTACGTCACCTTCACGCCAGAGGAACTCAAGGCGGTCGAAGAGCAGTCGACCGGGGGCATCGACATCACCGAGTTCGTGCCGATGGAGCGCGTGGACCCGCTGTACTATGCCAAATCGTACTACCTGGCGCCCGAGGACGGCGCTGGACGGGCGTACCATCTTCTCGCAGCCGCGCTGCGCAAGACCGGTCTGGTGGCCCTGGCCAAGTATGCAGCCCGGGGCAAGCAGTACCTGGTGCTGCTGCGCCCCATCGAGCAGGGCTTGATTTTGCAGCAGCTACACTACCCCGCCGAAGTACGGCCGCTGGGGGACGTCGGCATTCCCGATGCCGAGGTCGACGACGGGGAGCTCGAGCTGGCGATGCGGCTCATCGAGCAGAGCGCCCACAAGACGTTCAACCCCGAGAAGTACACCGATGAGGTGCGGGCGCGCGTCCAGGCGCTCATCGATCGCAAGGTCGACGGCGAGGACATCACCCAGGAGCCCGCGCAGAATCCCAAGTCGCAGGTCATCGACCTCATGGCCGCGCTCAAGGAGAGCCTGGGCATGGACGAAGAGGTCGCGCGCAAGGGGCCGATCGAGGCGTCGCCGGCGAGTGAGCCGGAGGCCAAGGCCGAGGGCGGCTGAACGGTGAGCGAGGGCGGACGGTTCAGCACGGCCGAGGTCGCGCGCCTCGCCGGTGTTTCGGTGGCGACCGTGCAGCGCTTTGTCGCGCGAGGCGCCGTCCAACCCGTGCGTGTACGTAGGGCCCATCGGTTCGAGTGGCAGGACGTGGCCGCGCTGCGCAGCTGGGCCAAGCTTCGCGATGGGTCGCCCGCTCGGGTCGCGGCCGCCCTTGACCTCGCCCGCCAGCGCGGCGACGCGCACGTGCGTCCGTTTCACGGCCGCCTGGCGGTGCAAGACCGCGCCGGCGTGTACGAGCCTTCGTCCGGGCAGCAGGTGCTTTGCTTCGACAATGCGGCTCCGCCTCCATTGGCGCTTCGTACGCCCGCGCTGCGCGCAGACGTGGCCGCGCTGGAGGCTGCCGACAAGGGCGAAACCGCCACGGCCATCGAGCACTGGCAACGTCATCTTTCCGTGCACGAGGACGATGCTGTGGGGTGGCTGGCGTGCGGTCGGCTGCACCACCTCCGCGACGCGCTCGACGAAGCACGCGCCTGCTATCGCGCTGCCTTGCGCCACGCCGCTGGCGAGACCGCCGGCATGGCGTGGTTCAACCTCGGTGTCGCATTGGAGGATGCCCACGAGGATGTCGAGGCTCGGGCCGCCTACGAAGCTGCCCTCGAACACGACGCGACGCTGGCAGATGCTCACTTCAACGCGGCACGGGTATGCGAGCGGCTCGGCGACCGATGGTGCGCGCTGAGGCACCTGCACGCATACCGACGCATGCGTCGCTGAACTCGCGGGCCTCGTGCGGTCCAGGTTCGGACGCCTCGCTTGGGTGTCGAAGCCGAAACTGTGATCTATGATCACCGAGGTCGCGGTCGAGGATGGGGCGCGGCAATTGGGTGATGCGAACGCTTCTCGTCGAAGATGATCCCGTGCAGCGGGCTCAACTCGAGACCTGGCTCGTAGAGTTGGGCCTGGAGGTGACCGCATTCGAGGATGCATCACGCGCGTTGATGGAGCACCTGCGCCGGCCTTGCGACCTCATGGTCGTGGACTGGGTGATGCCGGAGATGGATGGGCTGCAGCTGTGCCGCCGCGTTCGCAGCCTGCCCGGTGGAGACCGTCCCTACATTCTCGTCGTGACCGGTCGCGACCGTCCCGACGACCTTGCCGCGGTGCTGGATGCTGGCGCCGACGACTACGTCGCCAAGCCGGCGCGTTTCGGTTTGCTTCAAACGCGCGTCCGTATCGCGGAGCGTCGGCTCGCCAGCGAGGCTCGACACCGGGCGGCTCGAGAAGCACTTGCGCGGTCGGAGGCGGACTTCGGTCGGGTGGTCGAGCGCTCACCCTTGGGGGTTGTTGCGGAGCGACACGGCCGCATCGTCTACGCGAACGCGGCGGCGGGCCGGACCTTCGGCGTCGCAGCCCGCGAGCTGGTCGGTACCGCGTTCGTCGATCTTGCCCAACCCGAGTACCGCCACGTGCTCGAGCGGCGGTCGGCCCGATTTGCTCGGTCCAACGTTCCGCCTCCGCCGATGGAGATGGACCTGCGCAAGATCGACGGAGGCGTGTGCGTGGTGCGGTGTATCCCGGCCACCACGGCGGTCTTCGAAGGCGAGCGGGCGATGTTCACCATGCTCGAGGACATCACCGAGCAGCGGCAGCTTCAGGCGAGCCTGCAGCAGGCCGACCGGTTGGCATCGGTCGGCTCCATGGCGGCAGGCGTTGCGCACGAAATCAACAACCCGCTGGCCTACGTCGTCACGAACCTCGAGCTGCTGCAGGAGGCCGTCGTGACCGCCGAGGCCCTCGATCCTGCTTTGCGCCGTCGGCTGGAGTCCACGCTGGCCGACGCCGTTGATGGAAGCCAGCGGGTGCGGCACATCGTCGGTGACCTGCGGCGATTCGCCCGGACGGACGACGACGACGATGTCGATGAGGCGGTCGACCTGCACGCAGCCTTGGACTCGGCGATCGACATTGCCGATAACGAGATCAAACACCGCGCTCGTTTGCGTTGCGACCTGGGCACGGTACCGCCCGTGCACGGTCCCGAAGGACGCTTGACCCAAGTCTTCGTCAACCTGCTCGTCAACGCCGCCCACGCGGTGTCCGAGACCTCGGGCGAGCGCAAGGAGATCGTGGTTCGTACCCGCGTCGCGGCTTCGGGTGACGTCGAGCTGTCCATCATGGATACGGGCGTCGGCATCCCGGCGGAGATTCTCGACCGCATCTTCGACCCGTTCTTCACGACCAAACCGCAGGGCGTGGGAACCGGCCTCGGCCTTTCGATCTGCCACGGCATCATCACGCGCATCGGCGGCAGCATTCGCGTGCAGTCGGCGGTGGGGCAGGGCAGCACCTTCACCATCACGCTCAAGCCGGCCGCTCCCGCGCGCTTGGTTCCGCCGCCGCGCCACGCCGCAGCGTCCGTCGTGGCCGGTCGGTCGCTACGTATCTTGGTCGTCGATGACGAACCATTGGTGTGCGAGGGCATCAAGCGAGCCCTCGGCGCGCACGACGTCATCCTCGCCAGCGGAGGCGGCGACGCGATCGAGCGCTGCATCCAAGACGACTACGACCTCGTGCTGTGCGACGTGATGATGCCCGAGGTGTCGGGCATGGAGGTGTTCCGCAAGGTCCGGCGAATTCGCCCCGAAGTCGCGCAGCGCTTCGTCTTCATGACCGGAGGCGCGTTCACGCCTACGGCGCGCGCCTTCTTGGACTCGATCGACAACGAGCAGATCGTCAAGCCGTTCTCGTTGCGGGACCTTCGACAGCTCGTCGCCCGTCGCGGCCTGCTGCACGCGTCTACATCGGCCACCGCCTGAGCGATGTTGCGCCCTGCCCAAAGGGCGGAGTTGCGTGCGGCGCCCGCGTGCGCAAGATGGGCCCCTTGCCACCGAATGCTCCCGTTCCCGAGGGGCCGCCTGGGTTTCGCGGCTACCTCTCCGTCTTTCGGTACAGCCGTCGCGCGCTCGAGCTGGTGTGGACCACCTCGCGACCGCTCACCCTGGTCATCGTCGTGCTCACCCTGTTGGGTGGGGTCCTGCCCGCGGGGGTGGCCTACGTCGGCAAGCTGATCGTCGACGCCGTCGTCGACGGCATCGCGCTTCGCGAGCAGACCGGAACGCTCGACCTTCAGCCGACGCTGCAGTACGTCGCGGCGGAGCTGGGCCTGGTCGCGGCACTCGCTGCGGTCGCGCGCGGCCTGTCGATGTGTGAGTCGCTACTCCGGGCGATGCTCGGGCATCGCGTCAACGTGCTCATCCTCGAGAAGGCGCTCACGCTCGACCTCTCGCACTTCGAGGACTCCGAGTTCTACGACAAGCTCACGCGAGCGCGTCGACAAGCCTCGTCGCGTCCCCTGTCGCTCGTGCGGCGGACCTTCGGCCTCGTGCAGCAGGCCATTTCGCTGGTGAGCTTCGGCGGCCTGCTGCTGTCGTTCTCCCCGTGGGCGGTGCTGCTGCTGGGGGTCGCGGGGTTGCCCGCGTTCGTAGCGGAAGCCAAGTTCTCCGGGGAAGCATTTCGACTGTTTCGTTGGCGCTCGCCTCAAAGCCGTCAGCAGACGTATCTCGAGACCGTCATCGCCCGTGAAGACTACGTCAAGGAGGTCAAGCTCTACGGGCTCGGGCCGCTGCTGCTGCAGCGCTACCGAGACATCTTCGCGACCCTCTTCGGCGAAGACCGAGCGCTCACGCTGCGTCGGGGCGTGTGGGGCTTCGGCCTGGGGTTGCTCAGTACGCTTGCGTTCTACGGTGCCTACGGCTGGATCGCCTATGCCGCGGTGGCAGGGGACATCTCGCTCGGCCAGATGACGATGTACCTGCTGCTCTTCAAGCAGGGGCAGTCGGCGGTGGCTGCCGCGTTGTCTTCGATCGGGGGCATGTACGAAGACAACCTGTATCTGTCGAACCTCTACGAGTATCTCGAGCAGGACGTCGCGTTTCGCGGTGAGGGGGCGAGCGAAGGCCCTGACCGCGGGGACGGCATTCGGCTCGAGGGCGTCTCCTTCCGCTACCCGGGGGCCGACACGCCTGCTCTGCGCGACGTGAACCTGCACGTACGCCCGGGCGAGACGCTGGCGCTCGTCGGCGAAAACGGTTCGGGCAAGACCACGCTCATCAAGCTGCTGTCTCGCCTTTACGAGCCGCAGGAGGGACGGGTCTTGGTCGACGGGCTCGACGTTCGCGACTGGAATGAGGCTGCGCTGCGCCGCCGCGTCGGCGTCATCTTTCAGGACTTTGCGCGCTACCAGATGCTCGTTGGCGAGAACCTCGGCGCGGGCGATGTCGAGCACTTCGACGACGCGTCCCGCTGGACGCGGGCGGCGAAGCTGGGCATGGCCGATACGTTCATCGACGACCTTCCCAACCGCTATCAGACGCAGCTGGGGCGGTGGTTCAAGGACGGACGCGAGCTGTCCGGCGGCCAGTGGCAGAAGGTCGCGCTGTCGCGGGCCTTCATGCGCGAGGAGGCGGACATCCTGGTGCTCGACGAGCCGACCGCGGCCATGGATGCCGAGGCCGAAGCGACGGTCTTCGAGCACGTTCGCGGAGCGTCGGCCGACAAGATGACCATCCTGATCTCACACCGGTTCTCGACCGTGCGCATGGCCGACCGCATCGTCGTCCTCGACCATGGTGCCGTGACCGAGCAGGGGTCGCACGAGGAGCTGATGGCGCAGGATGGCCGCTACGCGCGGTTGTTTTCGCTACAGGCCGCGGGCTACCGCTGAGCGAGCTAGCTCGACCACCGTCTCGGCGCGGCCGTACGGCAGCAGACTGTGGCGGTGGTGTGCGAAGACGGGGACAGGCTGCACGACATCCGACGGGATGCGGACCAGCGCGCCAGCTTCCACGCTCGCACGGGCGACGGTGTCGGGCAGCACGACCAGCGACGCGGTCTGGATCGCGAGCGTGATCGCCATGTGCGGCTGGTGTACGACCGCACCCAAGGCGCGCGGGACCGCCGTCGGCCAACCGTCGGCCGTGCTTCCGTCGGCGCGAAGCCCCCAAAGCACGAAGGGGTGCTCGTGTAGGCCTCGATCATCGCCGCCGGGGAGCGTCGCGGGGTGTTCTGGCCGTGCGTAGACCGAGCCGGGCATCTCGCCCACGAACACGCGCGAGAGGTTTGGGTCCGAGAGCGGGGCGGTCGTGAAGCCGACGTCCAGCTGGCCCTGCAGCAGGGCTGCACATAGGGCTTCGTCCTTGGCTTCTCGGACGTGTGGCACCAGCTGCGGATGGTCGGCCCGAAGCAGCTGCAGGGTATGGGCGAGAACGGTGTCGGTGATGAGGTTGGCAGAGGCGAGCTGGACCGGGCCGCGCAGCGTCGTGCTCTCCATCAGCGACATGCCGTCGTGCACGCGCCGCATGGCATCGCGTACGGCGACGAGCAGCCGTTCTCCGGCTTCGTTGAGCACGATGCGCCGACCCTGGCGCTCGAACAAGGGCATACCCAGGTCGCCCTCGAGCAGGCGGATCGTTCGCGAGAGCGCGCTCGCGCTGACCTGCAGCTGCGCGCTCGCGGTCGGCAGGTGCTGGGTCTCGGCGACGGCGCGGAACGCCGGCAGCCATCCCCACAAGCTCGCGACGCGGCGGAGTCGTTCCATGCGGGGTTAGCCCTCCGGCGGGCAAGTCACGTTGCCCAGCGCGTACCCGGTCATGTCCGAGTACGTGTAGGGGCTGGTGAGGCCATTGTAGAAGTCCACCGCGGCCCCGGTCTCAGGATCGACCTTCCACGCGATGGCGTTGACCACCCAGATATAGCCGTCGATGTCGACGCTGACGCCTTTGGCCTCCCCGCCCATGTTGGTGGCGAAGGTCGGCCCACGCTCAAGCGTTTCGATGTCGACGGAGGCTGCCCCATTGGCCGTGGCGACCCACATCAGGTTGTTGGGGCCCTCGGCGAGGCCTCCAAGGCTCACGAAGCCCTCGACGGTGTCCCAGGTCTCGGTCTGTGGATCGAAGCGCGCCACGCCGGCACCGAGCGTGCTCGAGATCCACACGCGACCGAAGTGGTCGACCGTGACCCCGTACGAGGCCACGCCCGCGGGCAGCGGCCATGAGGTGACTTCGAGCGTGTCGATGGCGACCCGACCCAGCCGCGGCCCGAAGGTCACGCTGCCCATGTGCACGAAGTAGAGGTCGCCCTCCGCATTGACCGCGCCGCCATAGGCTCCGAGGTTGCCGCCGTCGAACGTCTCGGCGGGTACGACCACCTCCTCTTCAACCGTGCCGTCGTCCCCGTTGACCAGCGACACCACGACCCCGCCAGCACCGCCGATGCCCGGTGCGAGTCCGGGGTTTTGTGAGGCCACGGTCCAGACCTTCTGATCCACCGAATCGCAGGTCCCCGGCATGACCGCGCCCGCAATCCAGGCGACCGGGCGCTGGTTGGTGGTGCTGAACTCGGTGTGCCACGCGACGCACTCCTCGACGCCCCAGGGAAGAACGTCGGCAGGGCCCGAGGAGGTCTGGATGCCGGGCATGCCGTTGGTGTCCTGGCAGTCGCCTTCTTCTGCGAAGATCTTCGTGAGCCCGCCGTAACGGTTGGCCACCGCGACGTCGCCGGCCAGATTGACCGACGTGCGCGAAGGGTTGCCGTTGCCGTCGGGTCGCGTGACGTAGCGGCCTTCCTCCTCGAGCGTGCGCACGTTGATCTTCGACACGGTGCCGTCGTCGGCGTTTGCGATCCAGATGTACGCCAGCTCGCAGCCACAGGGTCCGAGGCCGCCTTCGGGTGCGCCGACGTCCAGCTTGATCTCGCCCTCGTCGCTGCTCCCGTCGGCCGCTGTGCTGGAGGAACCCGCCACCTCTGCGGTTGTGCCCGAGGTGGAGGCGGAGCTGTCCGTCGACCCCGAGCCTGGACCACCCCCACTGCCCTCGGCCTCGCTGTCGCTGTCGCTGGCGCTGTTGCTTTCGAAGACGGTCGAACCTCCGTCGTCGTTGCAGCCGGAGCTCGCGAGGAACCCCAGCGCCATCAGGGCGCGTCCCCATGCGTCGATTCGCGTCATCGTTGTCCCCCGTGGGCGCTTTCCCTACGCCCTCGCACCTCCATCGTAAGCGCTCGGACGGCCTGTGGCCGGGCAGCGGTCAGATGGGGAAGCTCACCCGAGGCGCGCCCTGGTATCGTCGAGATATGGGCGACGTCGTGAACCTCAACCGTGCACGCAAGCGCAAGGAGCGCGAGGCTGCGCAGGCGAAGGCCGACGCAAACGCGGTCCGCTTCGGGCGAACGAAGGCGGAGCGGGACGCGGCCAAGGCTCTCGAAGCGATCGAAGAGCGACGGCTCGACGGGGCCAAGCGCACCGTCGACGACACGTCGGATGACGACGCGTAAGCCCGTGACCCGTGGCACACTGACGCCCTCCGCGACCGCGTGACGCCTCCCGAACCACCTCCCGGCCAGATGACGACGATGCCGCTCGCGTCGCCCGACGGCGACCTGGGCCCGCGTCTGTTGATCCTCGAGCAGGGCGACGTGCGAGCGGTCTCGCTCCCCGCGAGCGGCAGTTTATCGATCGGGCGGGCTGATGATGCCGACGTTCGCATCGACTCCGATTCGATCTCTCGCCGGCACGCGACCGTGCATATCGGAGAGGCGGTCGAGGTCGAAGACGTCGGCAGCAGCAACGGTACGAAGGTGGGCGGGCAGAGGCTCGAGCGCGGCGTTCGCATTGCAGTCGAGGCAGGTGACCTGATCGAGTTCGGGGGGGTGAGCGTCGTCGTGCAGGGGGCGCTCGTCGAGGGCTCCCGGGCGGGGAAGAAGAGCGCGATGCGACGACTCAGCGACGTTGCCGAACGGGTCGCGCGCAGCGAGATCAGCGTGCTTCTGACCGGTGAGACCGGCGTTGGAAAAGAAGTTTTCGCGCGCAAGATTCACGACCTCTCGCCGCGCAGCGGACCACTCGTTGCACTCAACTGCGGCGCGCTTTCCCAGCAGCTGCTCGACTCGGAGCTGTTTGGACACGAAGCGGGTGCATTCACCGGTGCCAAGCAAACGAAGCCCGGATTGCTCGAGACGGGCGAGGGCGGCACCGTCTTCTTGGACGAGGTCGGGGAGATGCCGCTGGATGCCCAGGTTCGTCTGCTGCGCGTCCTTGAAGAGCGCCGCGTACTCCGGGTTGGTGGGCTGCAGCCGCGTCCGATCGACGTCCGCTTCGTCTCCGCCACCAACCGCGATCTGCAGCACGAGGTCGCCGCCGGTCGCTTCCGCGAAGACCTCTACTACCGCCTCAACGGGATCACGCTTGCAATCCCGCCGCTTCGCGAGCGGTTGGCCGAGGTGCCGCGCTTGGCGAGCACGTTCATCGAAGAGGCCGCCGCGCGTTCGGGCATGCCGGCGCCGTCGCTCAGTGCTGCGGCGTTGTCCCGGCTCGAGGCGCATCCGTGGCCGGGCAACATCCGAGAGCTCCGCAACGTCGTCGAGCGGGCCGTCGTGTTGTGTAGCGACGGCCCGATCGAAGCCGAGCACCTCTTCCCCGAGGACCTCGTCGGCGGCTTGTCGGGCGATCGCGGGGGCGGGCCGACCGACGAGCGCGGGCGCATCGTGGCCGCCCTACAGGAGTGCGCCGGCAACCAGACCCGCGCAGCCAAGCTGCTGGGGATTTCACGCAAGACGTTGGGCGTCAAGATGGACACCTACGGCATCGCTCGCCCGCAAAAGGGCCGCACCCGATAGCGCCGCCGGACGCCGGGTTCTGGGAAGAGAGCGAGGTCGTTGGCTCGACCAATAGCTCCTCGCTCGTGTCTCTGCGAGAGAAGTACTTGAGTGCTTGGAGGATGCGGCTGGGCTGCTTCGCAGCAATGAGATGGGCAGACCGCCAGGGGCAGTCCGCGCTCGGCTCGACGACTCGGCGTGAGCGTGATGGAGCCAAGCGCGACCCTGTTAGCCTCCGGTCGATGCGTACTCCTCGTTCGCTGCGTCGCGCTTGGGTCCTGCTGTCCGTTCCGCTTGCCGGAGGGTGCATCGCGCTGGGGATGCCGCTGGTGGGCGGCGGACAGACGATCGACATGAACCGCTGGACGCTGACGGACATGCGGGTGTCGATCGTCGATGGACCCGAGTCGCTGTGCGTCACCGCCCCAGCCCAGCTGTCGATCATCGCGGCGCTGAAGCACAAGGAGCGCGACAAGGAGAAGACGGTGGAGACGTTCCGGGGGCATCCGGAGACGGCGCGCAAGCGCGGCACGATGGGGTTCGAGACGTTTTCGATGCTTTCGCCGCAGGGGCGCATCGATGAGGCAGGTTGGTTCCATCCCGACCCCAACCCGCTGAATACGGTCGACGGCTTCACGATTCACGTCGAACACACACCCGACCCGGGCTTTGCGGCCGACCTCGCGCTGCGGCCATCGTACGACTGTGTGACCGAAGGCGGCGCGGTCGGGGCCAGTGGGGCGATGGGCAGCATGGGACATTCGGGCCCCGACGGCGAGACTGGCAAGGCCGGGACGTCCGAGCGGGACGGGGGCCGCGGTGGCGCCGGAGGTCAAGGAGGTCAGGGGCGGGACGGCAGCGCGGGTGCGCCGGGCCCTCGGATCGTGGCGCACGCCACCGTGGTCCGAACGCCTCATCACGAGCATCTCGTCCTGCTCTCCTATGATGGCGATGCCTCGGGCATTGTCATGTTCGACTCGCGGGCCTCGTTCGTCCTGCGCGCGGCCGGGGGTCTGGGTGGGTCCGGGGGTGCCGGTGGGTCGGGAGGCCGCGGTGGGTCGGGCGGCCGCGGTGCTCGAGGCGGGGAGGGGGGCCCCGGCGGCCCGGGTGGCCACGGCGGCAACGGCGGGGCTGGTGGTCGGGGCGGCTCGGTCGATCTGATCCTCGACGAGCGTTTTCCAGAACTCCAACGTGTGATCCAGATCGACGTGGCCGGCGGGTTCGGTGGGCCAGGCGGTTCGTCGGGCGGGGGCGGACCCGGGGGCTCGGGCGGAGGATCCAGCGCCGAAGGCGCCTCGGATCCACCCGATGGCCCAGACGGTCCCGAGGGCGCGTCGGGTCGACCGGGCCCGCAGGGCGACTCTGGAATCGCGTCTGTACGGCTCGAGAACGTCGATTCGGTGTTTTCGGCTCTGCCGGACGGGGTGGAGCGCTCCTGGGCGGCCTTTGGGCCGGTCGTGCTCACATCGATTTCACCGCGTGTTTTTTTCGCGATGGGGGTGGAATCGAAATCCATCGAGCGTCGTTCAAGAGGCGAGCGAGAACGAAACCTGCCGAATCGCGGTGGCGGTGTCAGGTCTGAAGGTTTTCCTCGTTCAAGCCATACACCTTACGAAAGCTCACGAACCATGTCGCTGAAAGGTCATATCGCGCTCGGCACCCTTCTCGGGGTCTTGCTCGGGGCGGGTGCGGTGTTCTTCCTCTCGCGGGTCGACGTCCAGGTCGCCACGGAGGCTCCGACGGTCAATTCCGCCGGACGCGACCTGATTCAAAACGTCATGGTCCCCAGCAACGATGCCCGGCCCGGTCCGGGTCGGCCGCAGCGTCCGGGCGGTCGCATCGACGTACCCCAGGTCTGAACCCGGACTGGCCCAGGGCTGAGGGGAGGACCGGGGCCCAGAGCAGCTGGCTCAGCCGCCGGGTTCCCAGCCGGCGCCCATCGCCTCGGCGCCGCGCATGATGATGCGGACCTCGCCAACGATGCGTTCTACGATCTCGGCGCGCTCGCTGGGTGTGCGGTCTAGCGCGCTGGCACCGAGGTTGAACGCGACGGTGACCATCGCTTCGGCGGCCAGGGCGGCATGGGCGAGCGGACGACGCTGCTTGTCGGCTTCTTGCTGCAGGCTCTCGATGAGTTCGGACGTGAATCGCCCAACCTCTTCGCGGACAGCCGTTCGAAACGCGATGGAGTTGCCGGCGCCTTCGCCCAGGAGCAGGCGGAACAGGTTGGCGTTATTCGTCGCGAACTCCATGAAGGTTTCGATCGACGTCCGCACCACGCTTCCCTGGCCGGAGGCGCGAACGCGGCGACGCGCTTGCCGGACGACCTGGCGCAGCGACGTCCCCACCTCGTCGACGAGCGCGAGGCCGAGGTCGTCGAGATCGTCGAAGTGTCGATAAAAGGATGTCGGCGCGATGTCGGCCTCCTTGGCGACCTGCCGAAGGCTCAAGCTCGCGAACCCGCGTTCCGCGCTCAGACGCAGTGCTGCGTCCATGATCGCGCGCCGGGTCTGGATCTTTTGCTCCGCACGGCTGGGCATCGGTGCGTGCGGACGATCGCAGAGCGCCGGCGCAGACACAACCATGACACGGCCGGTGCGAGGTATCGCTTGTGTTCCGAGGATGAACACGCGCATGCTCCGGGTCGCAGAATGGCGCACAAGTGTGCGCTGAGTGTTGACGACGGAGGGGCGCACACGTGGAACCCATCGGATTTTGGAACGGACGCGGAGCGTCCCCTGCTTTCTCTCAGCCGGATCTTCTGGCGACTGCACAGCGTTTCCGAGAGCCCGTGCACGTCGTTCGCGACCCGCGGACCGGTACCCTCGGATTGGCTCAGGGGGGAACGGTTGAACGCTCAACTTCGGCGGCATCCGGCGACGAATTCCCGCTGCTCGCCAGCCTCCCGCCGATGTATCCCGAGTGGCTCGGTGACCGCAGCTTTGCCGAGGCCCATGGGGTCCGGTTCCCCTACGTCGCCGGTGCGATGGCCAACGGCATCGCGTCGACGCGGCTGGTCATCGCGATGGCCCGCGGCGGCTGCCTGGGCTTCTTCGGCGCGGCAGGCTTGAGCCCCGCGCGGGTCGAGGCGTCGATCGTCGAGCTTACCAAGTCGTTGGGTCGCGCGGATGAAGGCGGCGCGTCTTGGGGGTCGAACCTCATTCACTCGCCCAACGAGCCGGCGCTCGAGCACGCCATCGTGGATCTGTATCTGCGCCACGGCGTTCGCAGGGTGTCGGCGGCAGCATACATGTCGTTGACCCCCGCGCTGGTGCGCTACGCCTACGCGGGTCTGTCGCGTGG
>CAYSPB010000075.1:19097-22630 GCA_964432695.1 uncultured Nannocystaceae bacterium
AGTCGTTCGGCGCAACCACGTCTTCGCCAAGATCAGCCGTCCCGAGACGGCGAAGCACTTCCTCGAGCCCGCGCCGGCCAAGCTGCTGCAGGGTCTCGTCGCGTCGGGGCATCTGAGCGCCGACGAAGCCGAGCTCGGTCGCGGCCTTCCAATCGCTGAAGACATCACGGTCGAGTCCGACTCGGGTGGCCACACTGACAACCGCCCGCTGGGCTCGCTGTTTCCCACCATCGCGCGGCTGCGGGACGAGGTCTGCGCGGCGCGGGGCTACACGCGACCGGTCCGCGTCGGAGCGGCCGGTGGTTTGGGCACGCCCGCGAGCGTTGCGGCCGCGTACGCACTCGGTGCGGCGTACGTCGTGACCGGCTCGGTCAACCAGGGCGCGGTCGAGTCCGGCTTGGACGCGGGCGGCAAGGCGATGCTCGCCAAGGCCGGCATTGCCGACGTCACGATGGCGCCGGCAGCCGACATGTTCGAGCAGGGCGTCGAGGTGCAGGTGCTCAGCCGCGGCACGATGTTCGCCGCCCGGGCGCGCAAGCTGTTCGAGCTTTACCGCGGCCACGCCCGCTGGTCCGACATCGACGCGACCAGCCGTGCCCGGGTCGAAAAGGACCTGCTGCGCTGCAGCTACGACGAGGCGTGGGCCTCGACGCGCGACTTCTGGGCGCAGCGTGACCCCGGCCAGATCGAAGCCGCGGCTGCCGACCCCAAGCACGAGATGGCCCTGGTGTTCCGCTCGTACCTGGGCCGCAGCTCCCGGTGGGCCATCGACGGCGAGACCGACCGCGCGCTCGACTACCAGATCTGGTGCGGCCCCGCGATGGGAGCGTTCAACGCCTGGGTGCGCGGCAGCGTGCTCGAGCCCCCGCAGGCCCGCGAGGCCGTGCAGATCGCCCACAACTTCCTCGAGGGCGCCGCCGCGATCACGCGCGCGTCCCAGCTCCGTTCCTTTGGCGTGCCGATGCCGGCCGCCGCCTTCGACGTCCGACCCCGCCACATCCGCTGAGCTTCGCCATGGCCGACTCCAACTCGATCCCTCGCACTCCCATCGCCATCGTCGGCGCCAGCGCGCTGTTCCCCGGGTCGCTCGACGCGACCGGGTTCTGGTCGAACATCCTGCGCGGCACGGACCTCATCACGGACGTGCCGGCGAGCCACTGGCTCATCGAGGACTACTACGACCCCGACCCGTCGGTGCCGGACAAGACCTACGCGCGTCGAGGCGCCTTCCTGCCCGACGTGGACTTCGACGCGATGCGCTGGGGCGTGCCGCCGAGCATCGTGCCCGAGACCGACACCTCGCAGCTGCTCGCGCTCATCGTGGCGCAGAAGGTGCTCGAAGACGCCTCGCGCGGCGACCTCGACGGCCTCGACCGCAGCCGCACCTCGGTGATCCTCGGCGTCACGTCGGGCCAGGAGCTGCTCGGCTCGATGGTCAGCCGGCTGCAGCGGCCGGTGTGGACGCGGGCGCTTCGCGAGGCGGGCCTGCCCGAGTCGAAGGTGACCTCGATCTGCGAGCGCATCGCGGCCAGCTACACCGACTGGAACGAGTCGACCTTCCCCGGCCTGCTGGGCAACGTGGTCGCCGGCCGCATTGCGAACCGGCTCGACCTCGGCGGCACGAACTGCGTCAGCGATGCCGCGTGCGCCTCGAGCATGAGCGCCCTGGCGATGGGCATTCATGAGCTGCAGCTGGGGGACTCGGACCTCGTCATCTCCGGCGGGGTCGACACCATGAACGACATCTTCATGTTCATGTGTTTCTCCAAGACGCCGGCGCTGTCGGCCAGCGGAGATTGTCGGCCGTTCTCGGACAACGCCGACGGCACCATGCTCGGCGAAGGCCTGGGCATGGTCGCGCTCAAGCGTCTGCCGGACGCCCAGCGCGACGGCGACAAGATCTACGGCGTGATTCACGGCTGCGGCTCGTCCTCGGACGGTCGCTCCAAGAGCGTCTACGCACCGGTCTCCTCTGGACAGGCCAAGGCGCTGCGCCGCGCGTACGGACAAGCCGGCTACGGCCCCGAGACCGTCGAGCTGATCGAGGCCCACGGCACCGGCACGCGCGCCGGTGATGCGGCGGAGTTCGGTGGCCTCGAGATGGTCTTCGAGGAGACCGAGCGCACCGACCGACAGTGGTGCCAGATCGGCTCGGTCAAGAGCCAGATCGGCCACACGAAGTCGGCTGCCGGCGCGGCGGGCCTGCTCAAGGCCCTGCTCGCCGTCCACCACCGCGTGCTGCCGCCCACGATCAAGGTCGAGCGCCCGAACCCGGCCATCGACCTGCCGAACTCGGCGTTTCACGTGACCACGCGGGCCCGCCCGTGGATCCGCGATGCGGCCCATCCGCGTCGCGCGTCGGTGAGCGCGTTCGGCTTTGGCGGATCGAACTTCCACGTCGCGCTCGAGGAGTCGCCGGACAGCCGGGCGCAGCGAGGTGCCCCGCGCTTGGGCGGGCACGGCCATGAACTCGTGTGCATCGCGGGGGGCGACGCCTCCGACGTGGTGGCCCAGGCCCGCGCGATGCTCGAGCGCTGCGACAAGCCCGGCGCGCTGGCGTGGCACGCCCGCGGAGCGCAACAGGAACGCACCGGAACGCACCGGCTTGCGATCGTGGCCAGCACCGAAGCGGACCTCGCCGCGCAGCTGCAGGATGCGATCACGCGTATCGAGCTCGACGGCGGCACAGCCTTCTCCACGCCCACAGGGACCCGATACGGCGTGGGTGAAGCGCTGGGCGACGTCGCGTTCGTCTTCCCCGGACAGGGCAGCCAGTACGTCGACATGGGCGCGGACGTGGCGATGCACTTCGACGAGGCGCTCGCGGTGTGGGACGCCGCGGCGGACCGCGGTCTGGGGCTGCATCACGCGGTGTTCCCGATCACCGACTTCGAAGACGACGCGGCCACCCGCGCCTCGTCTCGCCTTGCCGCCACCGACGTGGCCCAGCCGGCGATCGGGTGCGTGAGCCTCAGCCTGCTGGCGCTGCTGCAGCGCACGGGCGTGACGCCGAGCGCCGTTGCAGGCCACAGCTTCGGCGAGGTGACGGCCCTGCACGCCGCGGGCGTGCTCAGCCGCGAGAGCATGCTGTCGGTCGCGGCCACCCGGGGCGCGACGATGGCCGAGGCCGCCGCGTCGACGTCGGGTTCGATGACCGCCGTGTCCGCGACGCTGGCGGAGGTCGAGGCGGCGGTGAAGGCCTGCGGGGCCGACGTCGTGCTCGCCAACCACAACGCGCCGACGCAGGTCGTGCTCTCGGGCGCGACCGAGGCCATCGAGGCCGCCGAGGCATCGCTGAGCGCCGACGGTCTGCGCTGCACGAGGCTGCCGGTTGCCACCGCGTTCCACTCGTCGATCGTCGCGGGGGCGTCCACCGCGTTTGGGGAGGCGCTGAAGACCGTTGAGGTCGCCGCGCCGGCGGTGCCTGCGTTTGCGAACGCCAGCGCCGCGCCGTACCCGGCCGACGCCGACGCGATTCGCAGCCGGCTCGGTGAGCAGCTCGCCCAGCCGGTGCGGTTCGTCGACACCATCGA
>CAYSPB010000076.1:0-22339 GCA_964432695.1 uncultured Nannocystaceae bacterium
AAGCGCTTGCCGTTCGGCTGGGCATGCGCGGGCGCGGCACGTTCGAGCCGGTGTGGCGGGGACGTGCAGCTCACTGCCCGGGCGCGCCGGACATCCTCGTGCTCGCGGCGCAGGAGTCAATTCTGCAGGCGGTACCCAAGGGCTGGATGCCGGAAGCCGACGGGAATCTCGAAGCTTCCATCGAGGCCCATCGGGCGGCCGCGAATGAGGCGATCGACTTCGTCGATCGCGCGCTCGAAGAGTCGGCCCGCCGAGGAAGCGCGCCGCCGTTCGAGGCCTACTACTTTCGGGCGTACGCGGCGAGCATGCTGGGGGATGCCGCCCAAGTCCGGGACTCGCTCGAGCACGCGGCGGAGGTCGGAGACGCGGAGCGCTGGCGGATCGAACGCATGCGCGCAGTCGCAGCCATGTACGAGGGCAAGCTCGACGAGGCGGTTCGACTGGCTCATCTGGCGCGCATCGATGCGCCCCACGACGCGGCCGAGCGCCAAATTTCGCGCTACGTCTGGGCGCTGATTCTCGACCGCGCGGGCGCGTCCGAGTCGGCGCGGACGGTCTTTCGGCAGCTGCGGCGCGAGCCGGGTTCACTCAAGGCTCGGCCCGCGGTCGCGAGCATGCTGCCACCGCACGAGCGCATGTTCTTGCGGGCGATCGAACACCAGGCCCACGGCGAGGCGACCAACGCGAGCCGGCTGTGGGACGCGTACCTGCAGCGTCCGGAGCCGTCGGAGGCCGACCGGGCCCTCGCCACGCGCCACCGCGACGAGCTTCGACGCTGAGTGCAATGACCATGAAGATCATCCGCGACGTCACGCAGCTGCGGGCGTGGCGGGCCTCGGTGCCCGCCGACGACCGCGTCGCCTTCGTGCCCACGATGGGCTTTTTGCACGCCGGCCACGTCAGTCTGCTCGACGAAGGGCGCCGTCGCGTCCCCGTCGGGCAGGGCTCGTTGGTGCTGTCGATTTTCGTAAACCCGACGCAGTTTGGACCCAACGAGGACCTCGACGCGTACCCACGCGACGAGGCCCGCGACTTCGCGCAGGCCGAGTCTGCGGGGGTGGACGTGATCTTCACGCCGTCGGATCCCGACGCGATGTACCCCTCGCGCAACACCTGGGTCGACGTCGAGCAGCTCTCCTCCACGCTGTGCGGCGCTGCGCGGCCGGGGCACTTTCGAGGCGTGTGCACGGTCGTGACGAAGCTGTGGAACCTCGTGCGACCCGACGTCGGCATCTTTGGCGAGAAGGACTATCAGCAGCTCGCAATCCTTCGCCGCATGCACGCGGACCTGTTTCTCGGCGGTGAGATCGCCTCGATGCCGATCATGCGCGAGGACGACGGCCTCGCGATGTCGAGCCGCAATGCCAACCTCTCCGAGCGCGCCCGAGCCGATGCGCTTCGGTTGCCGCGCTTCCGGCAGGCCGTGCAGGCGCGCTTTGCCGAGGGCGCGCGGGAAGCCGCTGCGCTGCTCGAAGGTGCTGCCGAAGCCCTGGCCCCGGGCGAAATCGACTATGTGCAGGTGGTCGACGCCGCGACACTGCAGCCGGTGCCCCGCGCCGGCGCGCCGACGCTTGTCGCCTTTGCCGTGAAGTTCGGCGGCGTGCGGCTCATCGACAACGTAGTGTTGACGCCGTGACCTCCGACCCCAGCTTCGGCCTCGGCATGACCGTGGCGTCGGCCCTATGCTGGGCGGGCCTCGATGCGTCACGCAAGGTGTTGGTCGGCCGCGTCTCTCCGGTGGCGCTGCTCGTCCTGCTCACGCTTGGGCAGTTCCCGCTCTTCGCCGTCTGGGCGCTCAGCGCAGGCGATACGATCACGAGCTCGGCCTACGTCGTTCCTGGGCTCGCCTCGATGGGCCTCAACATCGCCGCGAACCTGCTGTTCTTTCGGGCGGTCAAGCTTTCCCCGCTCAGCCTCACCGTGCCGCTTCTCGCGTTCGTGCCGGTGTTCACGGTGCTCTCGGCGATTCCGCTTCTGGGCGAGTTCCCCGGCGCGCTGCAGCTCATAGGCATCGCGGTGGTGGTCGTCGGCGCGCTCACGCTCAACGCCGGTTCTGTCGAGGGACGGGGGCCGCTCGCGTTTCTGCAAGCGCTGCTGCGTGAGAAGGGCAGCCTTCCGATGCTGGGCACGGCGCTGTGCTGGTCACTGACCATCGTCGTCGACAAGCTCGCAACCGTGCACGCTGGGTACGGCATTCACGGTGCGATGCTCAACATCAGCATCGGGCTGTTCGGCCTGGCGCTGCTGACGATGCGCGGCGAGCTGGCCGAACTCAAGGCGCTGCGGATGGCGTGGAAACCCTGGCTTTTTGCCATTGCCATGGGGGCGGTAGGCCTTGGGGCGCAGCTCGTTGCAGCCCAGCATCTTCTGGTGTCCCTGGTCGAGGCCACCAAGCGGGCGATCGGCGTGACGATGTCCGTCATCGTCGGACGCACGATGTTCGGCGAGCCCGTCACCGCGCCCAAGGTCTTCGCGGTGATGCTCATGAGTCTCGGCGCGGGCATGATCGTGTGGACGTGAACCCATGACGGACCCGGTATTCGTCGCCGCCGTCATCACGGCCTGTGTCATCGCCTCGCAATGGCTCGTCGACCATACGCCGTTGCGACATGCCGGCGTCGCGCTGCTCGTCATCATCGTCACGGCCGTGGTTTCGAACCTAGGCGTCATTCCGGCGTCCGGCAGCCCCGTGTACGACGGCATTTTCAGTCACGTCGCGCCGCTGTCGATCTTTTGGCTGCTGCTGGGCGTGAATCTGCGCGCGGTGCTGAAGGCCGGACCCAAGTTGCTGGCGCTGTTCCTCATCGGCTCCGCTGGGACGGCGCTGGGGGTGCTCATCGCGCTGCAGCTTCTCCCCGAGGCGCCGTTCGGCGAACAGACGCCCGCGATGGCCGGGATGTTTGCGGCCACGTACATCGGCGGCAGTGCCAACTTCAACGCGATCGCGCTCCACTACGGGGTCATGAAGCCCGGCCCTCTTTACGCCGGCGCGATGGCGGTCGACGCCGGGCTCACGGCGGTGTGGATGGCCGCGACGATCACCCTGCCGCGCTGGCTGGGGAGCAAGCCCACCGACGAGACGCCGGCAACCTCCACGCCCGAGTCCGACCCCGACCGCGAGTCCGTGGCGCCTCGTGATCTGGCGATCGTCATGACGCTGGGCCTCACGTGCGCATGGGCGGCGAACGCTCTCGGGGCGCGGCTTGCCGAGGCGGGGAGCAACGTGCCGAGCATGCTGCTGCTCACCACCTTTGCACTCGTGCTCGCGCAGGTTCCCGCAGTCGCCACGCTACGGGGGCCGAAGGCGGTGGGCATGTTCGCGGTGTACGTCTTTCTCGCGGCCATTGGCGCGCTGTGTGACGTCGCCGCGCTCGCCGAACTCGGGGACGTCGGTGGGACCATTGCGATTCTCGCGGTCACCTGCGTCGGCGTGCACGGGCTGGTCACCTTCGGCGCGGCAATGCTCCTCAAGCTCGAGCCGGCCATGGCCGCCGTGGCCTCACAGGCCAACATCGGGGGCGGAACGACGGCACTGGCGTTGGCCCGGGGCCTGGGCCGGTCGGATCTGGTCCTGCCCGCCGTCCTCGTCGGGTCCGTCGGCACGGCGCTGGGAACGTTCGTCGGTTTTTTTCTCGCCGCGACGCTCGGCGGATGATCGTTTCGCTCGCGGCCGGCACTACCGGCGCATGAGAGCATTGGTTTTCGGGGCGGCTGCGGCTGCGGGGTTGGCGCTCGTTGGAGCGCCGCGGGATGCGGCGGCGTGCGGCGGCACGTTTTGCGATGTCGGGCCGACCGCAATGCCGGTCGACCAGTCGGGCGAGAACATCCTGTTCGCCATGGAGGACGGCGTCGTCGAGGCGCACGTTCAGATCCAGTACCAAGGGGATCCCGACGCCTTCGCGTGGGTCGTGCCCGTGATGGCCGAGCCCGAAATCGAAGCGGGCTCCGACCCGCTGTTTCAGGCGCTGCTCAACGCCACGGTGCCGACGTTCGTGCTCGACAGCCGCTTCGAGGACTGCGGACCCGATGGGCCTCAGTTCGGGTGTGCCGCGGCCGACGCGACGGCGGACGAAGGCGCCTCGACGGCCGGGCCAGGGTTCGACGACGGCGACCACGGTGGCCCCGACGTGCTGCAAACCGGCGTGGCGGGTGCGTTCGAGTTCGCAGTGCTCGACGGCGGAACCGTCGATGGCGTCGTCGCATGGCTCGACGAGAACGGGTATGCGCAGGATGACGACGCACCCGACGAGCTGCGTGGCTATCTCGAAAAGGGATTCTTGTTCGTGGCGTTCAAGCTACGCGGTGGAACGGGAGTCGACGAGATTCACCCCGTGGTCATCCGCTACGCAGGCGACGAGCCGTGCGTGCCCATTCGGCTCACCCGCATTGCGGCGACCGACGATATGGGCGTTCGCGCGTTCTTTCTCGGCGACGCCCGCGTTGCGCCGACGAACTATCGCCTCGTCGAGATCAACCAGGCCGCCATCGACTGGCCGGGGTTGGGCGCGAACTACGAATCGGTCGTCACTCAGGCCGTCGACGCCGAGGGCAGTGAGGGGCATGGCTTCGTGACCGAGTATGCGGGCAGCTCCGACGTGGTCTTCCGCGACGGGCTTGTGGACCCCGCGTGGGACGCCGCCCGGTATCGTGAAGCCGACGCGGAGGCCGCGGTTCGGGAGTTGCGCCTGCAGGGCTTGCTCTCGTGCCAGTCCGAAACCTGCGTGACCACGCATCCGCTCGTACAAGGGCTGTTGGAGCGCTACCTGCCTCGTCCAGCCGGCATCTCGTTCGAGCGCTACTACGGGTGCTTTGGCTGCGACGGAGCGCCCGACCTCGAGTCGTGGGACCCCGTCGCGTTTGCGGACGACCTGGAGGCTCGAATCATCGGTCCGGCCGAGCACGCGGTCGATCTGCTCGACCGATTCCCGTACCTGACGCGGCTTTACACGACGCTGTCGCCCCAGGAGATGGACCTCGACCCGGTCTTTCACGCCAACGCGGATTTGCCCGAGGTGAGCAACGTGTTCAACGCGACGCGGACCTTCACCTGCGAGGGACCCGACTTCGTCGAACTCGCGGACGGCAGTCGCGTCGCGGTCGGTGGCGTTGGGGACGCTCCTGCGGTTCCCGCGGCGCTGCGGGTGTTCGAAGTCCCACTCACCGGTGCGCCCATGCTGCTCGTTGACGGAACGGAGGACGCCGACGCTGCACGGTCGGCCTGGAACGCGGAGCAGGGCCTCGAGGACGACAGCGGCTGCAACTGCCACGCCCGCAAGCACGGTGCCAGCGGCTTCGCGTTCAGCGTCCTGCTGCTGGGGATGGGGCTGTGGGCACGACGTCCCGGTTCGTCAGCCAGACGTCGATCTCACGGATCCGCTTCGTGATCGCGTCGTCGGAGGCCTGCTCGGCCAGGCGGGCCCGCGCTGAGCGGGCCAGACGGAGGGCGCGCGTCGCGTTGCCGCGGGTCTTGGCGAGGGCACGGGCCACGCCGAACTCCGTGGCAGCGTACTTGCGCGGCGGGGCCTCTGTCTTGCCGCGGATTTCGAGGGCCTCTTCGAGCAGGGACAGGGCCTCGTCATCGCGCCGGAGGTCGAGCAGCGCGAGGCCTTTGCCCGTGAGGCTGTTGGCGACGTACGTGTGTGTGGGGCCGTGCACCTCGCGGCGAACCTCGATGGCGACGTCGAATCGCTCGAGTGACGCCTCGGGCTTGCCCCACTCGCGGTAGTTGCTGGCGATGTTGTGGTTCGTCGTACCAACCTCGCGGTGCACGGCCGGGTACGCCCGCTTTACGAGATCTTCAACCTCGAGCATGGCCTCGAGCGCCCCCGCGTAGTCCCCCCGCATGCGCCGCAGTTCGCCGACGTTTCCGATCGAGAAGAGCAGGGCAGGGTTGTCCGCCGCGAGCACGGCTCGCTGGACGTCGTACGAGGCCTTGAAGTGGCGCTCGGCCGCTTCGAGCTCGCCCACGGAGAACGCGACCACGCCCAAGCCGTTGTAGCTCGCCCCCAGCGAGGGATGGTCTGGCCCGTAGGTTTCCTTGATGATTGCCTCCGACCGCTCGAACGCCGAGCGGGCGTCGTCGAACTCCGCTTTCCACGTGTACACGTTGCCCAGTAGCACCAGCTCGGGGGCGGTCGAGCGCATGCCTTCGGGGCGCGCGGCACGGAGCGCTTCGATCTCGCCGATGGCCTCGTCGAGCCTGCCCAGCTCCGAGAGGGCGGTCGCTCGCGCGATGCGAAGCTCGCTGTGGACGAAGTCGTCGTACGGGAGCCTGGTGAGCAGAGACTCGGCGTACTCCAGCCAGCGAAAGGCTGTCGCGTAGTCATTGTTCGAGTTGCTCAAATGCCGGCCGAGCGCGACCCATGTCAGTGCGAGCAGGCGGTCGTCCCCGACGCGTGCGGCGTTCTGGGCCGCCTGGTGGAACATGCCGATGGCACCGTCGCGCTGCGCATTCCAGTGCAGGGAGACCGCGAGTTGAAGCTGGGCATCTGCGATGACCGGCAGGTACGTGCTGGCCTCGGCAGCGGCGACGGCCTGTTCGAGCACGGGCTCGGCATCCTCATCGCGGCGTGCATTGAGCAGCGCCTTGCCGCGACCGAGCAGGGCTTCTGCGGCTTCGACCGCTTCGGCAATCGCGGGATCCGGTGGCGGATGTGCGGCGAGCAGGGCTTCGACGTTTGCGCACTCCGCCGTCGACTGGAGGGCGCGAACGACGTCGGTCGCCCGCTGGATTGTGGCCGCGTCGGCCTCGGCGAGCACGTCGGTCACGCCGCGGAAATCCCGGCGTCGACGGTCGAGGCACGCGACGCGCAGATCGAGCATCGACTCGGAGTGGTCGCCGCGAAGGTGCGTGGCCTCGCAGGCATCGATGCGTTCGAGGGTCCACGCGTCGACGTAGCGATCGAGGGCGTCGAGCGTCGTCTGCAGAGACGCGGATGCGTATGGCATCGCCGACGTTCCGAACGCGCGCTCGATCTGCTCGCGGGTCGTTGCGGGCAGGAGTGCGCGTCCAGTCTCTTCCAGGCCCGCGCACGGCGGGGTCTCCGTGGGGCCCGAGAGCGCGATGGCACCGATGCCCACCCCTACGGTCGCCGCCAAGCCCATGGCGATCCACCGCCCCGGGCCGTGCTGGACCGAGAGCTGAGCGAGCAACGTATTCATGTCGGGCCAGCGATCGCCAGGCTTGGGCGCGAGGCCGCGGAGCACCGCGCTGCTGATCCGCGCCGGGACCGAGGTACCCTTGGGCACCGGTCGGTGGTCGCCCTGCGTCGCCTTGAGCATCAGAGCCATGCGTCCGTTCCCGTCGAAGGGGCGCTCGCCGAACAGCGCCTCGAATGCGGTCACGCAGAAGCTGAACTGGTCGCTCCTGTCGTCCAGCTCGGCGCGCGCGTGCTGCTCGGGGCTCATGTACGCGGGCGTACCCGCGATGGCCCCGGTTCGCGTGAGCGCCTCGCTGTGGGAGTTGTGCGACGAAGAGAGCTCGTCGGTCTTGGCGGCGCCGGTGTCTTCGGGGGCGCCCAAGCTTCGCGCAAGCCCGAAGTCGAGGACACGAACGAGGCCGTCGTCCCCCACGAGAACGTTGGCGGGCTTGAAGTCGCGGTGAATCAGGCCTTGTTCGTGGGCAGCCGCGAGCCCCCGTCCAGCCTGCACCAGCACGTCGAGGACCTCTTGCCATCCGTGCTCGCTCTGCATCCAGGCCTTGAGGTCGTGCCCTTCGACCAGCTCCATCGCGATGAAGAGGCGCTCATCGACCACGCCAACGTCGTGCACCGTGATCACGTTCGGGTGGGAGATCCGAGCCATCGTCTGCGCCTCGCGCAGCAGTCGAGCGTGGCTGGTGTCGTCTTGCGTCTCTTCGCCGAGCACCTTGAGCGCAACGCGGCGGTCCAGCTCGGGGTCGTAGGCGGCGTAGACGACCCCCATGCCACCCGCGCCGAGCTCGTGCAGGATCACGTAGCGGCCGAACGACTCACCTCGCCCAGAGGTTGGCGGCCCACCGGCTGCCCAGACTGCGCGCTTCCACGATGGCCCCGAGTCACTCGGCGCAGCGGGGTCGAGCTGGCTGTCAACGGCGGTTTGGGGTCGGTCGCCCACCGCTGGCGATCATGCCTGAGCAACGTCGACCTTGTCTTGTCGCGCGAGGTTGCCATTTGGATCCATCCCGCGTCGAGGCGTCGCGGTGCGTGCGACACCCCCTGGAGTCGGCCCGACCCCATCGCGATACTGCCAGCATGGATTTCTTGGGTTGTCATGAGCGAGTGGGTCGCTGGGTTGGCCTCGCGCTGATCGTGATGGGAGGTTGCGGTTTGACCTCGGTCAGCGGGCCGCGCTGCGCTCGAGGCCTGCAGGCCGTGGAAGGCCAGTGCGTGCCGGTGCCGACGATCGTGTTTCGGGAGTGCGTTGCGGCGTTCCGAACGACGTCGATCGAGCGTGAGCAAGGGGAGGGCACGGCGGTCGGCGGATCGGTGCCCGGATATGGGAGTGCCCGAGTCGAGCGTGAGCGCCGCGACGTGGCCCACACGGAGTTCGAAGTGCTCGAGGATGCCGACGCGGAGGCGATCATCGCCGAGTGTCGTCGGCAAGAGGAAGCGCAGCGCGCGAGCCAGCTCGACGAGGCGTGGGCGGCTGCGGATGCGGCGCGTCGTGATGCCGACGACGCGCGGGGAGAGGTGCGGACGCTCGAGCGCTCGCTCGCCGCGCTCGACGACGAACTCGCTGAGGCGCTGGCACTGGCCGAGCAGCGAGCGGCGGCGTTGGAGTCGACGACGGCGGACCTGGAAGCACTGCGCTCGCTCGCGACGGCGGACCATCCGTGCGCGATGGAGGATTGGTCCGCATGTGCAGCCGCGGCATCGGCCGACCATGAGGCGGGGGACTATGCCGAGGCGCATCGTCGCTATGCCTTGGCCTGTGATGCCGACGTGGCGGACGCGTGCGGCAACTGGGGCTTGCTGTACGAGCATGGCCTCGGGGTCTCCGTGCAGCGACGCCGCGCCGTCGAGCTCTACACTCGGGGGTGTGAGGGCGATGCAGCCGAGGCGGGCGCGCATTTGGGCGTCGCGCTGCACCACGATGGCGTCTCGTCTCGGACCGCTCGGACGGCGCTTCGGCGCGCTTGTTCGGGGGACGTGGCACGGGGCTGTACGACGCTAGGACGCATGCTGGAGGACGTGGGGAGTTCCGAAGAAGATGATGCGGTTCCCCTCTACGCGCGGGCGTGCGACCTCGGAGACCCGGCGGGCTGCCTCGCGTGGGGGCACCGTTTGGAAATGGGTCGCGGCATCGAGCTGGATCTGGCCTCGGCGCGGTCTGCCTACGCCTCGGCGTGCGATCACGGGGAAGCGTCCGGTTGTGCGGCGGCAGCACGCCTCGCGCGCGCAAGTCAGAACCCCGTCGCGCCATCGCACTGACGCGGTGCGCTACACTGCCGGCGTGGAGGTGCACTGGATCGACACCGACGACGCGCTGCGCTCGTGGTGTGATCGTCTCGCAAGCGAAGAGCGCATCGCGGTCGACACCGAGTCGAACTCGATGTTCGCGTACTTCGAGCGCATCTGCCTCGTGCAGATCAGCACCGCATCGGTCGACCTGCTCGTCGATCCGCTCGCCGTCGACCTCGCACCGTTGGGGGCGCTGCTCGAAGACGCGAGCGTTCAGAAGGTGCTGCACGGTGCCGACTACGACGTGCTGTCATTCAAGCGCAGCCTGGGCTTTCGAATCTGCAACCTGTTCGACACCATGATCGCTGCGCGCGTGCTCGGCTGGCCAAAGTGCGGGCTGGCGGCGTTGCTCTCCGAGCACTTCGACCACGCGGCGAACAAGGCGTTCCAGCGCTACGATTGGGGGCAGCGCCCGCTTTCCTCGGCCGCGCTGGAGTACGCGCGCTACGACACGCACTACCTGCTGGGCTTGTCGGCGCTGCAGACCGAGGCGCTGGAGGCCAGTCCTCACCTCGAGCTCTTCGAACGCGCCTGCACGCGGCAGTGCGCCGTGGAGCCCCGCACCAAGCCGTTCGACCCCGACGGCTACTACAAGATCAAAGGGGCGCGAGACCTGGACGAGGCCAGCCGTGCCATTCTCAAGGCCGCGTTCGCGTGGCGTGACCAGAAGGCTCGCGAGCTCGACCGGCCGCCGTTTCGCGTCATGCCCGAGTCGGCGATGCTCGGTTTGGCCCGAAGCAAGCCGGCCGACGTTCGCGCGCTGGGCCACATCAAAGGCATGCCTCGCCCCGTGACGCGCCGCGACGGCCCCGCGCTCGTGGAGCTCGTTGCAGCGGCTTTGAGCGCGTCGTGTCCCAAGCCCAGCCGCAACAAGTCCCCGGCCGACCGTGACCTCGGCCACCGCATGGATGCCCTCAAGGCGTGGCGCAAGAGAGAGGCCCAGAGACTCGGGGTGGAGCCCGAGATCATTCTCGACAAGGCAAGCCTGCTTGCGGTCGCCGAAGCCGGCGCAGTCGAAGCACTCGGCGTCTGGGAACGCGAACGCTACGGCAGCGGCATGGCCGCCGCGCTGCAAGCTGCCCAATCCTGACCGCGCGCTGGCCGTGTACCTCCCAGGCTGAGCCTGCATGCGCGCCTGCAGGCCGTTGGGACGGACGACGGATAGGCATTCGGTCCACTGCTCGATGGCCGGTTCGAGCGTCTGTCGGAGTGTCCCGAGAGGTCAGGTCGCGGCGGCGCGGTGGCGTACTTTGCAGTACGTCCGCCTCGGTGGCACCGGAATTCGAATGCCATGCAATCCGAGTTCGGCGCTGGTGCAATTCAGTCTTCGGGTGCGGAGGGCAGGCGAAGAAGACCATCATGAACGAAGCGAAAGAGGAATCCGCAGTCCGGCGTCTCGTGTCCGCCGTCGCGGTGTCCGTCGTCACAGGGGGGATGGGCGTTGGGTGTGGAGACGAGCGTGCACCCGGGAGCGCTGCGCTCGAGGCGGGGGAGAGCGAGGGAGTCGGCAAGGCCGATGGCGCGCATGCGTGGCACGATTTCCTGTACGAGGGCAGAGAAGTCCTGAACCGTCGATGGAAGCTCCATGGAGGATGGAGCGCCGCCGAGGACGAACTTCTCGAACTCGAGGTCCAGGCCGCGAGGAACCCGAGCAGGGAAACGGGCGGGACGCTCTCCGTCGAGGCGCCATGCCAGCCGTTCGGTGCGGCACCTGGCCGAGCCTATCCAGGGGGCCTCGGGGCGATTCTCGCCCTGCTCGACCTGCTCGACTCTTTGAGTTGCTTGGCCGAGGGGGGAACTCGCTCGCGGACCTACGGGATGCGTGTGTTTCCATTGCAAGCTCGGCGAAAGCAACTGCGATCCTACGCGCCGTTGCTCGAAGGCTGCGGCGCACTGGGAGAGACGGGTGGGGATGCCATGTTCTTCGAGTGGATCTACCGTCGAAGTCCAATCGATGCGTTGCGTTGGGACTCCGCGATCGGGTGTTTCCGAGTCCACGTGACACCGGCCGGGCCTGAACTCTGGATGCGTGTCGTCGATGCGGCCGAGCCCGCGTCCGCGCCGAGCGACTGGGTGGTCCTGGTCGACGCCGACTCGAGCTGCAGTCAGTGTGTTTCTGCGGGCGGGGGGACACACTGCGCTGCCCAATGCCAGGGGGCGAGTTGTATCGACTGCATCGAGCACGAAGGCGGGCGCGGATGCCTCTCCGCCTGCATCAGCGACGCGTGCGCGCTCTGCCTCGGGCACGGCGGCAACCGAGGGTGTCTATCGCGCTGCGACAGCGACCTCTTGCCCGAGGCGTGCAGGACCTGCGTCGAGGCGTCCGGAGGCTCAGGGTGCCTGGAGCGCTGCGCACTGTAGGCCGCCGGCTCGGTTGCCGCGCGTTGCTCTTCAGGGAATCCGAGGGGTTGCGCAGGCCTCTCAAAACGGCGGGGCTTCGGCGACTACGGTCAGATCGTACTCTCGCACCAACGTTGCGCTGTCCACCGGGTCCAGCTCCACACGCAGATGCGCCGTCTTGCCGTTGAGCGACTCCACGTCGACCCCGTCGGGCATGATGACGCGAACGTACATGAACTCGTAGGTGCCGTCTTCGAGGATGTCGAACGACATTGGGTAGTTGTTCACGCACTTGAAGTGCCCGCAGAAGCCGGGCTCTTCACCGTCGATGTCGAGCGATACGTCGAGCAGCGGCGCGGCCTCGTCGGTGTAGTCCCGGGGGTCGTCGGGCAGCGTGATCTCGCCCGAACGGATCGGCATCGGGAACATCGCTGAGCCCTGTGCTCCCCAAACGACACGGAGTTCGCCGCCGTCCTCGAGTGGCGTGAAGTCGGTCTCACCGAATCCGACGTCGAGAAAGCCCACCTCTTCGTCGCCGGACTCGGACTCGGACTCACTGCCGTCCGCATCCGAGCTGGACGAGCCGTCGTCTCCGCCGCCGGGGGGCGGTTCGTCGCAGCCAGCGAGTACGAGGGCGAGTCCGGGAAGCAGCAGAGCGCGAGGGACGAGTCGGGTACGCATCGAAGGGTCCAGAACGAAAAGCCAAGGGCCGCCGCGGCGGCGCAATCAACATGGGAATGCGAAACCGCCGCGGCAAACTGGCGGCCAGTTGCCCGAGAAACACCGCATTCGGCCGCGCAGCGGGGTATGACGCGTCTGTCGCGGATGATGCGCAGGAGGCGCTCAGTCTTCGCCCAGCGCCTTGGACGACAGTTCGAACACGTCACGGCTGAGCCCGTCGGTGCTTCGAATGCGGCGCAGGGCGGTCTGCATCGCGGTGCGGCGGCCGGCATCGAAGCGGCGCCACTGCATGAAGCCGCTCATCAGACGGGCGGCGACCTGTGGGTTGAGGCGATCGAGCTCGATCACCTTGTCGGCCAGCATGGCGTAGCCCTTGCCGTCGGCGGCGTGAAAGCGGACCTGGTTGCGCACCGAGAACGAGCCCAAGAGGCTGCGCACGCGGTTGGGGTTGGTCAGGGTCATCGCCTCGTGCGTGAGTAGGGCTTCGACCCGGCTGCGTGTATCGGGCAGCTCGCTGGCGGCCTGGACGGCGAACCATTTGTCGACGACGAGAGGGTCTTGCTTCCACTTCGCGTAGAACTCATCGAGGGCGATCTGTCGCGCCGCATGGTCGCAGTCGACGAGTCCCGCGAGGGCAGCCTGCGCGTCGGTCATGTTGTCGGCAGTCCGGAACTGGGCGAGTGCCGCCTTGACCGCGTCGTCCGCCCCCGTCGACAGCAGCAGACGCAGCGCGACATTCTTGAGGCGCCGCTGCCCGTTGGCCTCTTTGCCCGTCGCGTAGGGACGCCCTACAGCCTCCAAGCGTCGATACGTTGCCCAGAGCACATCGACGTGCGCGGTTGCCAAGGCGGCGCGAAGGTGTGTGCGCGCTGCATGCAGACCGTCGACGTCGACCTCGCGCTGCAGCTGGCCGAGCAGGCGCTCCTCGGGAAGCACCAGCGTCAGCGCCTTCAGGGCGGGGTCGAGACCGTCATCGGCGAGCAGCGTGCCGATTGCATCGACGAAGCGCGCATCCACCTCGAGCGGATCGCCGTCGCGATGACGAGCGGCTTGGGCGAGTAGAAGGTCGCTGGCGAACGACTGTGCCGCGTCCCAGCGCGAGAACGGATCCGCGTCGTGGGCCATGCAGAACGCCAGCTCATCGGGGCTGCGCTCCACCGAGACGCGGACGGGCGCCGAGAAGCCGCGCAGGATGGAGGGCGTGGGAGGTTCGGCAACGCCGTCGAAGGTGAACGTCTTCTTCGGCTCGCGCAGCTCGAGGATCGCCGTCGTCCCACGGACCTTTACGCCGGGCTCGGTCGGGATCAGCGGGAGGTCGGTACCGTCGGCACCGAGCAGCCCGGTTGCGACCGGGATGTGCATGGGCTGGTATGCCTCTGGATCGCGGCCTTTAGGCGCTTGCTGCTCGAGCGTGATCGAGAACGTCTGCGCCTGGGCATCGTGTTCGGTCACTACGCGAAGCCGCGGTGTGCCCGACTGCGCGTACCAAAGACCGAACTGCTCGAGGTCCGTGCCGGTGGCGTCGGCCATTGCAGCGCGGAAGTCATCGCAAGTCACCGCCTGCCCGTCGTGTCGCTCGAAGTACAGGTCCATGCCCTTGCGGAAGCCCTCGCTGCCGAGCAGCGTGTGCATCATTCGGATGACTTCCGCGCCCTTGTTGTACACGGTGACCGTGTAGAAGTTGTTCATCTCGATGTACGAGTCGGGACGAATCGGGTGCGACGTGGGCGAGGCGTCCTCGGCGAACTGCGAGGTCCGAAGCAGCCGGACGTCGCGGATGCGCTTGACCGCAGGCGAGGTCATGTCGGCGGTGAACTGCTCGTCACGGAACACCGTGAGGCCTTCCTTGAGCGTGAGCTGGAACCAGTCGCGGCAGGTAACCCGGTTGCCGGTCCAGTTGTGAAAGTACTCGTGACCGATGACGCCCTCGATGTCCTCGTAGTCGTCGTCGGTGGCGGTCTCGGGGCGCGCGAGCACGTACTTCGCGTTGAAAATGTTGAGCCCCTTGTTCTCCATCGCCGCCATGTTGAAGTCGCTGACGGCGACGATCATGTACACGTCGAGGTCGTACTCGAGGCCGAAGACCTCCTCGTCCCAGCGCATGGACTTTTCCAGCGAGCGCAGCGCGTGGTCGCACGCATCGACGTTGTTGGGCTCGACCCAGATCTCCAGCGCCACGTCACGACCGGACATCGTGGTGAACGTGCCGGCCTTGCAGCGAAGGTCGGCAGCGACGAGCGCGAACAGGTACGAGGGCTTGGGGTGCGGGTCTTCCCAGCGCACCTCGTGTCGGCCCTCGTCGAGGTCTCGACGCGCAGCGGCATTGCCGTTGCTCAGGAGCACCGGGTACTTCGCTTTGTCGGCAACGATGGTCGTGCTGTAGACCGACATCACGTCGGGCCGGTCCAAGAAGTAGGTGATGCGCCGGAACCCCTCGGCCTCGCACTGGGTACAAAAAGTCCTGCCCGATCGGTACAACCCACTGAGCTCGGTGTTCTTGTGCGGCTCGATGTGCACGACCGTCTGCAGCGTGAACGCGTCGGGTACGTCGGGAATGCACAGCGTCTCCGCCTCGACGGTGTACGTCTGCGGCGCGCGCAGGGTGCCGTCGACATGCACCGACCTCAGGTCGAGCCGTTCGCCATCCAACACCAGCGGTGCGTCGGCGGCGCCTTGCCGGCGCAGGGCGAGGGTCGCGTGCACGACCGTCACGTCCTCCCCGAGCTCGACCCTCAGGTCGACGGTGTCGATGAGGAACGCCGGCGGCGTGTAGTCCTTGCGATAGATCGGCTGCGGCGCGGGGTCCTTCATCAGCCGGGGAAGGATACCCCGCGGGCGATCAGTTGTTGGGCGCGCCGGCGTCGATCCAGTCGCGGATCAGCTGAATGTCGGCAGCGGGCAGCGAGCCGCCTGGTGGCATCAGGCCGCCCACGCCTTCGATCCGCTCCACGATGTAGCTCGCATCCGCATCGCCGGGCTCGATGTAGTCGAGGCCCCCGGTGACCGAAAAGACGTTGACCGTATTTGCGTACGAGACGTTCGGGTCGACGTTCGCGATCGTCGGCGCAAATCCGTGACACCCGCAGTTGGCATCCCAGATCGGTTGGATGTCGTCCGCCCAGCTGGGGGCGCTGGCGCAGCCCGAAGTGTCGAACCCGCCACAGTTGGCGTTGCAGGCGAGGGTGCCGCCGTCGAAGCCGAGGGAGGCGCAGCTGGAACCGCCGAGGTTGTTGCCGTCGCAGCTCTCGGCGGGGTCGATGGTGCCGTCGCCACAGATCCCACAGTTCGCGGTGCTGAGGGTGCCGCAGTCGTTGGTGCAGCTGAGGTTGCCGTTGTCGAAGCCCTGGCTGATGCAGGTCTCACCGCCGAAGTTGTTGTTGTCGCAGACCTCGCCGTCTTCGATGTTGCTGTTGCCGCACAGGCTGCATTGAGCGTCGCAGTCATCGACCGCCTGCTCGACGCACAGGTCATCCCACGTGTTGTTGCAGCAGAACGGGTCCAGCGCGCACACGCACGCCGTAACCTCGGGGACCTCGCACTCGGCCGAGCCATTCTCGAAGCAGCAGTCGGTGTTGTCGAAGCACTCCTCGGTGTCGAACTCGCAGTTGGCGTTGCAATTGAGCGCGCCGGCGTCGAAGCCCAGCGAGCTGCAGTTTTCTCCGTCGAGATTGGCGCCGTCACACATCTCGGCGCCTTCGAGGAGTCCGTCGCCACACGTCGTGCAGTTCGAGGTGTCGAAGCTGCCGCAGCCGTCGGCGCAGCCGAGCGTGCCGCCGTCGAAGCCTTGCGTGATGCAGGTTTCACCGGCGAGGTCGGCGGCTTCGCAGACCTCGTCGCCGTCGATCAGGTCGTTGCCACACGTGCCGCAGCCGGAGGTGTCGAAGCCTTCACAGTCCGCGTTGCAGGCGAGGGCACCGCTGTCGAAGCCGAGGGTCTGGCACGTCTGGTCGACGAGGTTCTCACCGTCGCAAACCTCGATCCGCTCGACCTCTCCGTCGCCGCACTCGTACGCCTGGCAGTTGTCGAACTCGAGCTGACAGATCTCGTTGCAGAGCAAGGTGCCGGTCACGAAGCCGAACTGGTCGCAGGTAAAGTCCTGCACGTCGTCGCCGTCGCACTCTTCGTCGCCTTCGGCCACGCCGTTGCCGCAGTCCATCGGCGTACCCGTCGTGGGATCGGTGGTGACGGTGGTGGGCTCGGGGCCGGTCGTCGTCGCCGGGGCAGCCGTCGTCGAGTCGTCCCCCCCAGACGGGTCGACGTCGCTGGTCGACGTGCCGTTCGTGGTGGCTGAGCCGGCCGTGGCGCTCGGGGTCGTCTCGTTGCCTGAGGTCGTCGTCCCCGAGTCCGTTCCGGTTCCGTCGTTGCCGGAGCCTCCGGCGGGGGGGTCGTCGCAACTGGCGAGGAGGAGCCCTGCGGCCGCGAGGGCCGTCACACGAAGCCAAGCAAACACGACCGCATGATAACGGAGCGGACACGGGGCCCCGCGGACGGCTCGATTTCACGTGTGGCCAGTTTTGGGCGCGTTGGGGGGCCGCACGAAAATTGCGCCACATGCGCGTGTCGAGGCGCTCCGAGCAGAGGTGTGCACGGACGTTCGCACATGCGCTGCTGCGAATGAAATTGGTCATACCATTGGAAGGTCGATGGGTCCGGAGTCAGGATGGGGAGGTGCCGCTGCAGAAAATCGACCGCCGGACCTTGTCGGACGCGGTCTTCGACCAGCTCTCGCGCGAAATCGTGGACGGGCGCATGGCACCCGGCGTTCTACTGCCGCCCGAGCGCGAGCTGGTCGAGGTGCTCGGCGTCAATCGAGGTGCCGTTCGAGAGGCACTCAAGCGACTCGCCCAGAGCGGACTCGTCCAGATTCAGCAGGGTGGTGGCACGCGCGTCCTCGACTATCGGCGGTCGGCGGGCCTCGACCTGCTCGGCGCGCTGATGGTTCGCGCCGACGGAGGCGTCGACGTGACCGTGGCGCGCTCGGTGATGGAAATGCGGCGCGCGCTCGCACCCGACGTTGCCAGGTTGTGCGCACTGCGTCGCGACAGCCGTACGGTCGCGCGGCTGCACGGCGTCGTCGATGCGATGGACGGAGCCGCCGAAGACCTCGCCCAGCTTCAAAGCTTGTCGCTCGAGTTCTGGGACGTGCTCGTGCACGCCAGCGGCAACGTGGCCTACCAGCTCGCCTTCAACACGCTCCGGGACACCTACGAGCAGATTCGCGGGGCGCTCGTGATCGTGATGGGTGACGAGGTCTCCGACATCGAGGGCCACCGCGCCATCGCGCAGGCGGTGTCGAGCACCGACGCCGACCATGCGCGCGCTGCCGCTGAAGCGCTCGTCGACCACGGCACCCGCCGGGTTTTCGAGCTGCTCGATGCACTGGCCCGCGAGGACGCGCAGACCCATAGAGATCACGAGGCCGACGCGGCCACCGAAACAACCCCCACACAAGAAGGAGGGCCGGCATGAGCCGCGCCACGCATCCCCGTACCCCCGGGCTGTCGCTCGCCGACGCCGCCCGCATCTTCTCCCGCGCGGCCTCGGCCCGCATCCTGGTCGCCTTGGCCGTTCATGCCCTCGCGTACCGCTTGTGGGTCGGGGGCTTCTCGCGTTGGGACGTGGTGATGGTGGTCGGTCAAATCGCGCTGCAGCCGCTGACCGAGTGGGTGATTCACGTCTTCGTGTTGCATCTGCGTCCTCGCCGAATCGGGCCGTTCACGTTCGACACCCGGCTCGCGAAGGACCACCGCGCGCATCACCGAGACCCCCACGAGCCGCGTTGGTGGTTCATCCCGGTGCCGAGCCTCATCCCCTCCTTCGTCGGACCGGCCGTGGTCGCGCACCTCGTGCTGCCGGCCGGACTCGCGGCCACGTTCACGCTCACCGCGGTCCTGGTCGGCTTGGTCTACGAGTGGACGCACTACCTGTGCCACAGCACGTACAAGCCGCGATCCAAGGCGATGAAGCGGCTCGTCCGGCACCATCGGCTGCATCACTTCAAGAACGAGCGGTTCTGGATGGGCGTGACGCTGTTGGCCGGAGATCGTCTGCTGGGCACGATGAAGAGCCCGCGGGACGTCGAGACCTCGCCTACGTGCCGCGACGTGCTCGCCGCGTACAAGGCGGCGGACAAGTCGCCGCGCTGAGGCGCCTCCGGGCCTTCTTCGGGACGCGCCTCGCATCGCGGGTGGCTGGGGGATGCTCGCCTGGCCTCCGGCGTGATAGGGGAGGGCCATGCAATCGCGGTGGTCCGACGAGGACGCGGCAGCAGCCGTACGGCAGTGGGCGCAGGCGCCTGGAAGCAACGAAGACGTCGCGCTGCGTGTGTACACATCGCGGCTGATCGGTGTCGAGCCGAGCCTGGTCCTACACGGCGGGGGCAACACGTCGGTCAAGACGCGACTGCCCGACGACCTCGGGGCCCCGGTGGACGTGCTGTGCGTCAAGGGCAGTGGCTGGAACCTCGGTGACATCGAGCCGGCAGGCTTGCCCGCCGTCCGTCTCGAGACGTTGCAGCAGCTTCGTGGTCGCGCCGAACTCAGCGACGAGGCCATGGTGAATGCCGCCCGTACGCGGTTGCTCGACGCGAGTGCACCGAACCCCTCGGTCGAGACGCTGCTGCACGCCTTCTTGCCGCACCGCTTCATCGACCACTCCCACGCCGACGCGATCCTCTCGCTCGCCGACCAGGCCGATGCAGACGCGCTGGCTGCCGAGGTGTTCGACGGCCGCCTCGCGTTGGTGCCGTACATCATGCCCGGCTTCGCGCTGGCCAAGCTCGCGGCCGAGGTCTACGAGGCGAATCCAAGCTGCGAAGGCTTGTTCCTGCGTCAGCACGGCCTGTTCACCTTTGGGGACACGGCAAAGCAGGCCTATGTCCGGCACGTCGAGGCCGTGACCGCGGCGGAGCGGTATGTGCAGGCCGCACGGAGCAAGGTGTTGGTCAGCGTGCCCTCGACGCCCGCCGTCGACTATGCCGCGCTTGCACCCGTGCTGCGAGGCGCCCTGCTGGGCGGGGCGGTGATCCTCGAGCGCCGCAGCACCGAGGCCGCGCTCGCCTTTGCCGCCGATCCAGAGGTCGCATCGCTGTCTCAGCGTGGTCCGGCCACGCCCGACCACGTCATTCGGACGAAGGCAGTGCCGCTGCTGCTCGACCCCGCCGCCGCCGGCGATGACTGGGCGGGTCACGTGAGAACGGCGGTGCAGGCCTACCAACGCCGGTATCACGCCTATGTCGACGCGCAGCTGCAGGAAAAAGGCGTCTCGCGGACGAAGCTCGATCCGGACCCGCGCGTCGCCCTGATCCCTGGCGTCGGCATCGTCGCGGTCGGCAGCACGCGAAAGGCCGCGCGTGTCGCTGCGGACCTCTACGAGCACACGATCGACGTCATTCGCGGTGCGGAGGCGGTGGGCCGCTACCACGCGCTTCCCAGTGGCGACCTGTTCGACATGGAGTATTGGTCCCTCGAACAAGCCAAGCTCGGCAAGAAGGCGCCCGCGCCGATGCAGGGGCAAGTCGTACTGGTGACCGGCGCGGCCTCGGGGATAGGCGCGGCAACGGCATCGGCCTTTGCAGCTCGCGGTGCCGCGTTGCTGCTCGTCGATCGGGATTGTGCAGTGCACGACCAGGCCGCGTCACTGGGCGCCGAGGCCGTGCAGGCCGACGTCACCGATCGGGATGCGGTCCGGGATGCGGTGCAGGCCTGCGTGCGCGCGTACGGTGGCCTCGACCACGTGGTGTCGAACGCCGGCATCGCACCACAGGCGGTCATGCACGACTGTCCACCCGAAACGTTCGAGGCGAGCTTGTCGGTCAACCTGCGGGCACATCAGGACCTCGCGGCGGCCGCCACCGAGGTTCTGCGCGCCCAGGGCCGCGGCGGCAGTTTGCTGTTCAACGTCTCGAAGGCCGCCTTCAACCCGGGCAAAGGCTTTGGTCCCTATGCCGTGGCCAAGGCCGGGCTGTACGCGCTGATGAAGCAGTACGCGATCGAAGGCGCCGACGCGGGCATTCGCGCGAATGCGGTCAACGCCGACCGGGTGCGCACGGGCCTGCTTTCCGACGCCGACGTGCGCAAGCGAGCGGACGCGCGGGGGCTCGACGTGGAGGCGTATTTCCGTTCGAACCTGCTCCAGCGCGCCGTCTCTGCCGACGACGTTGCGGACGCATTCGTACACCTTGCGACGGCGCGGAGTACGACGGCCTGCGTCTTGACGGTCGACGGTGGCAACATCGCTGCGAGCCCCCGCTGAGCGAGTGCCGGCTCGGCCGTCTAATCGGCCCCTGCAAGACGTGCCACGCAGTCTTCAGGGGGATGACGAGCAAGATCCGCGTGTAGGGGGGGCGCGGGCCGATGGTCGGCTCGCGCCGAGACGTTCGACGTCGGCCTTCCAAGCTTCGAGGTCGTGGTGTCCGTCTCCGTACGCCGCAGGCGCGGTGGCTCCAGGGCGCGGTCCGTCGCCGCCGCGAAGTCCCTCGGGACGTTGGCCTCGACAGTGCCGCGGCGTGGGTCGTCGTCGTGGAGACGACGGATTGAAGCACCAGCCGGCGGCGGCGCGAGCCTGGGCGCCGCATTTCGCGGGACGCTCTGGTACAACCGGGCGCTCGCATGTCGGACGACGCCGCCTCGCCTCGGGTCTCGCGGCCCGACCTCATCGCAGCCGCAGCCGTCGCCGTGGTGGCGGCCGTGCTGTACATCCGCACGCTCTGCCCGACGGTGTACTGGTACGACAGCGCCGAGTTCTCGGCACACGCGGTCGGCCTCGGCGTGCCGCACCCGCCCGGGTATCCGCTCTACACGCTCGTTGCCCACGTGTTCACGTGGCTGCCCGTCGAGCCGGCACTCGCCGTGAACGTCATGAGCATGACGTTCGGTGTCGCCTCGGTCGTACTGGCGTACACCGTGATCCGCCAGCTTGGCGGAAGTCTCATGGCGGCCACCGTCGGCGCGGCCACGCTCGCCGTCATTCGGACGATGTGGGCCAACGCCGTGGTCGCCGAGGTGTACACGCCGGGTCTGGTGATGACGTTCGGCGCGCTGTCGCTGCTGCTGCACGCCGATGCTCGAGATTGGCGACGCGGCAGCACGTTCGCGGGGCTCGTCGGCGGCTTGGGCGTCGGCATGCACATGTCGATCACCACGTTCGGACTCGGATATGCCTGGCTGGTGTGGACGCGAGGCCTGCCCGACCGTCTCGAACCGAAGATGCTCGTGTCGCAGCTGCGCTCGCGGATCGTCGCGTCGGCCTACAGCCTGCTCGCAGCGGTGGGCGGGCTGCTGATCTTCATCTACGTTCCTCTGCGCAAGTTCCAGCGCTGGGACGCACGAGAGTGGACGGTCTTCCGCAAGAACTCGACCGGCGGCGCGTTCAAGCGCAAGTTCCTCGAGGACTACGACCTCGGGGAGCGGTGGGTGTTCGTCGGCGACATCTTCGTCGACAATCTGCAGGTCGTCGGACTGCTGCTGGCTGCGGCCGGGCTCGCCTGGCTGATTTGGCGCCGCCCCAAGACGGGTGTGGGCGTCTCGCTGGCCGCGGCGGGCAACCTGTGGTGGTTCTTCAACTACAGCGTGCCGGACCTCGACGTGTTCTTCCTGCCGTGCATGGCAGTGCTTTGCGTCGGCGTGGGGTTGAGTGCCGATGCCGTGTCTGCGCCATTGGCACGACTCCGCCCGGGCTTTGCGTACGCGGGATGGGTGCTCCTGCTGCTCCCCGCATTCTTCGTGCAGCGCAACTACGAGACGGTCGATCTCAGCGGGGACCGCGAGGCGGAGGCGTACGGAGAGGCGGTCTGCACCGCCGTGCCCAACGACGCTCGGGTCGTGCTCTACAGCTCTCCGACCGAGTGGCGCTACTACTCGGTTTTCATCTACATGCAG
>CAYSPB010000077.1:0-22315 GCA_964432695.1 uncultured Nannocystaceae bacterium
ACGACCTGCCCGCTGCAGGCATGCGATGAGTCCAGCTTGGTGCTCGAGCACATCTGGGTCGATGCTGACCAGGGCGCGGCGGTGGGAGCACGCTCGTGCGAGGTCGCCCTTGTTCTCGAACGCACGCGCGAGGGAGCGATGCTCACGAGCGGAGAACGGCTTCACCTCGACGACGCTCTCATACGCTCGCAACGCGATCGGGTCGCCTTGATGGGCCAGGGCGTCGGCCATGGCTTCGAGGGCGCCAGCGTGGTCGGGGTCGACGTTCGCCCACGCCTGCGCAAAGGCCAACATGCGTGCGTCGTTGCTAGCGATGGCGGTGCGAACGAGCTTGCTGTGGGCGGCCCGGTTGGTCGGGTCCTGCTCGACCGCGGCTGCGAGTTGCTCGATGCGGGTGGTGTTGCGCGGGGTCGGAAATGCACGGATGCGAAGCTGCGGCGGTGGCGGCGTCCACCGGCTCCCGCGCTTGCGCGGGGGTGACTTCCGATCGCGGTCCCACGGGGCCGAGCTGTTCGAACCGCTCGCTGCTCCGCCCCAGCCGTCGTTCCCGTCGGTGGGCGCAGGTTTGGACTCCGGTGCTGGCCGCTTCGACGCCGGGAACTTCTTCTTTGCCTTCTTTCCCGGCGTTGCGGGCGGTTCTGCGCGGGGGCCGAGCCCACCGCCGCCGCGACCGGTCCCTCGCGTACCCAGGTCACCGAATGCCTCGTCTTCGGCGTCGACGTCGGGGTCTTCGAGGACGTCGTCCAGCCTTGATTCGTCGAGGTCGCGCTCGCGTTCGGTCGCCGTCGTCGTGTCCGGCAGCGGCTCGGCCTCGGCCTCGGGCTCGGTGGGTGCCGGCGGGGCCGCGTCGATGAGCCCGCCGACCACTTCACCGGACTCCTGCTGAGTGCGCTGTTCTTCGACGGGTCGACGTCCATCGATTTGAGCGGTGGCGAGGTCCTTCTTGTTGAGGGCCGGCGCGTCGCCCTGTGGCGCTGCCGCAGAGCCCGATTTGCCATCGAGCTTGGCGCTGCGTTCCTCCTTCGACTTCTCGGCGATCACCTTGTCGGACGACTCGGTTGCCTTGGTTCCGGAGTTGAAACCGCCGTCCCACGTGGCGGTGTTCTGCGCTTTGCGGACTACGTTGAACTCGCGGAACATCGCGTCGTTCTCGAGCACGAGCATCGCGGTGTGACGCGAGAGCACGGTGTAGTCCTTCGAAAGCGCGACGATCTCGTCCCGGGCCCGATAGCCCTGGGTCTTGGTGAGGTGCTGGATTTGCATCTTGGCCCAGGTGCGCGGCAGGTGGGCGTCGACGGGACTCGAGCCGCCGGCTCGCGCCGAGAGCTCGACGGGGAACGAGGCTGAGACGGCACCGCGGGGGCCGCGACCGCGCAGCACGATGTCTCCGGAGACGCGGTGGTGCAGCTTGCCCGTGACCAGCACGGTGTCGCCCGGTCGGACCGCCGAGATGTTTTGCATGCGCGCCATCACCATGCCCGGAGGCAGGTCGAGTTGAGCATCGCGCAGCGCCGGAACCTCGGCGCGCAGTCGAAGCTCGCGGACGAGGGCGCGGAGGTCGTCGCGCGCGTCGGCCTGTACGAGGTCGCCACCGGTCACGTCGACCACGGCCTGCAGCGCGGTGAGATCGCTACGGGCACCCAACGCAACCGCGAGAACGCGGGTTTGAGCAAGGGGGGTGGCGAGCAGGTCGGTGATGCCATCGGGCGCCATCTCCCCGGAGGTCGGCACACCGTCTCCCAGGTACACGATCACGCGCTGAGCATCGCGACCACCGTCGAGCGCGTCCGAGGCCTGCTGCAGCGAGCCGGCGAGGTCGCTCGCGCCGGCGAGGTCTTGTGCGTCGAGAAAACGCTGTGCTCGGTCGACTGCTTCAGAGGTCGGGGCCTGCAGACCGTCGACATGTCGTTCGCACGCGCTGTCACACGCGAGCACCGTGAAGCGGTCGTCTGCGTCCATCAGCTCGGTCATCGCATCCACGACGCCCCGCGCCGTGGTCCACAGCTCGGGAGACGTGCTGTGGCTGCGGTCGAGTACGAATGCGTAGTCGACCGGTCGCTCATCGATGCCCATCTCGAACTGCGGCTGCATCGCGACCATGAAGTACGCTTGGCCGTCCTTGTCGAGGAAGCTGCGCGCGTGGACCTGCTGCTCGGCGGCGGGGACGGGCACGTCGACACCGAGGTCGAATGTAGGCAGGAACGCTTCACGCTCGGTGTGCAGCTCGATGACCTCGCCCGCGTCGCGGCGCTCGAGTGCGAGCATCGGTGTGGTGATGTTCTCGCGCTGCTCGGTCGCGATCTCTTCCCCGTCGATGCGGACGGTGAAGGCGAAGCGATCGATCGGCGTCCCCGCGGCTCCGGTTCCACCCATCGGGTAGCGGTAGCGGAGCTTGCCGCCAACGACGGGGAGCACCTGCGTGTACGACAGCTTCACCTTGCGCTCGCCGTTGCCAGGGATCGGGAAGATGCGCAGCTTGAACACGTTTCCGCGTTCCCACTCCAGCAGGGCCGGATCACGCGGGATCGTGGCATCGACGATCTGCTGAAAGATCGCCCGTGCGCGCTGTTTCTCGAGTACCTCGCCCTCCATCCACGTATTGCCGACGAGCAGCGAGAGGCCGGAGACCGAGCCGTCCTCCGGGATCGGAAAGCGATAGATGCCTTCGAGCACCTGCCCGCGATCGTTGAAGAACGCCTGCTCGATTTCGGTGTGCGCGACGCGGCCGGAGATGTTCACGGTCACGGTGTGGTCGGTCAGTCGCAGCGCCTGCCGCTCCTTCTGCGTACCAGCACGTCGTGCGGTGAGGCTGCCGACACCGCGCGGGACGGCATCGGCCATCGCAGCGGCGGCGTCGAACGTCCGGACCCAGCCGGTGTCTTCGATCGGGCGCAGGCTCAGCGTGGGCTCGGGTGGGGCTTGGGGCGCTGGCAGCGGGGTTTGCAGCGACTCGCCGGCACCGAGCGCGACGGTCTGCCCGCTGGTCGTCAGGCTCGCTCGGCCGTGCACGACCGCGTAGCGTCGCGTATCGCCTACGGCCTCGACCTGGACCTCGCCGGATTCGACGCTCAGCTCGTCTTCACCGGCCACGACGCGCACCGCTCGATCTCCCGGCTTGCCGGCCCGAACCACCAGCTCACCGCGCTCGAGCGCGATCGCTTCGGGGTGATCGTCACCGGGCAGGGCGAGGCGCGTGTCCTCGTTCATCGCCACCGTGCCACCGCCGTCGAGCTTGAGTTGGGCGAGCGTGCCCTTGGGGGTGGTCAACGCTTGGCCCGGTTCGACGTGGCCGCCGGCTCCGATGAAGGTGCCGGCGGCCAGCGTCGGGGAGGTGATGCCGCCCGGCCCCGAGATCGAAAGCACGCTCGCACCCGTGCCGCCGGGGGCGGTTTCGTCGGTTTGCGCCGCCTCAGCGGCGGTTCCCACCTCCGAGTCGCGCCCGCAGCCGGAGCTGCCGAGCACTGCTCCGGCGATCAGGGGGACGACCAGGGGGGCGATTCTCCAACCTACGCGACGCATCGACGGCTCCGACGGGTCCCGAACGCATGTCCGCCGCAAAGGGTCTGTGCCCGACGCTCGCAAGCCCGATTGCGAGCTTCGCGCAGGTGTTCAGCGATGACAAGGCACCCCAAACCGCAATAATCTCGCACCCGCATGTCGCAAGCGCGGGAGACGTTTCTCGCTCATGTCCGTACGCCAGACCTCGATACCGAGGTGCATGAGCTTCGGCAATCGCTGACCGTGATCAAGCGGGAGGCGCTGGAGCAGGTCGCACGGATGGACGAGCAGCGTTCGGCGCTCGTGATGCCTGGTCTCTACGAGCAGCTGGTGCAGGTCACCACGCAGCTGGCCGGGCATACCGGCTTGGCGGTCGCCGTCGCGTTGAGCGTCCTCGATGAGCACAACTCGGGGGCATCTCTGTCCCGGTTCGATCGGGAGCTGCGCGAGCAGATGACCGAGATCAGCGCCGAGATGAGCGAACGCCACGGCTCGCGGCTGTCCAAGATGGTCGCGGAGGTCGAAGCGCAGCGCCTCGTCTGGCGGCATAGCCACGAGTTCATGTCGTGGCTCGCGTTCCGCCGTGGCGACGAGCGCTATCCGGCCAAGGACCGCCTCGAGCGCCTCGGTGCATTCGGCGTCATGCCGCGGCTGCTCGAATCGCGCGGCAAGGTCATCGAGCTGCTGGGCATCGGGCTCTCGGCGGCGGTCGAAGGGTCCGATCGATTCCTGCTCGGCAACCGCTGGCGCCTTGCGGACAACGCCGACCACGCGCTCGAACGGTACGTTTGGCCACTGCTGTCGTATCTGCCGCCGAGCGCGGTGAAGATCGAACGCATGCGCTGGGAATACGACGCGGTCGCGGAGTCCGACGGCGACAACACCGACCGCCTCGAAGGCGAGCGCGCAAAGCTGTCCGGGCTGCTCGAGGCCCAACTCGCCCAGTCGCTGCGCACGCTGCCCGAGGGTGGAAACGCTGGCGCGCTTTGAGGGAGATCGTCGCGATGAGCGTCGATCCGCTTGCTGTCGTCGGCCACACCGTGGGCGCGCGGTACGAGGTCGCCGAGTTCCTGGGCGCCTTCGGGGCCCGCGCGGTCTACCGCGCCCAGCACAGTGCCTGGGCAGAGCCGGTTCGACTCGAGCTTCTTGCGCCGTCGGGCGGCGGTGACCCGCAGCGTGCGGAGCAGCAGCGGCGCGCGTTCACGCGTGCGAGTGCCATCGTTGCCAATCTCAGCAGCCAGTGGCCCTCGATCGCCGCGCCGCGAGACGGCGGCCTTCAGGATACGGCGCGGGGACCGGCTGCCTTCGTCGCGTACGAATGGGTGGATGGGCCGACGCTGGCCGAGGCGCTCGCGAGCACCGGACGCTCGCAGTTCGACGCGGGCATGGTCATCGAGTGGTTCGAGCCCGTCCTCGACGCCTTGATCTCGGCGCACCGCGAAGGGGTCGTGCATGCACACCTCGACCTGCACGCGTTCTGGGTGCTCGGCGCACTCGGGCCTCGCTCGATCATCAAGATCGACGGCTTGGTCGAAGGCGCGTGGCGCATGGGCCAGCAGGGGGGCGCACCGCCGCTTCGCATCCCGGCGCCGGGGTTCGTCGCGCCCGAAGTCGCGGCCGGGGACCCCACGCTTCTCGGGCCGTGGACCGACGTCTACGGAATCGCTGCCGTGCTCGCCACGCTGATGTGTGGTGGTGCCGATGCGGCCTCTCGCGAGCGTGCGCTGCCGCCGGGATTGATGTTCGCCTTCGACAAGGCGCTCAACTCTCGCATCGACGCGCGATTCAAGACGATGGCGGCGTTTCGAGCTTCGCTGCTGGAGAGCGCCGAAGGGCGGAGCGGGCAGAAGCCTCGCAACCCGCGTCGCACCATGGTCGTCGCCGACGTGCAGTCCGAACTCGCCGACGGGTCGGCAGGAGGGTTCGAGACCTCGTCCGACGAGGACGTCGAGGTCCAGGCGCCGACGCGCGGCAAGGCGAGGGTCCGTCTCGCCTTCACACAGCCAGCGATCGACGTGCCGGAGGCGCTCAAGGAAGTCGAGTTGGCGCGTCGGCAGGCGAGGCCGCCGACGGGGCCTCGGCCCCAGGCCGCCGCCAAGAAAGGCCCGAGCAACGCCTTCGTAGCGCTGCTGGTGGCCGTGCTCATCGTCGCGATCGGTGGCGGCGTCGCCGTGGGCTACGTGCTGTTCAACGGCTGATCCGGAACGGGCAGCGCCAGCGCTTCGGTCGGCAGCCGAACGGAGCTCGTCCGGACACGTTCGGCATCGGGGTCGGTGTCGCAGAGCGCCCAACGGCCAGCGTGGTGGACGGTGCGCTGCACATGGAGTTCGAGCGGATGAGGACCCGACAGCATCTTGGGAGACGCGCTGTACCGAGGCCCGGATTCGGCAGGCGCGAACCCCTTTCAGACCCCGCCCGAGGAGGTCGAACCGCTGTCGGTGCCGCTGCTCGAGCCCGAGCTGCTGCCGCTGCTCGTCGTCGAGTCGCTCGTCGTCGTTCCGTCGTCACCCGTCGTCGATTCGGGATCGTCGCCCGTCGTCGGGTCGAACGCCTCGCTGTCGAACGCGCAGAGGCTCTGGACGCCGGTCAACGCGACGCAGCGCATGCCGTCGGGGCAGGCTTGGCCACTGGTGCAGTCGAGCACGCACGCACGTTCGCCCCCCGGTAGAACGGGCGCGCACGCGCTCTCGGCCGCGCCGCTCGACGGTGCTGCCCAGCAGTCGCAAACGTCTTCGCAGGGCAAGATGCAGGAGCCCCACGCTGGGTTCATGGTTGCGTTGGCCAAGCACGAAGCATCTTCGTTGCCGCACGAGAGCGTGTTCTCGTTGATGCAGTCGCCCCACTGTCCGGCGAGAGGTTCTCCACAGGCCGAGCCTGCGGTCTCGGGTTCCGGCTCGGGGGCCGGCTCGGGACGACCCGTGCTGGTCGTGGTGGCATTCGTGTTCGAAGCGCTGCCCGAGTCTGTTGCGGTGCCGATGCTGTCACCGGCCTCACCCTCGGGGCAGCCCGTGACCAGCAGCAGCACGATGGCCGCATGCCACGAAACGAAGTTCGAAATCTTCAGCGCGTTCAGAGTTCCCCCAAACCAGGTTCGCAGGCCGGTGGCGTCGGAGCAACGGGTTCCACGGCGATGGCCGCTGCGGCCCCAACTCGTCATCGGCCGACGCGAGTTTTTTTTGAGTCGTTCGAAGCAGCTGAAATCACGGAAGAAGTCTCTTGCCGAAAGAAAAACGGATCCACCCGTGACGACAGTTTCGAGCTGGGGCCACTGGCAGGGGTGAACCCGCCCGATGCGGGCCTACGAAAAGACGACTGACATGAAGCGTATCAGCCTCCTCTCCAGCCTCATGACTCTGCCTCTCGCGCTCGGCCTCGGGGTCGCCTGCGACCTCGAAAAAGAAGACGGCATGGACACCGGTGCGGTCGAAGACGACTTGGACGAAGACGACCTGGACGAAGACGAAGACGAAGACGACACGGCTGGCACGAGCGCCGGATCTGGAACCAGCGCCGATACCGGGGACGACGACGGGGACTCCGCCGCCGATACCGGCAGCGACGAGTCGGACTCTGACACGACCAGCGCTGGCACGGGCGACGGCGACGGCGATGACGAGTCGGACTCCGACACGACCAGCGCTGGCACGGGTGACGGGGACGGCGATGACGATTCGGACTCCGACACCACCACCGACGGCGACACCGATGACTCGGCGGGCACGGGCGAAGGCGGAGACGCCAGCGCGATCGCGATCCGCCACGCGGACCTGCCCGAGCTCGACCCCGGCAAGGGCGGTAGCTCGACCGGCGATCCCAAGGACACCATTCCCGGCGACGCCGTTCACGTCATCGTGTCGGCCTCGGGGGTGAAGACCTGCGAGCAGCCCTACGCGGGCGAGCCGTGCGGCGGGAACTGGTCGGTCAGTTTCTTGCTGATGCCGTCCATGCTCGAGCCGGGCGAGTACAACCTGTTCGAAGAAGCCAACGGCGGTTTCACGTTCGCGGATGAGCCCTACGACGACGGTGAGTGCGGCTGGGGAGGCGGCAGTCTGGACGGCGTGCTCGTGATCGAGTCGGTGGATGAAGACGCGATCATCGGCCACATCGAGGGCTCGGACGCGTTCGACTTCGATGCGGACATCTCCTTCGTCGCGGAGACCTGCGCGGGGTAGAAAAAGCTCGGTTGCGAGGCTCCGGGGTCCTTTCGGTCCCCTTTGGGTGGGGGGCCTTCAGGACCCAATCGCACAGGGGCCTATGCTCGCTTCTGTCTCCTACTTGCAGCGCATCCGGTCGGGATGCTCGCTCTCTGCTGAGGAGGCCGGGGCCTCGTGGGGAGCGGGCTCGCGGTGGTGCCTGGGGTCTTTCGTCGCAGCGCTTCGAGGGTACTACCAAGGGGTGCCTTGGAGGGCGACGAGGGCTCCGAAGCTGAGTGCGGCGCCGATGAGGCCGAAGGTGACGTAGGTGCCGGCGCCGGGGCCCGAGCGGAGGGTTGTAGGTGGTGTATCGCCGTGAATGACCACGCCGCCGAGCGGGTCGTTCTCTTTGCCTTCGAGCTCGTAGCCGCCGGATTTGGCGGGGGCCGGGGACGCGTCGCCGTCGAGAGAGTAGCCGCCGGAAGCACCCGAGGCCGCGCCGCCGTCGAGGGTGTAGTTCGAGGGGCTGCTCTTGCCGTCACCGAGAACGAACGACGGATTGCTCGGCGGTGGTGTGGCGGGGGTCGGTGCGGGTGCTGGGGACTCGACTTCGAGCTTCGGCTCGGGCTCGAGAACAGGGGCGGGTGCGGGCGCGGGTTGATGCGCGGCCGCGACGGTCTCGCTTGGGGGGGTCGCGGGTGCGTGGGGAGCGGAGACCGTCTCGCTTGCGGAGGGCGCGGGCTGGTGGTCGGAGGCCACGGTGGGCGGCATCGCGACGCTCGTCGGATCGGGCAGCATCGTGTCGGCGTCGCCGAACGGATCCGGCGGAGGCGGGAACACTGGAGCCGCCGGGGGGTGCGGGCGGTCCGACGCCGCTTCGGTGGCCTGGCTCGAGGGCGGCGACGCCCCGGGCACGAACGTCGGCTCGCTGCCCGCGGCCGCGACGAAGCGGACCGTGGTGCCGCCGATCTTGATCTCGTCGCCGTCGACGAGCACCTTGCGCAGGACCTTTTCGCCGCCGACGGTCACCCCCGCGGCACTGCCCTCGTCGACGACCTCATAGCCGCCGTCGGCCGTGGGCTCGACGCGGGCGTGGTGGCGGGAGGCGGCTTGCTCGAGCAGGACGATGTCGTTCGACTCGTCGCGGCCGATGCGGACGGCGGCGTCTGCGAGCGCGAAGACTTGCTCCTGTGCACCGATCTGGGGGGTGAGGATGCGGAGAACCGGACGAGCCACGGGGGCAGGGTAGCAGGTCGCGTTCCGTGACCCCGGCCGCGCTGGTTGGCGCCAATACCCTGCGAAGGCCCCTGCGTCGCCGTGGGAGCGATCGCACCTCGCGAGCCTCGCCAGGCTGCTACCGTCTGCGGCCGTGCGCGCCTCGATTCTCGCCGCTCTCCTCAGCCTTGCTGCCGTCGTGCCGGGCTGTCGCAAGACCAGCGTGCCCGGTGCGGGCAATCCGGCGGTCGCTATGGGTGACTGGTACTCGTGGCGCGACCTGACGCCGCTGGTGGAGATCGCCGAGACGCATGCCCCCGAGCCTGCGGTCCGGGCCCTCAAGGATGCCTCGAAGCTCGTGCGGGACGGCAAGGCTGCGTCCGCCGACAAGCGCTTGTCCGAGGCGTCCCGCGGTGCCGGCCGGCAGTGGATCGCGGTGGCTCGTGCCGACCTCGCCGCGCTTCACTTCACGACCTGCATCCGTGGCATCGCCTGGCGCTTGGTCGATGGGGAAGAGCCCAGCGCGACGGAGCGCAACATGGACTTCTCGGCCGATGCCGAAATGAAGCCCGGAGACATTTCGGTCGAGGCGCTGCTCACCAATCTCGACGAGCCGCTCGCCGGTCCCGATGAAGCGTTGGCTGTCCAGGCCCGCATTGCCCGGGCTCGGGTCGCCGCGTTCTCCCAGCGATGCGCGGCCAACGACGACGTCGCAAATCTCTCCGGACAGCGACTCGAAGCCGACCTCGCCACGCTCGCGGCCGAAGGCCATCTCACGCCCGACCTCGCGTACCTGTGGGCTGGCGTGCAGATGAACCGCTTCTCGGGCACTGCGGCCCGACCGTTCTTGCTGCAGGCGCGCGACGGAGGATTCGATCATCCCGCGGTCACGTTCATGCTCGCCGTCATCGCGCTCGAGGAAGAGAAGCTCGACGACGCGGACAGCCTCGCCGCCGAGTCGATCGAACGCTACGGCGCGCTCGAAGACTCGCAGAACGTTGGTGAGGGATGGTTCGTGCGCGGAGAAATCGCCAGAGCGCGCAAGAACGAGAAAAACGCCAAGAACTTCTACGCCAAGGCGCTCGACGCCAACCCGCTGCATTCCCCGTCGATCCTCGCGGTGGCGACGATGATCGCCAACGCGACGTCGCCGACCGACGCTGTCGACTACGTGCACAGCCGACTGAAGCCGTTCATGCTCGAAGGCTCGCTCGACGCCGACGGAATTCGCGAGGTCGGGGTCAACCTGGAGTCGCTCGTCTTCATGGCGACCGAGCCTCTCGCCGCACAAATCAGTCGCGACGCACTCGTCCAGGGGATCGACAGCGAGCCCGACCCCATGCGCCGAGGCCTGCGCTACTTCTTCGCTGCCACGCTCGACGTGCGACTCGGCGAGTATCAAACGGCCCACGGCCACGCTGCGGTCGCAAAGTCGGAGTTCGCGGAGACGGGGGCGCCCCCGCCGGTCGACATCGACCAGTTCCTCGAGCGCGTTGCGCCGCGCTGAGCGGGTCAGCGGCGGCGGCGAAGTGCGCCGAAGCCCAGGGCGAACAGCGCGAGTGCGAGGAGATCTGGCTCGTTCGAGGTTCGGCAGCCGCATCCCTGGCCGTCGCGCTCTCCGTAGCCCTCGGGGAGGGCAGGGCTCGATGCGCCGCCGCTCTCGCCCCCGCCGGGCTGGTCACCGTCGTCCGCGCCTCCGCCGTCTTCCTTGCTACCCGTGCCGGCTTCGCCCTCGCTGCTCGTGGACTCATCGCCGCCCGACGTGGCGTCGGCCGACGTGGGGTCTGGGTCATCGCCACCAGTCTCGTCTCCGCCTCGTCCGCCGGCGTTGGTGACGACGAACACGCGCGCGCCGGGGTGGACGTCGAGCTCGAACGGCACGGTGGTCGCCTCGACGAGCTCGCTGGCGGTGGTGACTTCGTGGCCGCCATCGGCGACGTCGGTGAACCTGGCAATGCCATTGCCGTCGGTCGTCACGCTGGTGCCGCCATCGAGAAGCACGTCGACGCCCTCGACGACGGGGTTCGTGCAGGTCCCCTCCACGTGTCCTTCGAATAGGTAGACCGGGTCGGTTCCGAAGGTGCCCGCGCAGGGGTCGTCTGCATCGAGAATGACGCGGCGGTGCCCGTCGAAACCGTCGAGCTCGTAGTTCACGGTGATCGTCGTGCCTGCATCGATCGCGCACACGTCCGATGCACCGAGGTCTCCCGACGCTTCAGTAGTGCGCTTGATGAAGGTGCCTTCGCTCGCCGTGATCGAGCACGCCGCCTCGCGGTCGACCACGATCGCTTCGACGGTGGACTCCGGAACGGTCTGCGTCACCAGGCCCATGTACAGGTCCCAGTTCCAGTTGCTGCCCGGATCGGTGTGGCTGTTTCCTGGAAGCTCGACGTGACCAACGATGTGATCTCGGTCGATCGGAATGTCGTAGGTGTCGCAGAGCCATCGTGCCAGGTAGGCCGACTCCACGTAGTTGACCCACGTGTACCACTCGGGTTCGTCGATGAAGCCTTCGTGCTCGATGCCGATCGCCTGCGGGTTGATGGTGTTGACGTGCCACGCTCGGTCTTCGTTGCGGACCATCTGTGTGACCTCGCCATCTTCGGCGCGCATGCAGTAGTGGGCGGAGACGTTCGCGCTCGGGTTCTGGAACCACGAGATCGAGCCCCCGTAGTAGCCCTGCATGGTGTGCACGACGACGTAGTCGTAGCTGACGATGCCGTTCGCCGTGTAGTTCGAGGAGTCTGCCGGCACGAAGGCGACCGCCCTGGGGTATTGCGGTGCCGCACCCGAGGCAGGGGGGACCGCGATGTCTGGGTCGTTGTAGGCCGGAGGCCGGTCATGGCCCTCGTGCGCGTGAAATCCCTCAGCGAGCGCGGTTGCACTCGTCCCCACCACGAGGAGTCCGGCAAGCCCGGCAGCGGACGTTCTCATCGTTCCAAAGCCCTTCATCCGTTCGGGGCCATTGGACCACACCCCACTCTCGCGTCCATGGCCAAATCGGAAGCGTCACCTCCGTCCGGGCGAATATGTTGAGCGCTGGACTACTAATGATTCTTCGTTCAACCGTGCGACGCACTGCGCGTGTCGCTCGTGTTGGGGTTTCCGGACCGCGATGCCGTCAGTATCGTGTCGCCATGGGAGGACGAGAATGGAGCGTCGTGCTGACCGGGGCACTCGTGCTGGGCGCATGCACGGAAGCGGCTACGGCCGAAGGCTGGCAGGGGGAGACCGACCCCGAGACGACGGTCGCAGGCACGGGAGGTTCCCCGAGCGGAGACGCGTCGACGAGTGAGGCCTCGACCACGACCGACCCGACCTCTCCGTCGGGAGGTCCTTCGGGCGCGACGATGACCCAAGGAGACACGTCGTCGGGAGGGCTGCCCGAACAGCCGACGGTGGAAGTGGGGCACGAGCGTGAGTTTCGAGCCGCTTGGATCGCAACCGTTTCCAACATCAACTACCCCAGCAGCCAGGGACTCGGCGTAGAGGCGCAGCAGGCCGAACTCCGGGCGCTTCTGGACGTTTCGGTCGCGCACGGACTCAATGCGGTCATCTTTCAGGTCCGCCCCGAGTCCGATGCCCTCTACGCCTCCGAGCTCGAGCCGTGGTCGCGCTTTCTGACGGGGACCCAGGGGCAGGACCCTGGGTTCGATCCGCTCGCGTACCTCATTGAGCAGGCACACCCGATGGGAATCGAGGTGCACGCGTGGGTCAACCCGTATCGCGCGAAGTCCAGCCTGAGCAGCACGCTCGCCTCCGGTCACATCGCGCTCGAGCAGCCCGACTACGCCTACCAGTACGGCAACTTGCTATGGATGGATCCCGGCGCTGAGCCGGTCCAGGAGCGCACCATCGACGTCGTCCTCGACATCGTTGACAACTACGACGTCGACGGTATCCACTTCGACGACTACTTCTACCCGTACCCCAACGGCGTTGCCTTCCCCGATGCGAGCACGTATGCGGGGTATCAGGGCGGAGGCGGTGCGCTGGGCCTGGACGACTGGCGGCGTGACAACGTGAACCAGCTCGTCGAGGTGCTCTACGAGAGTATCGTGGGCACGCGCGAGCACATTCGGTTCGGCATCTCGCCCTTCGGCATCTACCGGCCGGGCATGCCCGAGGGCATCGTTGGGCTCGATCAGTACGCCGAGATCTTCGCCGATCCGCTGCTGTGGATGGATGAGGGCTGGGTCGACTACCTCGCGCCCCAGCTGTACTGGCCGACCACGCAAACCCAGCAAGCGTATGAGCCGCTGCTTGAGTGGTGGTCGAGCATGACTTCGGAGGGTCGCTACATCTTCACTGGCAACTATCTGTCGCAGGTCGGGTCGAGCAGCGCTTGGGACGTCGACGAGGTGCTCGACCAGGTCGAGATCTCGCGGGTTTATCGAGACCTCGGTTCGATGGGAAACATCTACTTCCACATCGAACCCCTCGAGTCGGACACGCTCGGGGTGGGTACAGCGCTCGTCGAGGCCTTCTACGCAGAGCCGGTGCTCACGCCGCCCATGGCCGCAAACCTCGGGGACGTCGTGCCTCCGCCGTTCGCGGAGGTGAACGGCGAGGTGGTCACGCTGACGCCCCGCGACGACACGCCCCTGCGTGCCTGGGTCGTGTATCGCGACGACGGGTCGGGCTACGCGTTGGATCGCATCGTGCCCGCCACCGAAGCATCGGTGACTTTGGGCGCGGGCGCGTGGGCGGTCAGTGCTGCAAGCCGCACGGGTGTGGAGAGCCTGGGCGTCCAGGTCGACCTATAGTCCGTCGGACACGGGTGCTGGTAGCGCAGCGAGTGCCGCTTCGAGACGAACGACGGCAGCTTCGTCGGCGCCATCGAGCGCCCGCTGGTAGGCCTCGCGGGCGGCGTCGGGATCGTCCTCGGTGAGCGCGCGACCGCGGGCTTCTTCGGCCGTGGACAGAGCGGCAGGGCTCCAGCCCGCTCGGCGACCGAGCAGGACGGCGCGGTCCAGCGCAGGGACGGCCCTCGTGGAGGCGCCTTGCGTGAGCCGGGCGAGACCCAGGCCGAGCATCGCGTCGGCGAGCGCTTCGATGTCGTCGGATTCGTCGAGCAGCGCGCTCGCGCGCTCGTAGTGCGTGGCCGCGGCGCGCGGCTGACTGCGATCGGCCTCGATGTGCCCCAAGGCCAAGCGAAGCGAGGCTCGGACCGAGGGGGTGGCGTCGCTCTCGCCCGCGATGGCGACCGCACGGTCGAGCGCCCGAATCGCTTCGTCCGCGTCGCCCGACGCAGCGAGAACCGCGGCGAGAACTCGCAGCGGCTCGATGAGCTCGGGGTGCGAGGGGCCGAATGCGGTCTCTCGGGCGCCGACCACTTCATCGACGTACCGGCGTGCCGTCGACCACTCCTCGCGCGTGGTGGCGAGGGCCGCAAGCTGCATCAGCACGTCGGTCCGTAGGATCTGGGACTGGCTATCGGTCGCCTTCACCAGCGCCAGCGCTCGGTGGTAGGCCGACAGGGCGCCGCGTTCGTCGCCCTTGGTCTGGGCCAGCGCGCCGCGGGCGAGCATCAGGTCCGCGCGGAGTCGCGGCACGTCGATCGCATCGAGCAGGGTCTGTGCTTGGTCGAGCCACATGTCGCGCCGCTCGATCGTGTCGACGCGCGCAAGGGCGAGCCAGGCTTCGGCTTGCGGGATGCGAAGCTGTGCGGCCGCGGCAAGGGCGGCAGCGTCGTACAGCATCGTGCGTGCATCGGGAGCCTGTGCGCGCGCAGCCGCCTGGCTGGCCGTGAGGGTGGCGCGAACGTGGGCGGCCGGGACATCCTCGAGCGGAAGCCGGCCGGCGGCTTCCTCCGCTTGCGCGCGCGCGGCCTCGTAGGCGCCACCGAGAAGCTGTAGCCTTGCGCCGTCGGCTGCCCGCTTGGCCGCGCCGCTGGTGGGCACGGCATAGTCGAGCATGTCCTCTTTGCGGCAGTCGATCGGGCGCCACAGCCCAGAGACGACGCGCTGGGCTCCGTCGACCATCACGCCGTCGGCACCTTCCGAGTATCGAGTCGCAAACGCCTGGAACGGCTGAAGCACGCCTTCGAGGCAGGCGTAGCGGCGCTCCATCATCTCGACGTCGTCGTCGGCGTGGCGGAGTTCGCAGGCGAGCGTGCGGTGTTCGAGCCACTGCGTGCTCCACTCGTCCATCGTGCTCTCGACCTGCGACCAAACGTCGGCGGCGTGGGGGCGCCCCGAGTCGAGGAAGGCCTGCTCGAGCGAAGCGCGCGTGGTTGGATCCCAGGCGCCATCGAGCAGGGCCACGTCGGCTTCGCAGCGGTCGGACTCCCGCTCGACGAGATAGGCGATTCCACCGGCTGCGCCCGCTGCCACGGCGAGGGTGGAGACGCCGGCGATCCATCGGCGTCGGCGGGCCTGTGGGTCGTGCTCGAGATGCCGAAGAAGCACCTCCATCGATCCGTATCGGTCCTTGCGCCGAGGACTGAGCCCGCGCAGCAGAACGTCGCGCAGCCACTGCGGCACGTCGGAGCCCTCGGGAGCAGGGCGAACCGCGTGAGACATCGCCTCGACTGCGAGCGTCTGGGGGCTACCGCCCTTGAACGGAGGCTCGCCGTAAAGCGCTTCGTACATGGCAGCGCAGAACGCGAACTGGTCTGCCTTGGAGTCGGGTTCGACGCCCGCATGCAGCTCGGGCGCCATGTAGTCGGGCGTGCCGACCATGGAGTCGCGCTTGGGCAGCTCGAGCAGGCTGTCCTGCACGCCCGCAATCGTCGGGGTCGGCAGCTCGTTGTGCAGCGCTTTGACGCTGTAGTGCGGACTGCTGACGTCGGGAGCGGGCATGGCGAGTCCGAAGTCGAACACGCAGATGCGACCGCCCTTGCCCATGAGGACGCGGCTGGGGGTGAAGTCTCCGTGCACGCACCCGACCGCGTGCGCGGCAGCGAGGCCTTGGCCTGCGTCTCGGAACACCCGCAGGACTTCAGGCCATGGGAACGGGTCGTCGCGGGCCTCCATCCACTGTCGGAGGTCGATGCCGTCGACGAAATCCATCGCCACGTAGACCGCGCGGCCGAAGATGCCGACGTCGTGCACGCGAACGACCCCGGGGTGTTCGACGTTGGCGCACGTGTTCGCGGCGGCGACGAGCGCCTCGCGACGCTGCTCGGCGATGGCGTCGGACTCGTCGTCGACCTCGAGCACCTTCAGCGCGATCTTCCGGTCGCGCTGCGGGTCGAAGGCTGCGTAGGCAGTGCCGATGGAGCCGGCCGCCAGCCGGCTGAGGATGACGTATGGTCCAATGGTCGTGCCGCGGGGAAGGTCGTCGAGCGGGCCTTCCACGGGGCCCGTGTCGCCTTCACCCGAGAGGACCGCGCGGATGATCCCGCTGTCCTCGCCCGGGGGCTTGTCCGCCGCCTCCTCGACCGTCGGCTCGGTCGCGTCGGGATCTTTGCGGTCGTCGTCCATCGGTCCAGGCACTATAGCTGCTGACCGACCGTGCCAGGTGGGCGCGGAGGCGGCTCAGTTGAGCCGTGCGAGCTGCACGCGTGCATCGTTGAACGTGGCACCGCGGCCCAAATCGGTGAGCGTCGTGGGGCACAGGGCGTTCGAGGTGTTGCCGTTGAGCGTGTGCGCACACCAAAGCCCCTTGGCCAGGCTCAACACGCCGGGCCGGACGTCGGTCGTGACGTTCGCGAGGCACTCCACGGTACCCAGCTCGTTGAACACGCGGACGCGGTCGCCCTGCTCGATGTTGCGCGCGGCTGCATCACGCGGGTGCACGTCGACCCGCGCGGGAGCGTGAAGCAGCTGCCCGAACGTGGAGCTGGTGGTCTTGGCGGACGCCGGGGAGATCAGTGCCAGCGGATGCGCATCGGTTCCAGGATCGTCCTGAAACGTGTACAGGCCCATGCCGTGCGCGGCCCGAGCCTCGTCGTCGAGCGCCGCGGGGCAGAGGTGGATCTTTCCGTCGTCGGTCCGGGCCACACGGTCGACGAACATTCGGGGCGCCGGCGGTTCGTCGACGACGCCATCGGTCCGCAAGTGATCGCGGGCTGCGGGGTCGAGCGCGATCGTCTCGGTGATTGCGTCCGCCAGGGCATTGGGCTCGACCACGTCGGAGGAACGGGCGAGTCCTGTCCGCTCGAGAAGCTCGGCGAAAACCGCATAGTTCGGTCGGGACTCGCCGACGACATCGGCGACGGGCCGAATGCGGTTGAGCACCGATGCGCCGTATCCTCGGGCCAGGTCGTGGTGCTCGAGGAACGTGGTGGCGGGAAGCAGCACGTCGGCGTAGCGAGCCGTGTCGGTGTGAACTTGCTCGAACACGACCGTGAACAAGTCCTCGCGTTCGAGCCCTTGGCGGACGCGGACTTGGTCGGGGATCGTCGCCAACGGGTTCGCGTTGTAGACGAACAGCGCCTCGATGGCGGGGTCGGACTCGAGCAAGGCCGGACCCAGCCGGTTCATGCTGATGTGCCGAACGTCGGGCAGCGGCTCAGCGACGGCGGGGTCCGTGTTCCAGCCGAACGTGCGGCTGTGGCTCATCGTGAACCCTCCGCCCACGGGGCCGAACTTGCCAGCGACGGCGGGCAGGGCGAGCACCGAGGCCACGGCCGAGCCGCCGTTGCGGTTGCGTTCGAGACCCCAACCGCAGCGGATGACGGCTGGGCTCGAGGACGCGTACATCGATACGAAGCGCTCCAGGTCGGCGATGTCGAGGCCCGCCACGTCCGCTGCATCGGGGAGCGACCAGCCGGCAGCGCGCGCTCGGAGGGTGTCGACACCGGTCGCGTGCTCCCCGAGAAACGCCTCGTCGGCGTGCCCGCGCTCGAACAAGGCGTGAATGATGCCGAGCGCGACGGGAAGGTCGGTCCCTGGGCGTACGGCGAGGTGCAGGTCTGCGCTCTTGGCCAGCGGGGTCACGCGAGGATCGACGACGACGAGCTTGGCTCCGCGAGCGCGCGCTTCCTTGATGAGCGGCACCAGGTGAATGCCGCTCGCGCTCGGGTTGAAGCCCCAAAGCACGATCAGCTCCGCGTGTACGTAGTCGTTCACGTCGACGCCGGGCATCAACCCGTACAAGCCGTCTTGAGCGGCCGTCGTGGCTGCGGCGCACACGGTCCGCTCCAGCTCGCTCGCCCCGAGTCGCCGGAAAAGCCGGGCATCTACGCTGCCCTCGGTGAGCGCGCCATTGCTACCCCCGTACGAGAACGGAAGAATCGCCTCGCCGCCGCTGCGGTCGCGGATCTCGAGCAAAGTTGTGGCGATGCGGTCGAGGGCAACGTCCCATGAGACGGCCTCGAACGTGCCGCTGCCCTTCTTGCCGACGCGCACGGCGGGCTGAAGGATGCGGGCGTCGCCGTATGCATGCGCGCCAAAGCGGCGGACCTTGCCGCAGATGAAGCCCTGCGTCAGGCGGTTCCGCGTGTCGCCGTCGAGCTTCGTGACCCGACCGGCGTCGACGGTGGCGGTGACGCTACAGGCGTCGGGACAGTCGAGTGGACAGGCAGTGCGTGCTTCGGCCACAGCCGGAGTCTACGCCCGTCGCTTCCGAAACGTGCCCCTACATCGAAAACGCGTTGTCGCGCATGGTGAGCACGTCGAATCCCTCTTTGGTGACGAGGATCGTGTGCTCGGTTTGCGCCGACAGCTTGTTGTCGATGGTGACGGCCGTCCAGCCGTCGTCGAGGACTTCGCAGTGCGGCGACCCCTCGTTGATCATGGGCTCGATGGTGAAGGTCATCCGCGCGACGAGGGGCTTGCCTGGGCCGCGGTTGGCGCGGTGCGAGACCTGGGGCTCGGGATGGAACTTGCGGCCGATGCCGTGGCCACAGAAGGCCTCGACGACGCCGTAGCCGTTCTCACCGTTCGCGTACTCGTAGATCGCCGCGCCGATGTCGCCGACGCGCTTGCCCGGCGCAACCTCTTTGATGCCCAGCCACATCGACCGACGCGTCACGTCGATGAGTTTCTGGACATGCAAGGGGACCGAGCCGACGACGAACATCTCGGAGGTGTCGCCGTGGTAGCCATCGAGAATCGTCGTGATGTCGACGTTGATGATGTCCCCGTCGCGAAGTTCTCGCGGGCCGGGGATGCCGTGGCAGATCACCTCGTTGATCGAGGTGCAGATCGACTTTGGAAATCCCTTGTAGTCGAGCGGGGCCGGGATGGCTCCGTGGTCGAGGATGTAGTCATGACAGAGCGTGTTGAGGTGCTCCGTCGTCACGCCCGGCTTGACGTGGGGCTCGATGAACTCGAGCACCGAGGCGGCGAGCCGGCAGGTGGCTCGCATCTTCTCGATGCCTTCTTGGCTGTGGATTTCGACCGCCACGGTTTCGCTTTCGGAGTACGGCTGCGCCGCTTGCGCGAACCGGGCCCGACAGTCTACGGGAATTCTCCGGAGCAAACTATGGCCTCCTGCGTGTCCCTGTGCCAGGCTCCAGCCGAATGGCCGGGCTACAGCCCGCGCTCGAGAAGCGCAGCGCACCCGCGATCTTCGACGACCTGAGTCGCCGCCGCCTCGTGGTGGTCAGCGGCAAAGGAGGCGTCGGCCGCACCACGATGGCCGCCCTCCTCGGGCTCGCGATCGCCCGCCGCGGTCGTCGCGTGCTCGTCGCCACGACCGGTCACGACGACCGCCTCGCGTGGATGCTCGGCGGCCAGACGCTGACCGACGCCGCGCAAACGGTGGGACCCAACCTCACCGTGCAACGTCTCGTCGCGCAGACCTGCATTCGGGAGTACGGCGGCCTCGTGCTGCGCTCGCAAAAGGTTAGCTCCGCGGTGTTCGACAACGGCATCGTTCGTCGGCTCATGCGGGCCATCCCTGGGCTCGACGACTTTTCGGTGCTCGGCAAGGCGTGGCACGAGGCCGTGCGCGGCGGCGACTACGACTGCGTCATCTTCGATGGTCCGGCGACGGGGCACCTGCTGTACACGCTGGCCGTGCCGCAGGCGATTTTGGAGACGGTGCCCTCGGGGCCGCTCACCTCCGAAGCGAAGTTGATGCAGGCATCGCTCGAAGACGGCGGGGTCACGCAGGCGGTGCTCGTCGGTCTGCCCGAAGCGTGGCCGCTCACCGAGTTGGGTGAGCTGGGCGCGGCGCTGCAGGCCCGCGTGCGCATGGACGTCGCTGCGATCGCGGTCAACGGGCTGTGGCCCGACGCGCCGTCTCTCGACGTGCCCGGGCCCGCAGTCGACCCGCAAGGACTCGCGGCCGCCGTTGCCGAGCACGTCTCACGGATCGGTGCCGCGGGTCGCCAGCAAGCCGACGACGTTCGGGCTTGGAGCACCAGTGATGCTGCGCTGGGCTGCGGTGCACACGGGTGGATGACGCTGCCGTGGCAGTGGAAGGGCCTCGCCAATCGCCCCGCGATGGAGGCGTTGCTCGAGGCCCTGGGCGACGGAGGTCAGGCCTCGCCGTGAGGAGCCAGCTCGACCAGCACGGCACCCGCGTCGACGGTGTCTCCGGCGGAGACGGCGATGCGCTGCACCACGCCGGCTCCGGCGGCGGCGACCTCGTTCTCCATCTTCATCGCTTCGACGATGATCACGGGCTGTCCCGCCTCGACGGTATCGCCCTCGGCGACCAGGGCCTTCACGACGCGACCGGGCATGGGAGCCTTGACCGCACCGGCAGCACCCGCACCGCCAGCACTCTCGAGCAGTGCAGCTTCGAGTGCGGCTTCAGCGGCGGTCTGCACCTGTACGGGCGCGGTGTCACCCGCCACGGCTCCGTACGCGGGGCGGCCCGGTCCGCGGTCCAGCCAGACGCGGCGCTGGGTGGTGCCACCATCGTCGCGAACGGCCCACGACCCATCGGGCGCTTGGGCCACGGCGAACGTGGACGCGCCCACCGTTGCGCGCATGACTCCGTCGTCGCCGAGCTTCAGCTCGACGTCGAGCGGGTTCTCTCCAACCTGAACTCGATAACGCTGCGGGCGGCTCACGGAGCAGGACAGTAGACGATGCCCAGTTCCTCGTCCACGCGTGGCCCGACGCCGCGCCTCACGTTCCCCGCCGACCGCAAGGTCGTACTCGCCGTAGGCCCCGGTGGCGTGGGAAAGACCACGGTTGCGGCCTCACTGGGGCTATCGGCGGCCGCGCAGGGGCGCCGGGTCATCGTCGTCACGATCGACCCCTCTCGCCGGCTGGCCCAGGCCCTGGGCGTCGCCGACCGCAACGCCTCCGAAGTGGTGACGGTCCCGGGGAGTGAGGCTTTGGGCACCCCGCTGGACTGCTTGCTGCTCGATACGCGCGCCGTGTTCGACAGCATCGTGCGTGGCTATTCCAAGGATGAAGCCAGCGCTCGGCGCATGCTCGACAACCGGATCTACCAGGCCACCGTGCAGTATCTCGGTGGGGCACTCGAGTACGCGGCGATCGCTCGCGTGCACATGCTCGTTTCCGAGGGCACCTACGACCTCATCGTGCTCGACACGCCGCCGACCGCGAACGCGATCGACTTTCTCGAGGCCCCCTCGCGGATCGGGGAGCTGCTCAACAACCCCGCCGCCAAGTTCCTGGCAACGTCGAGCCGGCTCAGCCTGCGTTTCTTGGGGCTGGCCAGCGGCGTGATGATGAAGGTGCGCGAGGCGGTTGGCGGCGGTGCGTTCATCGGTGAACTCGGCGCGTTCCTCTCGGACTTCGGGGCCGCGCTCGGTGAGTTCCAGCGCCGCGCTGGCGACGTTGCCGAGTTGCTCGTTTCCAAAGGCACGGGCGTCGTGCTGACCACCTCGGCCAACGACTTCAGCGTGCGCGAGGCCAAGGCGTTCCTCGATGTGCTTCGCGACCGCCGCATGAACATCGACGGCGTGGTGCTCAACCGTGTCGACCCGATGATTCCGCCGCTGGCGCACGAGTCGGTACTGCAGGAAGCGCTCGGCGAGCAGCTCGACGGGCCCGACGCGTTGCAGCGGGTCATCGACGTCTACGACGACGCCCGCGAGCAGAGCGAACGTTCCCGCCGCGTCCGCCTCGACCTCGAGCGCAGCTACCCCCGCATCCCCGTGTGCGCCGTCGAGCGTATGACGCCCCCGCCGTCGGGCCTCGACTCGCTCGCTGCCATGGGCGCTGCCCTGACCGGTCGCTAGCGCTCCAACCACGAGCGGTGCAGTCCGCGACGACGACGCCGTTGCATCCTCCGATTCAGCAGCCAAGACACCGCCGTGATCCGTTGCGCCGGGTTCGCCTCTCTAGCGCTCGGCCGGGGGCGTCGTCAGGACTTCGATCCCATCCTCGGTGATCAGGATGGTGTGTTCGAACTGGGCTGACGGGCTGCCGTCGGCGGTGCGGCAGGTCCAGCCGTCGTCGTCGTGAACGAGCGGGACGGGGTGCAGCGTCACGATGGGCTCGATGGTCAATGCCATGCCGGGCCGCAGGCGAATGCCGGTGCCCGCGCGTCCGTGGTGGGCGACGTGCGGGGCCATGTGCATCCGACGGCCGATGCCGTGGCCACCGTATTCGCGGACGATGGAGCAGCCGTGGGTGGTGGCGCAGGCTTCG
>CAYSPB010000078.1:0-21960 GCA_964432695.1 uncultured Nannocystaceae bacterium
GACGCGGACTGGCGGAATCGCCTGCCCGGTGAAGCCGTTGACCGCATCGCCGCCGGTGCAGCCGGGGCCGACACCGAAGTCGAACTGCTTGTCGGCCGCGGAGACCCCGCCTGCGAACTCGTCCGGCAGAATGTCGCCGCCGCCGGGAATGCCGGTGAACTCACCGTCGCGCCAGTTGCGGTACTCGAGGTCGAAGACCCCGCCCGCGAGCGGTTCGAAGGGCGCCACATCGTTGCGCTCGGTGACCTCGGGAACGCCGAGGATGCCGAGCATGACGACCTCTTTGCCCTGGTCCTCCCGCAGCGAGTTGATCAGGTAGTTCGTGTAGCGCGAGATCGGCTGCAGGGTCTCGGCGGTGCTCGATGAGACGCAGTCGCTGTAGACGCCGTTGGCATCGGGGCCCTGGCAACTGACGCCTGCGTTCCAGCAGATCGCCGACGACGACTCAGGCATGCCCGAGCCAGGCTCCACCTCTTGGTAGGTGGCGTCGGTCATGATGTCGTAGTTCTGCACCGAGCAGTCCGCCTCGTCCGTGATGATCGCGATCGCGAGCAGCGCGTCGGGACGGAGGAACGGGCGCGCGCCCTGGTTCCACTCGGCGCTGGGATTGAGCGCCTGAAGCATGTTCTCCAGCGGAGACTCGTATCCGCAGCCGTTGATGCCCTGCGGGCCGATGCAGCCCAGTGCCTGCGCGACCGGGCTGTCGGGGATGCCGTCGCCGTTGATGTCGGCCTCCGTGATCGTGTCCGGGATGTTGTCCATCCCGTTGCTGAACGCCACAAACGGGTCTCCCTCAGGCGCAGCCCCGGACACACAAGACGCGGTGCACGCCTCGGGGACGACGTCGGGATTGCTGCCCAGACCAGTGAAATCGTTGATCCGCGCCGTACACGGCGTGGTGATCGGAGAACCGCGCGAGGGCTCGTAGCCTTCGGGCTCGAACGCCGTGCAAAGCGGGTTCCCGAAGTCGGTGTTGGTCACCATGATTTGGACATCGGGATTCACCTCGTTGCCCATCGAGTCGGTCAGACCCTCCAGCTGCTGAACGAGCAGCGGGAAGTTCCGCGCCAGGTTCTCCTGCTCGACCGCCATGGTGCCGCTGTTGTCGATGACGAACAGCAGGTCGATCTTGTCGGTGCAGCCGAGGTCGCTGCCGCCACAGCCGCCACCGGGGCCGGAGCCGCCACCGCCGACGTCGAGCTTCTCGCCGGTCTCGTCACCTCCATCGTCATCGACCATGCCGGTACCGCTGTCGGTTGCAGTGCCGCTGATGGTGGCCGAGGCCGAAATCGTACCCGGCGCGGTCGCCGAGGCGTCGTCGCCACCGCCGCCACCGTCGTCGCACGATGCGATCGACGTCACCAGCACACCAGCAAGAGCCAGACTTTCAAGTCGTTTCATGACGTAGTTCGTTCCTCTTCATCCGTTTGCGGACCCGGCATACAGCCGAAGAGCCCGGGCTCCCCCCGGAGTCCGAGCGATGGGTGCATCGAGCCCCCTCCGCAGAGTGGGCAGGCTACCACGAAGCACCCCCGACCACAGAGGCGGGGTCGACGGGGAATCAGCTCAACTTTTTGCGCCGGCGCTTTGCACCGCATCGGCGCGCCGCTCGGGGACTGGGCGAGAGACAACCGCGCAGTCCCCGACGGATTCAGACCACGAAGTTGACGAGGCGTCCGGGCACCACGATCACGCGGCGGGGCTGCTTGTCGCCCAGCCATTTTTTCACGACCTCGGTCTCCTGGGCCAGCGCCTCCAGCTCGGCCTTCGAGGCCGACTTGGGCGCGACCAGCTCACCGCGGCGCTTGCCGTTGAACTGGAGCACGAGCGTGAAGGTGTCGTCTGCCAACAGCGTTTCATCGGCCGCCGGCCACGGCTCGTACGCGAGCGTCGTTTCGTGCCCGAGTGCCGACCAGATCTCTTCGCACAGGTGCGGCGCGTAGGGAGCGAGCAACAAACAAAACTGCTTTGCCGCTTCTCGCGCGAGCGGCTCCTTGCTCCCCTCGCCGAGAATGTCGCGGACGAACACCATCATCGATGCGATGGCGGTGTTGAACCCCATCCGATCGGTCCGCTCGGTGACCTCGGCAATGGTCTTGTGCAGCAGCTTGCGCTGGCGCGGGGTGCCTTCTCCGTCGGCGAACGCCCGGACCCCACCATCGTCGTCCCAGATGAGCCGATGCACCCGCTGCAGGAAGCGGTACGTCCCAGCGAGACCGGTCGTCTGCCACGGAGCACTCTGCTCGAGCGGGCCCATGAACATCTCGTAGACGCGGATCGCGTCGGCGCCGTACTGCGCGATGACCTCGTCGGGGTTCACGACGTTGCCGCGGGACTTCGACATCTTGTCCCACTGGATCTCGACGCGTTCTCCGGTCCCCTTGACTTCGAACACCTCATTGCCGTCGGCATCTTCTTTGCTGTCGACGTCCTCGGGCAAGAAGACGACCTTCTTCCCCTCTTCGTCGCGGCGCTTGTCCTGCGGCACGTAGGTCGCGCCCAAGATCATCCCCTGGTTGACGAGGCGCTTGAACGGCTCCTTCGTCGAGACCCAGCCGAGGTCGTAGAGAACCTTGTGCCAGAAGCGCGAGTAGAGGAGGTGCGTGGCCGCGTGCTCGATCCCGCCGACGTAGAGGTCGACGGGCAACCAGTAGCGTTCGACGTCTTTGGCCCACGGCGCGTCCGCGTTGCCGGGATCGGCAAACCGCAGGTAGTACCAGCAGCTTCCAGCCCACTGCGGCATCGTGTTGGTTTCGCGCTGCTGACCACCTTCGAGGTTGCGCCACTGCGTCGCGCGCGCGAGCGGAGGCTCGCCTTCTTCAGAGGGGTTGTAGTCCGGGACCGTGGGCAGCTCGACGGGGAGCTGCTCCTCGCCGACGGGCGTGACGGTCCCGTCGGCTTCATAGACGAGCGGGAACGGTTCGCCCCAATACCGCTGACGACTGAACAGCCAGTCGCGCAGCTTGTAGTTGACCGTGCCCACGCCGAGATCGTGCTCAACGAGGTGCTCGATCATCGTGGTTTTCGCTTCGTCGGTGGGTTGTCCGTCGATGATCGGTGAGTTCACGGCGACGCCCATTCCCACGAACGCGGCCGCCTGGACGTCTTCGTCACCCTCGCTCTTCGCCGGCGCCACCACCTGGAGAATCGGGAGCCCCTTGGCCTTGGCGAACGCGTGGTCGCGCTCGTCGTGACCGGGCACCGCCATGATCGCGCCGGTGCCGTAGCCCATCAGCACGTAGTCGGCGATGAAGACGGGGATGGTCTCGCCAGTGAGCGGGTGCACCGCCTTGGCGCCCGTATCGACGCCCGTCTTGAGCCCCTCTGCCGATGCGGCCTGACGATCGCGTTCGGTCCGAAGGCTCGTTTGCCTGATGTAGGCCTCGACCGCGTCCTTGCACGCATCGGTGGTGATGCTGCCAACGAGCGGGTGCTCGGGTGCGAGGACCATGTACGTGACGCCGTACAGCGTGTCGGGCCGGGTGGTGAACACCTCGAGCGAGGCATCGGCGTGCCCCTCGACGCCGAAGCGAATCTGCGCGCCTTCGGATCGACCCACCCAGTTCCGCTGAATTTCGAGCACGTGGGCGGGCCAATCGAGCCCTTCGAGGTCCTCGAGCAGCCGCTCCGCGTATTCGGTGATGCGCAGCATCCACTGCTTCATCGGCCGCCGCACGACTTCGTAGCCGGCTTCGACCTTCTCGGCGACCTCCTCGTTCGCCAACACGATGCGCAGCGCAGGGCACCAGTTGACCGGCGCCTCTTCGAGGTAGGCGAGACGTCGACCATCACGGTAGCGCGCGACGGCGGCGTCACCCGCCGCCTGGACGTCGTCGGGGATCGGGAGCTCGTCGATCGGCTTGGCGGTCTTGGCCTCGTGGTCGTAGTAGTGCTTCCACATCTGCAGGAAGATCCACTGCGTCCACTTGTAGTAGCCCGGGTCTGTGGTGTTGATCTCGCGCGACCAGTCGTACGAGAAGCCGAGCCGCTTGAGCTGACTGCGGAAGTTGCCGCTGGTTTCTTCGATGACGTCCGCGGGGTGTCGACCAGACTTCATCGCGTGGCGCTCGGCGGGCAGCCCGAAGGCGTCCCATCCCATCGGGTGCAGCACGTTGAAGCCGCGCATCCGCTTGTAGCGGGCGACGATGTCGGTGGCGGTGTAGCCCTCCACGTGGCCGACGTGCAGCCCGTTGCCGGAGGGGTACGGGAACATGTCCAGCACGAAAAACTTCGGCTTCTCGACGTCTACTTCGGCCGCAAACGTCGCGTGCTCATCCCAGTACGCCTGCCAGCGCGTCTCGATCGCTTCGGGGTCGTAACCCATGGGCGCACGCTAGTCGGGTTTGCACCCGTTGCCAACGCCTGCGCGCGACCCGGTCACGGGCAGCCGACGGCGGCCGCATCGAGCATGATGGTCGCCCCCGCCTCGACGTCGTCGGCCGGGACGACGATCTCGGCCGCACCGTCCAGCCCGTAGCAGGTCACGTCCGGCTCGGCGGCGGTGACGGTGGCGAGGGTCTCGACGACGTAGCGCCCAGCCTGCGTCACTTCCACACCCAGCAGGCGTGAGGGGTCGGTGTTCGGGCAGGTGAAGACGTCGCCTTCGATGGCGGGCGGATTGACCGGCACCGTGCACGGCGCGGGCGGAGGCGACTCACACCCGATCCGCCGGGCGACGATCTGGACCTGCGTGACGTCCGGATCGCTGCATGCCGGCTCGGGGTTCACGTCGACCAGCAGCAGGACCGTGCCCGGCGTCGCCGTCTGTCCTCCGGCGTCTGCATCCGTCTCGCCGTCGGTGTCCTCACCGGTTGGCTCCACGCCCGGGTCACAGCCGATGCAGAGAAAGAACGCGAGGAACGTCGAGACCGAAGCAGCACGCATGGATGGCCCACCCTACCCTCCGCACGCACGTCGAGGCCTCGCATCCACCTCGGACGACGCCGGAGGCCGTCGCATCGGTTAGCCGGCGGAAGTCTCGGCTCACCGCCCCCATGCCGTGCTGGCCGTATTGTGGGGGTTTCCGCTACGCTATCAGGGATGCTCGCCCAATCGATCGCGCTTTGGTGTGCCGTCTCCGTGGGACTTCCGGCGACCGTGCTCGCCCAGCCCGCTGGCGACGCTGCCGCGGCCGACGATCCTCTCGCAGCGGCCGAGTCGCTCTACAACAAGGGGCGGGCGAGCTTCGAAACCGCCGACTACCTCAAGGCGATCGAGCTGTGGACGGAGGCGTACGGACTGGTCGACGACACGCCCGAGAACGCCGCCATCAAAGCCGCGCTCATCTACAACATCGCCTCCGCGCAGGAGAAGGCGTACGACATCGACACCGACGTCGCACACCTGCGCCAGGCGGCCGTTCTGCTCGAGACGTACGCGCGCAGCGTCCCCGCCATGTACGGCGACGGTCCCGACGCCGACGCGGAGCTGGAGAAGGTGCAGACCCGACTCGACGAACTGCAGGCTCGCATCGAGGAGGCAGAGACGCGGGCCGAGGAAGACCAGCCCAAGGACGAGCCCGACGTCCTGCCACCGCTCGACACGGAACCCGAGCCTGCGCGCGAGCCCGACCGGACCGCCAAGCCGCTCATCATCAGTGGCGCCGTCATCGCGGGTCTGGGCCTCGGCGGGCTTGGCATCATGGCGGCCGGGCTTGCGATGGGCAACGCGGCGAACGACGTGTCTGGCCTCGACCCCGAACAGCCAGCCGAGCGCCGCGATCAGTTCGACCGCGGCCGAACCGGCAACACGCTGGCGCTCGCCGGTGGCATCGCGGGTGGCGTGCTGCTCGCAGGTGGCGCGGTCCTCATCGGGCTCGGCGTGAAGCGCAAGAATACCGGCTCCGTCGCGGTCGCCCCCTTCGGCAGCCGCGGGCAAGCCGGCGTGCGTGTCGTCGGCCGATTCTAGCTAGTCGGTCGCGACGATCGCGACCTTCACGTCGAAAAGCTGCCACGCGTTGTCGTTGGCACCGACGACCCCGCTCTCCGAGTTGCCGCAGTCGTACAGCAGCCGGAACAACAGCCGTCCCGAAGTCCCGGACAGTGGGCTGTCGCTCTGGAACGAAGCTTCCGTCATCGTCGGCGACGCGTCCTGGTTGAGCAGCGCGTCTTCGTCGCCGAGCACGTAGCCGACCTGGTACCCCTCCCCATCCGGGTCGGGGTTGTCGCAGCGGTTCGGGCCCATGAGACCCGTCGGATCCTCGTACAGGCACGTGAGGAGACCGGAGTCGGGCGAGCAGTCGATGAGCCCAGCAAAGCTCCCGGGGTTCACGGCCCGCGGCGCGACCCGGACCCACTGCTCCGGCCGCCCCCCCTCGGGTTCGAACACCACGACGCCGTGATCCGCGCCGAGTTCCTCGAGGCTGTCGTTGAAGGCGAACTTCTGCGCGAAGGTGACCGAAACGCGCTGATGAGGCTCCAAGGGGCGAATGTCGAACGGCGAGGACCGCAGCGTGGCTTCGGGCCACGCGCCCATCAGCGCCGCGTCGAAACCGCCAGAGGGCTGCTCGTAGTACAGCCCGCTCACGATCGGATCGCCGACGTTCTCGCGCGTGGTGATCCAACGGTCGCACTCCGCGTCGTCGTCGCAAAACGGCGGCGTGCGTGAGATGGGGTCGTCGGACGACCATTCAAGAAGCACGAGTTCCGTACAACCCGGGGGACACCAGTCCGCATCGTCGCCCCAAACGTCGCAGATTTCCCCGGGGTCCCGGACTCCGTTGCCGCAGTCGGAGATGTACGCGCAGTCCATGCAGTTCGGGTTCGCCGGGTTGTCACACTCCTCGCCCTCGTCGAGGTCGCCATTTCCACACAGCCCGCTGGTCGTGCTCGACTCCGCCATGGTCGTGGTGCTCGTCGTCGTAGTCGTCGACATGTCGGTCGTGGACATGGTCGCCGAGGGTTCGGTCGAGGCGGTGGTCGTGCTCGACGTGACGCCGAATCCCGCGTCGCAGCTGCCACCACAGCACATCAAGTTCGCGTCCTCGTCCATCTCACAGGCAATGCCGAGTCCACAGTCGTCGTCCTGGTCACAGGGCAAACCGTTGGCTGCGTCACCGACGAAGCAGCCAACCACCACCGCGCCAAGCAGTCCGATCCCCACCCGCAGCGCTGCCGTATCTCGAAGCCAAACCATGCGTACGCCTGTGGAACGACGATACCAGGACTGCGCGGTCGGTCCACGCGTCTGCGCACGCGGTTTGCGGCGCGGCGGGGTTTCGGTACCTTCTACGGCATGGCTTCTCGAACCTCGACCCTCGCGATGCTCTCCCTCGCTGTGTCGGTGAGCGCATGCCGGGACGACGAGAAGCCCAGCGACCCGGGCGCGACGGACCCCTCGTCCACGACCGATGCGTCCGCAAGCGGGACGCTGACGGACGAGGGCAGCAGCACGACGTCGATCGACGTTTCCACGACGACCCTCTTCGAAACCGGCAGCACCAACGCGGCGTCATCGAGCACCGAGACGATCGATCCCAGTGAGACCGACACGCTCAACGAGACCGATACGGACGACGGTGAGGTCGACTGCAACGACGGCAACGTCGTGCCTGGCGAGCTCTGCCTCGGGCCGCACGTCGTCGAGCAGGCAGGCCGCTCCACGGCGGCACTGGCCGCGGGGGACTTCGACGGGGACGACATACTCGACCTCGTCGCCGGCCACGACGACGGCCTCAGCGTGCGATTTGGCGTGGGTGACGGCTCGTTCGAAGACGTCCAGGATTTCGCGCTCACCGACCCCGTGCTCGCCGTCGTGGCCGCCGACCTCGACGGAGACGGCATCGACGATGTCGTTGCCGCAGCGCCGTCTGCGGACCAAGTCGCGGTGTTCCTGTCCAACGGCGACGGGTCGTTCGGCGCGCCCCAGATCGAGATGCCCGGTCCGGGACCACGCGCGCTCGCAGTCGGTGACTTCGACGGCGTCGCCGGCCTCGACCTCGCGATCGCGCTCGAAGCGAGCAACGGCATCGCCTGGGCGAGTGGAGACGGCGGCGGTGGTCTGACGCCGGCCGACCTCATCGCGGCCGGCACGGCGCCCATCGGTCTCGTCGCCGCCAACCTCGACGGGAGCGGCAGCGACGACCTCGCGGTGGCGAACTTCGGCAGCGCCGCCGTCGGCGTCTACCTCAACACCGGCGGCGACTTTGGCCCCGAGTCGGGCGTCCCGACGCAGGCCGGGCCTCGGGACGTCGTCGCGGCCGACTTCGACGACGATGGCGACCTGGACCTCGCCACGATCCATCAAGACGCAGGGTCGGCGGGGTTCCATCCAGGTGACGGCGACGGATCGTTCGGCGATGCCACGTTCCTCACGACCGGTGCAAACCCCCGCGACGCGGCCATCGGCGACCTGGATGGAGACGGCATCCCTGACATGGTTGTCGCGCTCCAAACCGGTAACGCGATCGGCGTGCTCGTGGGTGTCGCAGGCGAGGGCCTGGACGAGCCTGCGCTGTTTGCAACCTTGAGCGCGCCCACGGCCATCGAGACGGGCGACTTCAATGGTGATGGTGCAACCGACATTGCCACTGGCAGTGCTGGCGCCCAGGGTGGCATCGCGATCATACTCGCGACACCGTAGACATACCCCCAGGTTCGCGGAATCACATCGTTCCTGGCGCCTGGCCCCAGCCGCATGTAGACTCGCGGCATGGATTACGTGGGTCGCGTTGGGATTGCCGCGTCCGCCGTTGCGGCGGCGTTGATGTTGACGGCGTGCGCCGGCTTTAGCGACGAACTCGCATCCAGCGGCGACACGGACACCGGCGCCGGTGCCGGCGACGATGAGAGCGGCACACCGGGCGACGACGCGTTCGACGACGAGTCCTCGGGCGACGGCGGCGGCTCAGGCGGACCGTTCGGAACCACCGGAGACGACCCCACCGGAGGCGACACCGGAGCCGGCGACGGCGAAGACAGCGACGGTGGCGTGCCATGCACCCTCACCTGCGGAGACGACGGCTGGTGCGACTACGATGAGGACGGGGCACCGACGTGCGCCTGCGCCGACGGCTTTGCATCCACCGGGCTGGGCTGCATTCCGTGCGAGACCATCGAGGATGGCGTCCTCCCAGGACTCGTCCCGAGCATTCGAGCGACCTTCGCGATCACGCTGAACGAGGACGTGCCCGCGGCCAGCCCCTACGATTTCGGGCGCATCGAGCTGCGGAACCAGGCGACCGGCGACCGCGTCGAACTGGGCCGCACCTCGGACGAGACCTTGGTTTCCCGGATCGTCCCCGGGACGTACGACGTCCTCTACAGCGTCGTCGAATCCGGCGCGACTGCGCCGAAGAACCGCGGCGCGGTGCTGCAAACCCTCGAGGTCGAGGAAGACCGTGCCGAGTACCCCATCGACATCAATACCGCGTCGATCGCCGGCCGAGTCACCGTCGGCGGCTCGCCCAGCGCGAGCAACATCTACAACTTCGGCCGGCTGTGGCTGGTCAACAAGTACACCGGCGACCGCGTGCTGCTGGGCACCACGAAGGACGAGCAGTACAGCGCACGCGTCATCCCCGGCGACTACGAAGTTCACTACGAGAAGCGAGAGAACGATGGAAACGTTCCCTCGAACCTCGATGGAATCGTCGGGTACGTCTCCGTCTTCGAAGACACCAACACACTCGACATCGACGTGCCGCTCCTTCACTACAGCGGCGCCGTCACGATCGACGGACAGCCCGTCGGCAGCCCCTACGAAGGCGGACGCCTCGAGCTGGTCGACCTCGAGACCGGCGACCGTTTCCCCATGGGCGACACCCGCGACGAAGCATTCAACGTCACGGTCCTTCCCGGGACCTACGAGGTCGTCTACACGCACCTCGAGGGCGGCACCCAAGCCCCGGTCAACAAAGGCGCCGTATTGCGGACCGTCGTGCTCGACGACGTCGGCACCATCGAAGACGACCTCGGCATCCTCACCGCGGCCGTGTCGGGTGGCTTCCAACTCGGCGAGATGACGCCGCCGGGCAGCACCGCCGACGACGGCACGATCAGCCTCGAGAGCACCACGCTCGGCATCGCGCTGCTGGGCAACACCCACGACGGCGCATACGCGTCCCGGGTGATCAGTGGGGAATACGAGGTGTTTTACGCGCAAGAGACCGCCAGCGTCGCGATGCCGAAGAACACCCACGCCCGGCTCGACAAGTTCGACGCGCAGCCCGACACGACGGCCACGATCAACATCCCCGTGGTCGAGGTGACCGGAAACCTCACCATCGGCGGACTCGCAGCCCCCGACTCTCCCTACGACGACGGACGGCTGTACCTGCGCAACCGCGAAACCGGCGACTCGGTGCTGCTCGGCAACACTCGGCTCGGCACGTACGCAGCACGCGTAGTCCCGGGCCAGTACGACGTCATTTACGAGAACGAGTTCAGCGACACCCAGCTGCCGATCAACCGGGGCGCGGTCGTGTCGACCGACGTCGAGGTCAGCGCAACCAACGACGAACTCGACATCGACGTCCCGGTCTCCACCCTCGTTGGTGAAGTCGAAATCGACGGGAGCACCCCTGACCTCGACGAGGGACTTGGGCAGCTCTTTTTGGTCGACCGGGCGAGCGACGACGAGATCTTCATCGGACACACCGGCGCGGCATCGTTCACCCGGCCGCTGACGAGCGGCACCTACCTGATGGAATACCGGGGGGTCGCCGCCGCAGGCAGCACGCTGGGGACGTCCCTTCCCGCCAACGAACGCGCCGTGTTCGCCTGTTTCAACCTCACCGCCGAGTAGCGAGGATCGACCAATGGCGCGCGTGCAGGGTCTTCGAGTTCGAACGTCGGCGGCGCTCTTCGGTGCGCTGCTGTGCGGCGGTGGCTGCTCCCCGCTCGACTTTGCCGACGCGGATACCGACACCGACGCTGGCACCGTCACGGGTTTCACCTCGAACACCACCGACGATGGTTCCGGCGTGACTGGGCTGACCGCGGACACGCTCGGCGACGACGGGAGCGGCCCTGGCTGGGAGACCGACTCCGACCCGACCGATGGCGAACCGGAGTCGACGTGCAACCTCGACTGCGGCCCGGCCGGCTTCTGCGACGACAGCAGCGGAACGCCGACCTGCGCATGCGAGGCAGGGTTCGCTTCGACCGGCCTGGACTGCCTGCCGTGCAGTCCCGTCACCGATGGCGTGCTGCCTGCCGTCGTGCCCGCCGTACGCACGGGATTCGACTTCACCGTCAACGGAGCCACCCCCCCGCAGAGCCCCTACGACTTTGGGCAGCTCGAGCTGCGCAACCGTGCCACCGGAGACCTCGTTCCGCTCGGGCGCACGTCCGCCGGCAGCAGCACCACGCTCGTCGTCCCGGGTCGGTACGACGTTCTATACCGCCTCTCCGAAGGCGGCGAAGGTGTCCCCGAGAACCGGGGCGCAGTCATCGACACGATCACGGTCGAATCCGACGACCAGACCTTCGCGCTCGACGTGCGATTCGTTCGCTACACCGGGCGGATCACCGTGGGTGGGTCCGCGACCGCCAGCAACGTCTACAACTTCGGGCGCCTGTGGCTGGTCAATCCTACGACCGGCGACCGCGTTCAGCTCGGCGATACCCGCGATGAACAGTTCGCCGTGAATGTGGTCCCCGGCGAGTACGAGATTCGGTACGAGGTCCGCGAAAACGACGGCAACGTGCCCGCAAACCGTGATGGCCTCGTCGGAGGCATTCGGCTTGAAGGAGACACCGAAGCCGACATCGACGTGCCGATCGCCGAGTACGAAGGGTCCATCAGCATCGACGGTGCATCCATCGCCTCGCCGTACGAGTGGGGTCTGCTGGAGCTGCGTGATGTCACGACCGGGGACGTCTTCGCGCTGGGCCAGACGAATGACGAGGCCTTCAGGATCGCGCTGCTTCCGGGTGCGTACGAGGTTTTCTACACCTCGTCCGAAGGCGGAGAGCAAGCCCCGATCAACATGCGCGCACGGGTGCATACATTCGAGCTCTTCGATGACACCCAAGACGCGATCGACCTGAAGACGGCACGCCTTTCGGGGTCGTTCTCGCTCGCGGCCGAAACCCCACCGGGCAGCACGTCCGACGACGCGCTCGTCTTGCTCGAAGATGCCTTCGGTGGCAGCGCCCTGCTGGGCAATACGCACGAACCGGCGTTCGATGCTCGAATCCTCGTTGGCGAATACGACGTCATCTACGCGCAGGAGACCGCAAGCCTGAGCATGCCAGGCAACACCCATGCCGTACTCGGGCAGCTCGACGTCGAGTCCGACGACACCACGCAGATCGACATCCCGGTCACCGAGGTCACAGGCGCGCTGACCATCGGCGGTGATGAGGCGCCGAACTCTCCGTACGACGACGGGCGCCTCTACCTTCGCAACGCACAAAGTGGCGATTCCGTGCTGCTGGGCAACACCCGCTTGGGGACGTACGCGGCTCGCGTAGTACCCGGCACCTACGACGTCGTCTACGAAAATGAGTTCAGCGACACGCTGCTCCCGCTCAACCGCGGTGCCATCGTCCGAACCGGTGTCGAGGTGAGCGACGAGCAGAGCTCGCTGGACATCGACATTCCCGTCTCGGTGCTCACCGGCGAAGTCGAAATCGATGGTTCCGCCCCGTCCTTGGACGAAGGCCTCGGTCAGCTGTTCCTCGTCGAGCAAGCCAGCCGCGACGAGATTTTCATCGGCCATACCGGAGCCGCCGCGTTCACCCGCCCGCTGACGAATGGCGTCTACGTGATGCAGTACCGAGGCGTGGCCGCCGACGGTGCGGCGCTGGGGACCTCACTGCCCGCCAACCGCCAGGCGTCGTTCGCCTGCTTCGAAGTCGTCGCCGAGTAGAACGACGAAGGCCCCGGTCGCTTCGACCGAGGCCCGCGCGTCACGTTCGCGCTCGCTCAGCTACGTCCCAGGACGCCGGTCAGCCAGAGGCTCAGCCCCTCGTTGAACGTGATGGTCAGCAGCGCGGCCAGCATCAGTATCAGGAACGGCAGCGCGTACCGGTAGAGCTTCACGACCGGTTTGTCGAACGCCAGCGACGAGATGAACAGGTTCAACCCGACCGGCGGAGTGATGTAGCCGATCTCGAGGTTGGCCAAGAAGATGATGCCCAGGTGAAGCGGGTGCACGCCGTACTCGGCTGCAATCGGGGTGATGAGCGGCACCACGACGACGATCGCCGAGAAGATGTCCATCAAGCAGCCAACGATCAACAAGAAGACCGTGAGCAGCAGCAGGAAGGTGAACCGGCTCTCGACCGCGCCCGAGATGGCCGCGAGAATCTTCATCGGGACTTCCTCTTGGATGAGGAAGTTGGTCAGGCCCAGCGCGACGCCGAGAATCAGCAAGATGGCGCCGACCATCACGCTCGCCTCACGGATGACCTTGTCCAAGGACGGCACCTCAGGGTCGGACGAGAAGAGCTTGAGGTCCTTGTAGATGAACACCTCGACGATGACGAGGTAGATCGCACAGATCGCCGACGCCTCCGCGATGGTCACCAAGCCATCGGTCAAGCCCGGCACACCGTAGATGGCGACCAGCACCACCACCGGAACGGCGAGCTCCCACTTGGCCTGCCACGTAGCGGCCATCGCTTCGCCGAGGTCGAACGGCGTACGGTTGACCTTGCGCTGGTTGCCAACGAACAAGCTGTAGCCACCGAGCACCAGCAGGAAGATGGCGCCAGGCACGATGCCCGCGACGAACAGCGCGTCGATGCTGGTCTTTGCAACGATGCCGTAGAGGATGATCGGCAGCGAAGGCGGGAACAGCAGGCCGATCGAGCCCGACGAGGTGATGAGCCCGAGGCTGAAGTTTTCCGGGTACCGCTCCTTGACCAAGATTGGATGCAGCAGGCCACCGAGCGCGATGATCGTGACGCCCGAGGCACCCGTGAAGGTCGTGAAGAACGCGCAGGAGGCGACCACCACGAAGCCGAGTCCGCCCGGCAACCACCCCAGCAACGCGCGCGAGACCCGAACGAGACGGTCGGCGGCCTTGCTCTCGGCCATCACGAAGCCCGCCAACGTGAACAGCGGGATGGTGATGAGGTGTGGGTTCGTCGCGAGCTTGTAGTGCTCCTCGCTGAGCACGACGAGGTCGGTGCCCGCGGACGAGAAGTTCACGATGCCCATGCCGCCCAGCACGCTGAACAGCGGTGCCCCGACGAGGGCCAACAGGATGAGTACGATTGCAAGCAGCGCGGTCATCGGTCGTCCCCTTCGTCTTCGTTTTCAGGCTTCTGGTCGTCGACGTCCGCCGGCTCATCGGCACCTGCGGCGGCATCGGCATCGGCCTCGGCCGACTCACCGTCCTCGTTCGCAGCGCCGCCGGGCGCGACCTCGGCCGGAACGTCGTTGAGAGCCGACTCGAGCAGTCGCACGCCAAAGTGCAGCGCCAGCAGTCCGAAGCCCAGCGGGAACATTAGCTGGAACATCCAGTCGTCCGCGAACGGCGTGATGTCCTTGGGATACTCCTTGCTGATCGCGACGAGCCTTTGCCCCGCATTGGCCAGCGTGAGGCAAACGGCGATGGCCAAGCCATTCGTGACCACCCCCGACCAGCGCTTGGCCGCCTCGGGAAGCAGCTTGCTCGCCGCGTCGACGTTGATGTGCTTGCGCCGGGCAGTGGCCAGCGCGCCTCCGAGGAACGACATCACGATCACGAGCTGGCGAAGCAGGACGTCGATCCAGTCCAGCTTGATGTCATCGATGAGGGTGACCATCCGCGCCGCGAACGACCCCTCAGGCGGTGGTCCCCCCTTCGGGCCCGCCTCGGCCTCTTCGCCCGGGGCTTCGATCTCCTGCAGGTTGTCGAAGACGTCATCATCGCCGAAGTCGTCGGCCTCCTCCTCCTCGTCGGCAGGGTCCGAATCGTCGGCATCCGCCGCGGCCGGCTTCGGCTTCGCTCCTCCGAACGCGCCGCCGAAGCCGTCCTCGTCCTCCTCACCACCGGAGTCGTCACCGCCGCCGAACGCCCCCCCGAAGTCTCCGCCCTCGTTCTTGGCAACGGGTTTCGAGTCTTCGTCTTCGTCCTTGCCAAACGCACCGCCGAAGTCCTCCTTCGGCTCGGCCGGATCCGGTTTGGGTGCGGGCTTGGCCGCGGTCTCCTCGTCGTCGCGACCGCCTCCGAATGCACCGCCAAAGTCCTCGTCCTCATCTTCTTCTTGGCCCGCCTCGGCTGGCGCAGCGGGCTTCGGCGCCGGCTTGGGCGTATCCGCTTCGTCGTCGTCCCGGCCGCCGCCGAACGCCCCTGCGAAGTCGTCCTCAGCATCGTCCAAAGCCGCGGGTGTCGGCGCCTCGCCGTCCTCGCCGTCTTCGTCGCCGCCGTCCGAGCCGCCTCCTCCGAACGCGCCACCGAACTCGCTCTTCTCGGTCGGCGTATCGCCGGCCGGCGTCGGTGCGGGCGCATTCGGCTCGGCGGCCGCCGGCTCGGGTGCCGCTGGAGTACCGCTGGGCTCGGGAGCCGTGGGAGCCTCTGGCTCAACGGGCGGGCCGCTGTGCGCCCAGTGGACCTGCAGCGGCACCAGGATGTTGCGGTAGACCACGTTGTAGCCAGCGAGGGCCAGCATCAGCAAGACGATGCCGACCAGCGCGGCCCCCTCGAGCCGCACAAGCTGTGCCTCCAGCGCGCGGAGCCGATTCATGCTCCGCTTGTACCGCATTTCGCCCCCGCGCTGGTTCTCCAGGCGGGGGCGCATCATCCCCGGCCGTAGGCCGGAGGGTCAGGATCGAGGGACGTCGACTACAGGTAGCTGTCCATCTCGGCGACGAGGTCCGCGTCGAACGTGGACCCTACGAGTTTCTTGCGCACGCCCCTGGCGATGGCCTTCCACTCGTCCATGTTCGTAGGCTCGACGACCTGAACCCCTTTCTCCGTCAACGTGGCCACGGCCTTCTTGTTGTCCTTGCGGATCCGCTTGACCAGCTTGCTGCCGTACTCGTTCGAGACGTCCATCAGGATCTGCTTGTGGTCGTCGCTGAGCTTGTCGAAGCTCTTCTGCGTAAGAACCGAAGCGCCCACGCCCATCGCCATGCGCAGGTTCGTGACGTACTTGATCTTCGAGTACCACTGCAGCGAGATGAGAGCGTAAGGCGAGCTCGCGCACGCATCGATGACGCCGGTCTGCAGGCTGGGCAGCACGTCCGGGACGCTCAGCTCCACCCCGTTGACGCCTGCGACCTCGGCGGTGACCTTGGTGACGGGATCCGCATCCCAAACCCAGAACTTCGTGGACTTGAGATCGGAGGGCCTCGCGACCGGGGTGTTCGAGAACGGGTAGAGGAAGCCGACGTCGCCCCAGTTGCTCAGATGGAAGCCGCCGTCCGCAAAGAGCTTCTCGAAGCGGGGGCGCATCTTCTCGCGGACGCGGTCCACCTGCTTGTAGTTCGAGAACAACATCGGGAACTGCATCATCAGCACCTGCTTGTTGATCTCGCCGAGGCCCACCGACGTCACCGCAGCACCGTCGAGCTGCCCAGTCCGGCACTTCCGGATCATCGCAGGCTCAGGCCCCATGGTTCCTCCGACGTAGGGCTTGATGACGACGGCTCCGTCCGTTCGCGCCTTCACCTCGCGCGCGATCATCTTGAAGGCTTTCGCCCAGCTCGAGCCATCCGGGGCGAGCGAGGCGATCTTCAACGTGTGCTTCGGAGCGCCCTTGGCGATGAGCGGAGCGCCGACCGCGGCGACACCGGCAGCGGCGGTGGAGGTGCGAAGGAAGGTGCGTCGGGTCGGCTTCTTGAGCGTCATGGGCTTGGCTCTACGGTCTAGCTGTCAAAAAACGGGGCGCGTCGCCGCGGCGACGGGGCAGTTGTACCCGAGGAGGCCTAGTGCAGCACAGGCCGCAGCCTCCAGGGACCTCGCCGTTGGACGTCGGCGATGCGGTTCCATTCAGTCTCACTCCAGAATCAAGTCTTCGACGTGCGCAGACCAGAACCGCGCGCGAGACCGCGCGAGTTCGTTCGTCAGCCGCATCTCCTGCGGCATGGCCGTGACGTCCGCGGTCAGCACGCGCTTCATCAGTGTGTCCCACAGCGCGCGATCCTGGGCCGCGGGGCAGTAGTAGCGAGCAAACAAGAACGCCACCATGAGGCTTTCCCCGCCGCTTCGCTCGAGCGCCTCCTCGAAGAACTTCTTGGACACCTCGGGCTGACCTCCGAGGGCCTTGGGGATCGACGCATTGAGCACCCCGAAGAACAGCGTGGGCGCGCCGCCGTTGTAGCCGGGGTCGAGCTCGTACGCGCGACGCATCAGTTCCTTCGCTGGGCCCAGGCCCGCCATCATCGCGGGGTCATCCTTCGAGAGGTTGATCGCCGAGGCCCAGCCGTACGTCGCCCAGAACAACGCGGGCTGCTGCTCGGGCTTGATGTCCTTCAACAGCTCACCGACGCGATCGAGATCGGCGGCCTCGGCGGCCTCTCGCAGCTCGGGCTCGTCGAGCAACCGCCAGCCGTACTCGCTGCCGCGAAGGTAAAAGATCTTCGCGCGTCGCGTGAGTTCGTCGATCTCCTCTTCGGTCCCGTCGATGCTCGCGCGATCGAGGTCGTCTTCGAGAAAGCCGAACGCGTACGAGTTGTAGCCCCGTGCGAGCAGCAGCAGTAGAGGCTCGTTCTCCGGCGTGTTGACCAGAAACGTCTCGAGCGTCTTGAGGCTCGCCGGAAACGCCTCGCGGGCAAACTGGGGATCGGACTCGTGGTCGAGTGCGCTGCTTCCCGCGTAGACCATGTCCGCCGAAGCGTTGGCGGTCAGCTTGCTGAGATTGCACGCGGGCAGCAGGGTCAACAGGCAGGCGAGGACACTCGTGGAACGCAACATGGAAACGGCCGGGGTACGCAGCCCGCGCAGTATGGCGTCGGCCTACAACGGGGCGCAACTGGCTCCGACGCAGGACGAATCGCCCCCCGCAGGGTTCGTTCTCGTCGTACTCTGGTGCTTCGTCATGAAGCAGCTCGGACGCGTCGCTTTTCTCGCCCTCTCCTGCGCAGCCCTCCTGCCCGGCTGCGACAAGGTCCAGCAGTGCAACAAGTTGATCAACGCCATCAACGCGCACACGCCCAAGCTGACTGCCGCCACCGAGAAGTTCGGCGAGATCGAGAAGAACCCGAAGGTCGTCGAGGAGTATGAAGCGGTCGTCGAAGCCGCGATCACCGACGTGCAGGGGCTCGACCTCAGTGACGAGAAAGTGGCCGGGTTCGCCAAGCGCTACGAGACCCTGCTCGAAGACGCGAAATCCATCGGTCCGCAGATGAAGGAGGCAAGCTCCGACATCACCAAGATGCAGGCCGTCGTCGGCAAGGCCGACGAGATCCGCAAGACCGAGGACACCTTGGTCGGCGAGGTCAACACGTACTGCGGCGGCCAGTAGCCCCACGCCCACTCTCCTTCGCCGAAGGAACGGATCGGACGCACGGGCATGCTGGACTTCCAGAACGACCCTTGGGGCGTAGCCATGGCCGCGACCGCAGGCGCCAGCGCCATTGGGCTGCTGCTTGTCGTCGCGCGCCGGGTCGCCGGACGCAACGCAGCGGCCGGTGGCTGGACGCTGGGGATCGGCCTCACCGCGTTCTTGGGCAGCGCGGGCGCAGGTGCGCTCGAACGAGTCGAGGCCGCGCCTGCGGTGGCGGCGAACGACTCGGCACCTGCGCGCGGCAGCAAGACCGCTGCCGATGCCTCGGCCGACGCACCCGAACGAGCCGACGACGAGGCCCCGGCGCCGAGCGCCGACACGCCTCCAACAACCGACACCCCACCCGCGCCCGTCGACGAGCAGCCCCCTGACTCAGAAGCCTCGCCGGAGGCACCGCCTGCCCCCGCGACGCCCGTGGCCGCCGGCAGTGCTCTAGATCCCGTCGAAGCATTGCCCACCGATCCCGCACAGCGACGGGTGGCCATCCGCAGGGCCCTGCGAACCGCGAAGAACGTCTATGAGGACGAGTCGTCGTGCAAGCAGGCCAAGGCCGTGGGCCAGGCCTGGGCGCAGATCGCAGCGCTGCCCGACGACGCCCCGAAGGCTCGGGTCGACGTCGTGGTGCGCCGCCTCGAGCAGTGCCGCCGAAGCACGCGCTGGGCCGTGGCGTACACGGTGCACCGTGACCGGGTCGACGCTCGTGACGCCTTCGAAAAGACGTTCGCCGAGCGTCTCGAGAAGGACTACGGACTGCGCGCGTTCATCAAGCTCTCCGGCAAGAACCACGAAAAGATGCGCGTGGGCAGCGGTCGGTTCGACGACGACGTCATCGCCAAGATCATGACCGAGACGACGAAAGCCGAGCTTGCTGGCCTCGGGTTCGAACGTGTCGTGTTCGCGTCGGGCAAGAAGGCCTGGCCGCACGACCTCGAGGTTCGAGACGAAGACGGTTACGTCAGCGACGCGCTCGCGCCGTACGGCCTGCGCGACAAGCTGAGCCTAAAGTAAGCGCGCACCCAACCGCGGCGCCAGGATTCCCGGCGCCGCGACCAGCGTCGCTCAACCTGCTTCGATCAGCCTGCGTCGATGATCGCTTCGATGGCGCGCTGCGTGTGCACCCGGATCATCTGGCGTCGATACGGAGCCTCGTACGGCACGTTCTCCAGCGGCTTGCACTGGGCGTACGCGCGCTCGGCAACCGTATGCGCGACCGTCGGGTCCGACAGCTTGCGCCCGATGGCGTCGTCGAGCCGGGTCAGCGTGCGCGGCTTGCTGCCGAGCACGCCGGCCACGACCGCGATGTCGGTGACCTCGGCGTGCACCGAGTCGCTGGCCAGCGAGAACCGAAGCGCGACCGACACAAGCGGGAAGTCGATGCTGTCCCGCACGGTCCACTTCGCGTAGTGAGCCCGCGTCGCACCCGAGGGGATCGGGATGCGGACTTCGCTGGTGACCTCTCCGTCGAGGCGCTTGGTGTGCTTGGTGCCGTCCGCACCGTAGTAATCGAGCAGCGGCATCTCGCGGCGCCCTTCGGGGCCGACGTTGACGATGCTCGCGTCGAGGCTGCTCAAGACGGGCACGAGGTCGCTGCTCATCGCGGCGACGCAGATGCGCCCCTTGGGCACGACGTGGCAGACGTCGCCCTCGGACTTGAGGCAGCCGCCGATCGCCGAGCGCCAGAAGTGCGTCTGGTTGACGTAGCGGCAGCGGGTGTCGAGGTTCACGTTGCCGCCGAGCGTGCCCATGTTCCGAATGAGCGGGCTGGCGACGATGCTCGCCGCATACGCGAGGCTGGGGAACAGCGCCTGCACGCGATCATGCTCGGCGATGTCGGTGAGGGTTACGCCGGCACCGATCCGCAGCACGCCGTCCTCTTCCTTCACCTCGCGCAGGCTGGTGACGCGCGCAAGGCTGACCAGCGTGGGCGGCTGATCGAGACGGTGCTTGAGGTTGGGCAGGATGTCGGTGCCGCCGGCCACGATGCGCGCGCCCGGCTGGGCGAGCGCCGTGACGGCGTCATCGAGGGTCTCGGGGCTTTGAACGCCGAAGCGAGGCAAGCGAAGCATCAGGCAATCCTCCGGGCACCGTCGGTGTCGGGCTTGTGGGGCGAGAGTTCTCCGGCGCGCTCTCGTTCGGCGCGCGCCTGCAGGGCCGCGAGCACGCGCGGCGGGGTGAACGGCAGCGCGTCCATGCGGACGCCGACCGCGTCGTAAATCGCATTGGCGATGGCCGGGATGCTCGGGTGCAGCGGCCCCTCCCCCGCCTCCTTGGCGCCATACGGGCCTTGGGCATCGGGCGACTCGACGATGAGCGCCTCGAGGTCGGGCGTGTCGAGGAAGGTGGGGATGCGGTAGTCGAGCAGGCTGGGCCCGGGGTGCACGCCATTGTGGTCCGGGTCCACGATGTGCTGCTCCATGATGGCCTCGGCAAAGCCCATGTAGGCCGAGCCTTCCATCTGGCCCTCGACGATCTTGCGGCTCAGCGCGCGACCGCAGTCGTGCGCGACCCAGATCGTCTTCACGTCCACGACGCCGGTCATCGGGTCGACGTCGACCTCGGCCACGTGCGCGGTGAAGCTGTACGCCGGCGACGCGCCGATCGTGCCGCCGCGGTACTCGCCATGCCGGTCCTTCGGCGTGTTGTACGAGCCGGTCGCCCCGAGCAGACCGTTGTCGGCCTCGGCCCACTGGAACGCTTCGGCGAGCGGCACGTTGCGCTCGGGGTCTTCACGGTCGATCGCCATGCCGTCGGCCAGCGTGACGCGCTTGCGAGAGACCTCCCAGCGCTTGCCGACCGCCTCGGTGACGAGCCGGCGCAGCTTCGAGGCCGCCTCGACGCACGCGTTGCCGACCATCAGCGTGATGCGGGAGCTGTAGGCACCCAGGTCGACCGGGCACAGGTCGGTGTCGGCCGAGAGGACGCGGATGTCGTCGAGCGGCAGCCCGAGCTCGTTGCCGGTGATGACCGCCAGCATCGTGTTGCTGCCCTGCCCGATGTCGTTCGCGCCCGAGAACACCCGCGCGCGACCCGAGCGGTCGAGCGTGATCTGCACGGCCGCCTGCGGCATGTCGTTGGGATAGATCGGGTAGTTCGTGCCCGAGATGTACGTGCTGCCGGCCACGCCGACGCCGCGCCCGTACGGCAGGTCCTTGCGCTTGCGCGACCAGTCGCTGCTGTCCTGCACCCGGCGCAGACACTCGGAGAAGCCGTTGCTGCCCACGCGGAACTCGTTGACCGTCACCGCGTTGCTGCCGATGTCGTTGCGCAAGCGCATCTGAATCGGGTCGAGGCCGAGCTTCTCGGCGGCCTTGTCGATCTGGCATTCGAGCGCGAACCGAGGCTGCACGCTGCCGTGTCCACGCTTGGGGCCGCACGCCGGCTTGTTTGTGTACGCGCGACGCGAGTGGAAGCGGTAGGCGTCGAAGCCGTACGGGGCGCACAGCAGCTGCCCCGAGTAGTACGTAGTCACGAGCCCGAAGCTCGAGTAGGCGCCGCCGTCGAGAAACGTCTTCGCGTCGACGCCGGTGATCTTGCCGTCCTTGTTGAAGCCCGTGCGGTACTTCATCTTCATCGGATG
>CAYSPB010000079.1:0-1115 GCA_964432695.1 uncultured Nannocystaceae bacterium
GCGGAAAGTAGCGACTCCGGTGCTGAAGGCTATTTCAGCACCGACGAACGCTCCGTCATCGTCGGATGGTTCGGAGACATCCCCGGCGACCCCCCTGAAGACCCAACCAACGCCTGGAGCCTCGACCCGCTCGCACAGGCACTTGGCCACGCACTCTTCTTCGATGCGGCATTGAGCCCAGCCGAGGAGACGAGCTGCGCCTCCTGCCATGCGCCGGACCTTGCGTTCGACGACCCCCAGGGCAGAGCTGGCCGCCGTACCCCAATGGCGCTGCTCAACGTCGCCTACCCGGCATCTCCGACCGTACTCGCGACGTGGCAGGGGTGGGGCGGAACCGCCGACAGCCCGTGGGGCCAAGCGCTCGGATGCTTGGAGTCCTCGGATGGCATGGGGACTTCACGTGTCGATGTTGCGCTTCGCGTGGCCACAAACCACCGTAGCGCGTACGAAGCCGCGTTCGGGCCGCTTCCTTCGCTCTTCGACGACGAGTTCGATCCGGCGTCGATCGAGCCCGGCTCTTCAGATTGGGAGGTGGCGAGCGAGGTCTTCGTCGGTGCCGGAAAAGCACTGGGCGCATACACAGGACAGTTGGTCAGCCGAGACTCGCGTTTCGATCAGTTTCGAGCGGAGCTGCAGGCAGGCGCGATAGACAGCGATCTCCTCAACGACGAGGAGAAGCTCGGCCTGAGGACGTTCATCGGTAACGGTCGCTGCCTGGGATGCCACCGGGGACCCAACTTCACCGACGGACAGTTCCACAACATCGGGGTGGCTGAACAGGACGCTCCGGATCAAGGAAGACGAGAAGGACTGCAGACCCTGCTCGAGTCCGAGTTCGGCTGCGACGGTGCTTGGAGCGACGCTCCAGCGTCTCATTCCTGTGGCGGCAGCGTTCTGGGCCCGAACGATGGTGAGATCGGGGCGTTCAAGACCCCAACGCTTCGAGACGTCAGCCGACGCGCCTCGTACATGCACACCGGGGCCTTTACGTCGCTGGCGGATGTCGTCGCACACTACGACGCAGGTGGAGCTCCCACCTCGTCGTTTTCCGGAGCGAAGGATGAACTCATTCGCCTGCTCCAGCTGACCGGCCAGGAGCGTGCTGCGTTGGTCGC
>CAYSPB010000079.1:1215-21927 GCA_964432695.1 uncultured Nannocystaceae bacterium
GAGCACTACGAGACCTTTGCGAACATGCCCGAGCTCGCACTCGATGAGCGGGCTTTTGCCGCAGAGCGGCTCGAGGTGCTCCGGAAGCTGCTTCCGGAGCCAGAGCAGGAGCGGAACGACCCGCCGCGTCCAACCTCGTTCGAGCCAGCACGGGAGCAGAGCGCCTCACAGCCCGACCGACGGTTTTCCCCGATGCTGCTCACCGGCTCCGCGCTTGCGGTGACAGGGGTCGTGGGCGCCGCAGTCGGAGGAACCGTCTTCGGCCTTCGTGCCCGCCGAGCTGACGAGCGAGTCGCCCAGCTCATGCAAGGAACGAACAGTGATCGATTGACGCTGACGGAAGCCGAGGATCTCCATGCCCAGGGACAGAGCGCGAACGTGTTGCTCGGCGTGTCCGTAGGGATCGGCGCCGCCCTTGCGGCAACGGGCGCCGCCTTGGCCGTGGTCGGAGCGAAGCGAGACCGAAACCGAAACATCGCTTTCTCTGCGCAATCGCTTTCGGTTCGGTTTTAGAGGAGGAGTCCTAATGCTGCTGAATATCGAGAACCCAGCTATCTTGAACGAAGGCGAACCTCGCCGCCCCTTCCGGACATATCTCGGGGCTGCGGCGACGACTCTCCTCTTACTCAGCCCTTCGCTGACGCTCACCGGATGCTACGATCAAGAGCTCGACCCCACCTTGGACGGCGTTTTCTTCTGCGAAGCCGATGCAGACTGCGCGCTTGGGAGCGTATGCGAAGCGCAAGAGTGCATTCGCGTCGAATCCGTCGTGGAACCTGAGCTCGAAGTACTCAGCCCGGTAGAACTCCAAACCTTCGCCAGCGGGGATCCAGGGACACTCGCGATCGCCGTCGCAGGACGCGGAATGACGCTCGGGGAGACGGGCACGAACCCAGGGTATGTCGAGGTCCTCTTGGACGGCGCGGCGGTTGCGTCGTTCACGAGTGGAGACCTCGCACTCGGCGTGGAAAACCCCGAGGTCACGCTCCCCACGGCTCCAGGACTTCACCACCTATCCCTCATTGCGATGAAACCCGACGGGACTCGGTACGACGCTGACAGCGCTTTTGCGAGCGTGGGCTTCTGGATCGATGACGGAGAGGAGCACCTTGGCGTCCTTCGCCCGGCGCCGGGGATGAACGTCGATGCGAACACGGTCGTCGAAGTTGCAAGCTTGAACCTGACCCTTTCCAACCCGAGCTTCACCGCCGAAGACTCTGCGGAAGAACGCGTCGCCTACGGGCATCTCTACATCGACACAGGTGTCCCGGGATGTCTGCCCGACTGCAATCAAGAGCACCACACCATGGTCGCGCCGTCAGGGCTCTCGAAGGTCAACCGCATCGTGGTCCCAGACGCAGACTTGCCCGTGAAGCTGGGAACGACCTGGATTCACGTCGTCGCGCAGTCGATGAGCCAGGGCCCCTACACCCGCACAGACACATCCGTCGTGACCCACGGCGTGGCGATTCAGGTCGCAGAGGCATCACAATGAGGACCCTAGCGCTCACTTCGACTCTTGCCCTGTCCCTGCTTGGAGGGTGTGACGAACCCGACCGTAGCGCCCGCGCTCCCTCCTCAGAAAGCGACGAGGACCCCACGGACGAGGACTCGACGGGGGAGGCCGTCGAGCTCGACGAGGACGAAATCATCGAGCGCGCGCTCGCGTTCGAGACGGAGCTCGTCCCGATGACCGACGAGCGCGAACCCTCCTCGACCCATATCGGCGGCGCTGAAGTCCTCGTGTGGGGTCCGGAGGAGGTCAAAGCTGCCTACAACAGCATCGACCCCGACGACCCGACGCAGTTCGTTGCGTTCCCCGAGGGCACCTTGTTCGTCAAGCAAGGCTTCGACACCGAAGGGAACCGTGTCGGCCTTGCCGTGATGTACAAAGGCCCACAAGGGTACTTCCCCGCGTCGCAAGACTGGTTCTGGGCGACGTACAACTTGGAGACGGACGCGGTCGTCAGATCGGGGCGCGAACAGTTTTGTGTCGACTGCCACGAGGCGGCATTCAACACCGATCTCGTCGTCGGCTTCGCGAAAAGCCTCTAGGCATGCAGAGCGCGGGCACGATCGAGGGAGTACTCCTCGACGGACGCTTCCAGGGTGGGCGCATGCTCGGCCGGGGCAGGTCGAGCGTCGTCCATGAGGCTGTCGACCTCATCGACCAATCCCCAATTGCCATCAGAATACTACGCGACGAATGTGCTGGCAGTGCTCTCGCCCGTGAACGTTTTTGCCGGGAGGCAGAACGGCTCCGAGAGCTTCGCCACCCGAACGTCGTCTCCGTGATTCACAGCGGCCTCTACTCGGGGCGTCCTTACATCGCGATGGAACTGATTCGTGGCGAGTCCTTGGCGGCGCGATTGAGCGGCGGGGGACGGCTCGGGTTTTCGGAGTTCGTTCCGGTGGCAGCCCAGATCCTCCAGGCCATCGGGCACGCGCACAGTCGCTCGACGGTCATTGGAGACATCGAGCCGTCGAACATCATGCTCAGTGAGCACGAAGAACACTCGAACTACGTGACGCTGCTCGATGTCGGACCCGCCAGCGCGCTCGGTCCCCCTTCTCGCCCCGCGGGTCCGGCTACACTCGGGGCGGCGGGATATCTCGCCCCCGAGCGCCTCAACGGGGAGCACGCTGACACGCGCTCAGACGTGTACTCCCTTGGTGCGCTGTTTTGGCGAATGCTGGCGGGAGCGCTCCCGTTCGACGGCCCTGAAGCAGACACGCTCCTGAATCGTACGCTCCACCACGAACTCCCCTCGCTTCGGTCGGAACTCGGCACCGAGACAAACGTCCCAGGACAGGTCCTCACGCTGCTCGAGCAGTGCCTGCAACGGGCACCAGACGAACGTCCACAGGATGCAAACTTCGTAGTCGAGGCATTGATTGACGCGGTTCCAGCACGACGCTTCCGGTTGCCACGCGCCTCACGGAAAACGGCCACCAAAAGTGCGGAGAAGGGGGACACGGGGGCCATCGCCCCGAGCCGCGGGCGAGAGGTGCAAGGGCGGCACGAAGCAGCAGGTTCGGAGCGACGAGCGAGCCCCGAAACACCGGTGCAGAACCGCGGCCATCGCCCGGCTCTACTCATGGCATATGGGGCAGGCGCCGTTGTTTTGGGCGCCGTCGCCGTTCTGGCAACGGCTGGGCTCCACCGCGAGTCGGGATTCGTCATCCCCGCGTTCGCGAGACTGACTGACGCCGCCCATCCACGTTCCAAGGAGGCATCGAGCGCGAACGTCGAGCGCGTGCTCCATGCCGACCCTGGCCCACGCACCGATCGTCGGACGAAGAGCCGGCCCTTGGAGAGCCGAGAGGAGACGGTGCGGCCCGAGGATGACGAAGGCGGCGATGCGGACGTACAACCGTCCGAATCTGAGGTTCCGCCCGCCGTTCCCAGCGAACCGAAAAGGCGACGGCGCCCGGTCTACATCGCTGCGAGCATACCCGTCCAGCCCGAGCAGGCGGAAGCTCCGCGGCAACAGGAAGCGAGCTTGGGTACGACCCCCGTCCTCACGTCCGCTCCAGTTCGCCAATCACCCCGCTCTCGTCTGCTCGTGGACCGCGGTCCCTCTGCTGCTGCTCTTTCGAATGACGGTCTCATGGTCCGAAACTGATGCGAAACGTAGAGCATTGGCTCCCCGATCGCGCCGCCCTCATGGCGGACGTGTGCAGCGCTCGAACGCCATGTCGTTGAGGGTCAAGCCGCGGATCACATCAGGGACCTGCGGATCGCGGAAGAACTCGACGACCTCCAGTCGGAACGGGCCACCGATCAGCGTGAAACGAAGCCGGCCGCGACGAGGCCGGAGCTCGACGGGTTCGGAGGCGCCGAAGTCCATGAACAAGTGATCGCCCAGCGCGACGACCTCACAAAGACCCATCGAGAGGCATCGATACACCCCGGGCAATGCGGCCAAGTCCGCCGCGAGCGGTCGTGCAGCGACACGGCTCCGCTTCGTCCGCCGCGGCGCCTCCTTCGACTCCGCAAGGTCGGACAGCCCGAGTCGAGCTGCACCACCCGAGACGCGGGTGGGCGGCAACGACACTTCGGTCACGAATTCACGGCACAGCTCGGACATCAGAAGCCGCAGCGAGTCCGCCCCGGACTGGTGGCTGCACACCGCGACGCCGACCAAATCCAGCTTGGGGCAGAGGAACGCGAAACAGGAATAACCCGAACTGAACGCGCCAAAGTGAAGACAAGCACCGCGTTCGAGGACGTCCGCGCAGAATCCTCCCAGCGTGAACACCTGGTTTCTTCGCGCGCGCAACTCCAGCACGCGCCGCGTGACGACAGGTCGATAGGCCTCGCCCGCAGCCGCCCGCCCCTCAGCCAACAACGCATCGAGCCACCGCGCCACATCGCTCGAGGAGCCGATCAGTCCACCAGCGCAGTTGGGAATGCGTACCAGCTCGCTTGCGCACGCAGGCGCATCGGGGTCTGGCGCACCAAAGCGCCATCCGGACCAGTAGCCCCGCACCAGGTCCATCTCGGCGTCGCGGTCCCCGTCGAACCCGCAGCGCGTCAACCCGAGCGGATGCAGAATCTGCTCGGCGATGAAGGCCTCAGGCCCCTGCCCCGTCGCGGCCTCGATGACCAGCCCCAGTAAGAAGTAGCCCCAATGCGAGTACTTGCGCCGGGTCCCGGGCAAAAAGTGCAAGCGCGACGCAACGATTCGCTCGAGCGTCCGCTCGGCATCGACCGGACCCGGTTGGAAGAAACCGCGGGCGAGTCCGGACGCCTGCGTCAGCAGGTGCTCGACCGTGATGGCGCGGAACGCAGACGCGTCTAGCGCAGGCACGTAGTCGGCGATCGATGCTCGAAGCTCGACCAGGCCGCGGCGCTCGAGTTGCAGCACCGCTTGCGCCACCATGGGCTTGACGAGGCAGCCGAGCCGAAAACGGTGGTGCGGCGCCAGCGGGGACCCGAGGCGGGCGTCGGTCTGCCCAACGTCGCGCTGGAACAAGGGCGCGCCACCGCGAAGCAGACGAACGCTGAGCGCGGGTGCCCCGATGTGCCGCATCCACGCCCGCAGCCGGACGGTTCGGGGGTCCGACGCATCGCGCTCTTCAAGCACTGCGCTCGACGGCGGCATCGATGACGACCTCGATCGCGTCACGGGCAACCGAGTCGGGCAAGGTCCGGAGCAGGGTCCGGGCCACTTCCGCCTGCTGAAGCGCGAACGCCTTCGTTTCGTCGAGCGCCCCCGTCGCCACGATTGCATCCACGACAGGCTTCGCCAACGGCGTACGCCCTGTCTTGGTGGCCTGGACGTAGTCCCGCACGATCGACGAGATCCGGGAGTTTCGCTCCGCCGCCACGAGGTACGGCCAGGTCATCTTGCCCTCACGAAGGTCGGCCAACGGCGCTTTGCCGAGCGCTTCGGCGGCTCCGTTCACGTCGAGCAGATCGTCCATGAGCTGGAACCCCAGCCCGATGGCATCTCCGATCTTCCCGAGGGTGGTGACCTCGGTCGAAGACATGCCGCTGACGATCCCACCCGCCGAAAAGGCCCAGCGGAAGAGACCCGCCGTTTTACCTTGGATGACTTCGAGATACGCGTCGCGATCCGAGCACCAGCCGCCTCGATTATCGAGCTGGATGGCCTCCGCGTGCACCATGTCGTTCATGGTGTCGGTGAGCAGGTGGAGCAGCCGCCAGTCTCTCGCCTTCTGCACCAGGCTCACCGCCCGCAGCAGCAACAGGTCGCCGCCCAGGACGCTGGCTGGGTTTCCATACACGACGCGAGCCGCCGGCGCGCCGCGGCGTGTCTCGCCTTCATCCAACACGTCGTCGTGCAGCAGAGTCGCGGCGTGGACCAGCTCGCAGGCAACCGCGAGATCGCAGACGTCTTCGTCGAGCATCCGTCCGCCGAGTCGGGCCCCCAGCAACACACACGTCGGTCGAATGCGCTTGCCGGGCAAGCCCATGATGTATGCAGCCGCCTTTGCGACGGAGGTCGTATCGCGGTTCGTCTTGCGTCCTGTCGGATTGACGGCACTCCGAACGGCCTTTTCGAGCTCTGCAAGGTCGTCGGCCATCCAGGCCCGGAGGTCGAGCAGCCGCGTCATCGGCTGGCGATATCCATCGGTGCTCATTGCACCGAGGCTGGCCACGGTGACCGTGGCACCGAACTCGTTTCGGCTCCTTGCGTCGACGGTCACACTCGAGCTTTTCAAGTCATCCACGAAGATCACCTTCCAACCGCTGTTGAAGCAGAGAACGAATCGCCTTGCCGAGCCGTCGATCGCGACGACCCCGGGCGGCGTCGGGTTTAGTGGCGTACAGCCCTCGTAGGTACCCACGGTCGCCAACCATCGAGAAATACCGGTTCGACTCCCAGAACACGTAGCGGCCGTCGGAGCGGCGCGAGAAGTCGAGCGCCGCGACGTCGGATCCGGTGGCCTGGCCCGCACGCACGATGAGCTCCAGGTCGAAGTCGTGCTCGCTCGAACGATCGATGCCGGTCGTCGACGTCGCCGAATCCTGATTGACCAGCCAGTCTCCACCGATGGCCCGATGACGAAGGATGGCGGTCTCGCCCGCGACGTAGGCTCGGTACTTGGCGTAGCGTCCGTCCGGCTCTCGCACGTCGACGAACTCGATCGCGAGATTGGGCGGAGATACAGCACCCGTGGCTCGGGCGATGTAGTCGGAGCGCGCGTCATGCATCACCCGCTCCGCCTCCACTCGGTTCTCGACCCGGTACATTCCGTGCCCCACATGCACGCCGTCGGTACGGATGATGAGCGGGTAGCGAAGGCCGATCTCCTCCACCGCGTTGAACTTCTGGAACCGGGCACAGGGAATGCCGGCTTCCTGCCACTTGCGCAACGTCGTGGAATGTCGGGTGTCCCACCCGGCTCGGACGCTGTTGACCACGGGCACGCCTCGGGCCCGACAGGCGTCTTCAAAGCTGGTGGCGTGATGGAGGTAGTCATGAACGAGCTCGCCGTAGCTCCAAAAAACGACACCGGGTGTGGCATCCAGGTCGAGGGACGCCGCCGAAGACCACGGCGACCACAGCCTCCACGCAAAGCCTGCCTGTTCCAAAGCCCACAACAGCTGCCGTGAAGCCCCGTAGCGACGAAAGTCCGGCAGCGCCTCCTGAGGCGCCACCACGATCACGGGTTGGCGGCACGTACTCCGGTCGGCGACTCGCTGCGTTCGTCCCTCGAGCCCCTCGACACGGCCTGAACCCGAGGTTGGGGACGGCTCCGCCGCCCATCCCGAGTCCAGCAGCAGGCCTGCAATCGCGATGAACGGTGGGACTGGACATCGGCCGAAGCTCCAGATCCCGGCGGCACGACAACGCGCCGACCACGACGAGTAGGTGGTCGCGGCAAGGGTGGACGCCAGCTCGTTGCGATGCGCCCGACTCCACCGCCGCTGCCATGCATCGAGCGTTTCAGCCTGGCCCTCGCGCTGGGCTCGAGACATCATGCACCGACGAAGGAGCGCCTCGCACTGCGCGTGGCTCCACTGGGGGTGAGCGGCGAAGACCTGGGCTAGCAGCGCCCAGGTATCCACATCGTCGCTGCGCCGCCAGGCGGACTCGAGTTCGGGCGACTCCCCCGATTGCGCTGTCTGTCCTCCCGAGTTCACCGCACGGTGCCCTTTATCGGGCCACTGAGTCATCGACCCGAGTTCGGGCTCGGTTGGCGTGACGTCAGGCATCGGACCTCGTGCGATTTACCTCGAGCTGTGAACGAATCTTGGCACGTCCGGTCGCGCAACGAACACCGCGAAGCTCGTAGAGACTCAGCGCGGGGCCCGAGGCAGGGAGCTCGAACGATCGATGGGGCATATCTTGGTAGTAGTCCCTCAGCCACCGTTGAAACCTCGGACCGTTGGGCTCGACGACGGCACCTGCATTCGGGTCGAAGAAGTGACAGCGACCCGTCCGGCTGACGTAGGCCGCCACACGATGTCCGCCCTCTCGACCGGAGCGGCAATAACGGATCACCGCCACGAACGCGGTGCCTCGGTCGGCGTCGGGAAATTTCGAGAACCCTGTCGGCGGTGTTTCATGGGTATGAATCCGGACGCTCTCGTAGTCGAACTGCTGAAGGAGATCGTACAAAATGCAGTCACCGCCCGCCGTGTCCTGGATCTCGCGGGAGACGGCAAGCCAGTCCGAGGACCCGTACTTTCGCAGCAACATCGCCCGGTCCGCCTTCGTGGGGACGTGATTCGAAGGGAACTCGGGATAGACGCCGCTCGATTGAAGCGCCACGATCTGCTCGAGGGTTGAACGACTCGGCGTGCGAAGCACTCCGAGCGGCTTCCGGCGCTGCAGCAGAGCCCGCAGCCAGAAATTGACCAGGCCCGTACAAAGGGGCCCAGGGTCGGCCGCGAAGTGCCGCCTCCGCCACGCCCGCTGTGAAAACGGCAGTGCTCGCGAAATGCCGCGACGCTGGGCGAGGCCTGCAAAGAGCAGAGACTGCACGGGGTTCCCATTCGTGAACGAGGCTTCCATCCGAAGGCTGGCCCGATCCAGGCCCAGGCCTTCGGAGAACTCGCGAGCGCTGCTCAGGCGTTGATCTTTGCGGCGATGAGCACCAAAGGCGCGGTAGACAGGAATGGCGGCGTCGCCCCGTTGACCTGATAAGACTGCATGTAAGAGATCATCTCTTGGGTGGTATCGAAGTTCATCAGCGTCTTCACGAGCGACTTCCGAGAATCCTTGCTCCAGCTGGCATCATACGCTTTCGACTTGCTGACCTCGGAACTGTTCGTCTGGTACTTCTCGACCGACTTGGCCACGACAGCGGTGGCGTAGTTGCTGCTCTGTCCCTGCGACTCGGAGGCGCAGAACGCCCAAGGATCGTTCCAGAACTGGTGCTCCTTGATCGCCTTTTCGATCGCTTCGCCGATGGCGGTCGCCACCGCTGGTGCGACGAGGGCGGCCGCCCACTTGAGTAGGTTGGACCAACCGGACTCGCCCTCGATCCGCCAACTACTGGTCTGCATTTCGTCGTCTTGGTGGGTTGTCATGGGGTGCATGGCGTTCTCTCCGTCTCTTGCTGTGTGTTGTAAAGGGGTAGAGTCGTGTGCGCCTTCTTCTCGAGCAACACGCGGTCATCGACCGGGAACGAGACCAGACACCCACTTTGGTTGATGGGAAGTCCGTGTGCGTCCCGCTGGAAATCGTCGGGTAGGGTCAGCGCGACGCCGCACGACTCCGAGCAGACGTAAGACAGCACGCGATACAGGATCTGGATGGAGTACTGGCGCCCCGAGCAGGCCCGCCTCCCCACTCCGAAGGGAATGAACTTCTTGCCTCGGGTGGCATCGGGCGACAGGAACCGTTCGGGGCGGAACTCGTCCGGGTCGTCCCAAACCGCACCGTTGCGGTGCAGGGCACTGGTGGTGACGAACAGGTCCGTCGCGCGCAGCCGCGCCCGATCTCGTCGGCTCAAGTCCCAGATCCCACGATGCTCGTAGCCGAACTGGCGGAACGGCGGGAACAGGCGCAGGGTTTCGTTGACGAAACACTTCGCCAGCGTGGGGTCGTCTCGTACACGTTCGACGTACTCCGGACGCGCCGCGAGGCAGAGCAGCATCGAGCTCATTGCGGCAGACAGGCTGTACGCGGATACCATCATGCTCGTCAGCTCTCCGCGGAACTGACCGCTGGTGATTTGCCCTCTCGCCTTGAGGTCGAGCAGTGCCGCGTACCAGGTCTTCGGGCCCCGAGGGACGGCGTACCGGAAGATGAGCCGCTCCATCTCGCCGGAGATGACCCGGGAGCGACGCTCTCCGCGGTACACGACGATGTCGATGATCTCGCGCATCGGCGCCCAACGAGGGAATACGGTCCCCAACACGTACAGCACCCCATCCATCTGCAGCGGCCGAGATCCGGGCTGGATGTTGGCGCCGCGGATGTAGTCGATGACAGGGCGCGTGAGCTCGATACCCAGCATGTGAGACAACAGGCTCACGTACATCGCGCGCACCATCCGAGTCGATAGGTCGATCCGAATCTCATCCGCACCGGGTGGCAACGCCAAGACCTCGTCCATCAGCTCCTTTGCGATGCTGATGAACTCTTCACTGCTGGGTCGACTCTCCCGAAAGATCTTCCGAAGAAAGGCGGCATGGTCGTCTTCGCTGACGACGATCGAGTGGTTGCTGAGATGAAACCGCGTCAGCATGTCCCGGGTCATGCGCGAGCGGGTGAACGGAGTCCTCACGAACTCCTTCACGCGCTCCGGGTCCGCTGTGAACTCCACTCGATTCCGGAACAGGGGATGACCGTAGATCCACCGCTCGGAGTCGATCCGGAAGGGGCTCAGGAGATTCGAGAGGCCCATCAGAGTTCGATGATACGCGCGACGCGGAGCATCCGAATGCGGAGTCGAAGCTGCTCGGCCGACACCCAAGACTTCATCCCGAGCTTGAGCAACGCGAAGCGGACGGAGTACGGCAAGGCCTTCGTAAAGTCGAAACCGAACAGCTTGTCCATGCCGAAGCGGTAAACATCCTCGACCATTTCCTTGTCCGAGTACTCGGTCGCCTTTCGGTCCACGAGTCTCGCCGTAGCCAAGGTGTACAGGTCCTTTGCGAGCTCATATTCGCCAGCTCGTACCAGGCTGGTGATCTCGCGTAGGGACTCGTCCCAGAACTCGACCCACTCTTCTTCCGTCGACTCAGCCACGACCTTCGGCGCGACCCGGTAGTACAAGTCGACCGCGGCGCGCTCGCTGTCGGTGACCATCTTCTCGTCGCGAAGGTAGCGAGCCAGGGTCAGCGGCTCGCAGTCGTCGCTCATCCCCAGAACACCCACCGTCGCGGTGGTCAGGAAACACGAGGGCTCGACGGCAGTCTGGTGGGAAGTTTCGTTGGTATCCATTACGATTCGTCTCCGTGTAGTGGTCGGTTGGTCCGGCAGCGGTGCGTCACCGCTTGATCTTGCGGAAGCTCGCCCGCGTACGATTCGCGCCGCGGAGGTTCGAGTGAGAATGGTTGGCTCCCGTGTGGTTGGCTCCCGTGTGGTTGGCTCCCGTGTGGTTGGCACCCGTGTGGTTGGCCCCCCGGTGGTTGGCACCCGTGTGATTCGTGCCCCGGTGGTTCGCACCAACGTGGCTGGACTTCGACAGGTTGGCGCCCTTGAGGTTCGCGCCCCGGAAGTTGGCGGCCGTGCAGTTGCCCCCGGTCAGATTCGCACCCATGAGGTTCGCAACCCGGAAGTTCGAGCTGCGTAGGTTTGCCCGCCGGAAGCTCGCCCCTCGGAGGTTTGCACCCCTCAGATTCGCGGCTCGGATGTTGGCGCGCTCGAGGTTCGCGCCCCGCAGGTTCGAGCCTCGCAGGTTCGAACCCCGCAGGTTCGCACCCACCAGGTTGCAGCCGCGCAGGCTGACGCCCCGCAGGCTTGCGCCCTGGATGTTTGCGCCGCTCAAGCTCGCTCCGTTGAGATTGGACGCGTCCAAGACCGCTCCGCTGAGCCTGGCCCCCGACAGATTCGCCCCGCTGAGATTCACGCCCCGGAGAACCGCTCCATGGAGATTGACTCCACGAAAGTCTCGCCGTCCGGAAGCGTACTGATCCAACAACACCTGTACATCCATTGACTTCAAACCCCGCACTGAAAGCTGAACGACAGCGCTCGAGCCCTGCAGCACGTGCGCACTGCAGACATTCGAGGACGACGCGGACACTACATTGATCAACATCTACACAGCAATCGTTTTCCAGATAAATCTCATGTCGCGACGGTTTCAAACCGCGGCTCGGTTCAATTCTTCGGTACAGCGTTCAGCGTCCCCGAAACGGACGTCGGACGACGCTGGCGAACCCACGCGGACACGAGGGACGCGAAAACGGCGAAAGCAGGGCCAATTTGGCACCCTTTAGTCAAAGCCTGGCGAACCGGAGCTGTCCCGACCGTCCGGCTCCTCGCTCGGTCGCATGGCCTGCGTCCGATGAACCGGCAGGGCGATGGACGTCCGATCGCTCCGCCAACACCAACATTAAATATTAATAGCATTAAGATTCGCATCACCATCGCCGATACCCAGCCAGTCGAATGCTGGCCAGCCTGCGGTCTCAATGAGACCGACCACGGCCCTACGGTCTCGGATCCGAGCTGCGCGATCAGCCTGCGTCCCCGTACCGCCTTGGGCGGGTGGTTGCACTGCGGTGCGGGAGGCCTTTCGCTGGAGCGCAGCGTCCTGCTCGGTGGGCCGGACGGATCTCCAGCGGTGGCAATGGAGATGCGCGTCGTTGCGGCGATGACCGCAGCCGGCACGCAGCCCGCACCTGCTGAACGAGGTGCAGACCGTCGCCCCGCTGCGGGTCGCGTTCTAGCGGGAGGGGTCACACCGCTCGATTTCGGTCGAGCTCCGCGACGGAGTCAGCGATGGGTGCGGCGTTTGGCCTTGCGGAAGGATGTAGGGGGCCTTGCCAAGCCTCGATGACCCGTCGATCCTCCGGCCCAACCCCTTGAAACCGCCGCAGCGAGGGGACATCATCCGGGGATGCGGATGGAATTTGGCACTGGGTGCATAGCATGGTTTCTGCTGGCGTGCGGCAGCGATGCGTCACCCGGTGCGGTCGGCGGAAGCTCCTCCACCGGCGAGGTGGACCCTCCGGCGGGCAGCACGTCCGTTGCGCCGGACCCGGGCTCCACGACCGGTCCGCCGACGACCACCAACACAGTCCCCGATGACACGGGAAGCACGACCGACATCGACGGTTCGAGCGGTGGGGATGAGACCACCGGGAGCGCCGAACAGGAGTTCCTGGTCGGCTTCGACATTCAAGACATCACCCCCAACGAAGGCCACCTCGCACTCAATGTGTATATGGGCGCCTACGGGGCTCCCTTCACACGCGGCCCGGCCGAGGGCGTGCACGACAACGTCTATGTTCGCAGCTTCTCGGTCAGCGTCGGCGACACGGGGTTCATTGCAGGCGTCGCCGACCTTCCGGGCTTCGGGAACGATTTCACGCAGGAGATCGTCACGCGCGTTGCCGAGAACACTGGGCTTCCGCCCGAGCACGTGATGATCGGTGCCACCCATTCACACTCCTCGCCCGACTTCATGGGGCTGTGGGGCGGTGGCCCCTCGGAGTATCGCGATGGCGTCATCGACAACGTCGTCGGCTCGCTAACCCGCGCGTGGGCGCTCCGGGGACCCGGACACCTCGAGGTCGCGAGCACCACGGGCCCGAACTCGAACCGACGCGATTGGGAGTTCACCGACGACTCGATCACGCTGCTCATGGCGCGTGACGATGACGGCGAGCTACTGGGCACCGTCGGCGTGTTTGCGGCTCACCCCACGATCCTCGGGCAGAGCAACAAGCTCATCACCCGCGACTGGTGCGCGGGCTACATCGACACGATGGAAGAGCACACCGGAGCACCGGCGGTGCTCTTCAACGGCGTGCTGGGCGACGCCTCCGACTCGACGCCTCCTGGGGACTACGCCGACGACTTCGAGCGCGCCTTCGCGTACGGCAGCCTGATCGCGGACCTCGCCCACGAAGCCTCGGGCGGCGCAGACCCCATTACACCCCGCATCGTGGTCGACCACGTCACGTGGAGCATGCCCGTCAACAACGCGCTGTTTCAGCTCGCAGCCACGATCGGGCTGCTGGACTATTCGTTCTCGGACTCTGGAGACGGACAGTCGGTCGACGCGACCGGCACCTACGTCCGGCTTGGTGACGAAATGCAGCTCAGCTCCTTCCCCGGCGAGCCACTCACACGCACGGGGTTGGAGGTGAAGTCCGCCATGACGGCGCCGCATCAGGCGATCTTCGGCAACACGGGACCCGCCTTCGGCTACTTCATCCTCAGCGACGAGTGGATGACCGGCCGAAACGAGGACTACGAAGAGGGCGTGTCGCTGCATGAAACGGCCGGCGACCTCGCGGTCGAGGCCCTGATGGACCTCATCGACGCCGACCGCTTCTGAGCGCTCAGTACTTCAGGCCGGCTTTTCGATAGATGAAGCCGAGAAGCCACAGGGGACCGATGAGAAGGAACTGAAGGTCCTCGAAGAACGAGGGCTTCTTGCCCTCGATCTTGTGCCCGATGAACTGGGCGATCCAAGCCGCGACGAAGATCGCGAGCGAAGAGGCCCACAGCGGCACGGACAACGCGGTCAACGAGACCGCCACGGCGTACATCGCCGTGCCCGCGAAGAGCATGCCGACCGCCAGTCGCGTCGAAATCAGCATGTAGAAGCCTAGCGAGAACGCGAGCAGCACCGTCGCCACGTTCACGTGGGCAACGTCCCACGGCACGGGAATCGAAGCGAGCAGCCCGAACAGGCTGACGACGATCGCCGGGATGCAGACCCAGTGGATCAGCTTGTTGGTTCGGTTTTGGTGGCTCTCACCGTACTGATCGAGCCACTGCTCTGCGGTCTTCATCCTTGAACTCCTCGGGGTGCCCGGCCCATCAAGCTGCGGATGAGCAGGTTCTGGCTTTGATGAATCAAGCCGTCGCGGTCGACGGTGCGTTGGGTGGGCCACAGCTCGCGGAAGATGATGGCTTCGCGAAAGTAGCCGGCGATCATGAGCGCGGCCTGCTCGGTCGCCAAGACGGGGTCCTCCGCAACGAACTCGTCGCGGTGCTGAAGCCACGACTGCCGAGCGAGCGTGAGGACCGAGCCGTTGAACACTTGAGTTTGCTCGGCGAACACAGGGTGCCGACGGGCCTGGAGAATGACGGCGCGGATGACCCCACGACGCTTGAGGTGAAAGTCGACGAGCACTTCACACTGCTCACGGATCACCGTTTCGAAATCCTTCGCGGCGCCGCGCTGAGGGTCGAACAACTCGCGCAGCCGCTGCTCGTACTCGCTGTACACGCGCTGGCGCAGGTGCTCGAGCAGCGCGTCCTTGGATTCGACTCGGCCGTAGAACGTGCCCACCGAGCAGCCTGCGCGCTCGCAGAGTTCGCCCACGGTGACCTCCTCGAAGGTCTGGTTTTCGAGGGCGGCCTCGAAAGCATCGAGAATGCGGCGGAGCGTCTCGCGAGAGCGCTGCTGGCGGGGAATGCGGAGTTTCGGTGCGACGCTGACCATGGATCGAATCCGAATGCGGATTCGTTTTATGGTGCATCGACGATTGGGGCAACCGCTTTCCCTCGGAATTCACCGCAGGTTGCGGCTGCAGCTTCGCAGCAGAGCCCGAATTCGGCATCCTGCGCCACATCGATGGTCGACGCCCGATCCACGCCCTGGCCAGCCGCATGGACAGTTCGCGAAGCCCGTGACGCGTATCTCGCCGAGAACGGCTTCACGGTCGCGACCTACGACGTCCCCCGCACTCCCGTGTACATCCTGGGTCTGCGGTTCTCGGTGCCGAACACGCCGACGCATCGCCGCGCAATCCGGTGGCACGATCTGCACCACGTCGTCACCGGCTATGGCACCGACCCGGTCGGGGAAGCGGAGAGCTCAGCGTGGGAGCTGCGACGGGGGCTGGCCGGACTCGACCTCTACGTGACGGGCATCCCCGCCCCGGGCAATTGCCCTACGAGGCTGCACTGGAACTCTCAGTCCAAGAGCTCCGCCACGCGCTGGAGGTTTCCACTCGCGGCGTATCGACCCGGCCGCGACGCCGCCACGCGGGCGCGCCGTCGCGGCCGAAGTGAAGCTCCGGCGGTGCTACGCTTTATGGCCTAGTGGCAACAACTGCACGTAGCTTGAGACAGTCGGACGCGGGCAAGAACATCCCGGTCTACGTCGTCTGGGAGATTACCTTGCGCTGCGATCATGCCTGCGCCCACTGTGGCTCGCGGGCTGGACCGTCGGTTCGAGACAACGAGCTGAGCACCGAAGAGATGTTCGAGGTCGCCGACGCGCTCGAGCGCCTTGGCTCACGCGAGGTCACACTCATCGGGGGAGAAGCCTATCTGCGCAGCGACTGCTACGACTTGATCGAGTATCTCGCGGCCAAGGGCATCCGCGTGACGATGCAGACGGGTGGTCGTGGACTCACCCCCACGCGCTGTCGAAAGCTCAAGGAGGCGGGGCTCGCTGCGATCGGCGTCTCGGTCGACGGCCCCGAGGCGATTCACGACGAGCTGCGCAATGCTCCGGGCAGCCACGCGGCGGCCATGCGTGCCATCCAAAACGCCCATGACGCGGGCATCATCTGCACGAGCAACAGCCAGGTGAACCGGCTGAACAAGGACGTGCTCGAGGAGACGGCCGCGATGATGCGCGACGCCGGCGTGTTGATCTGGCGAGCCCAAATGACCGCCCCAATGGGCGCCGCCGCAGATCGCCCCGAGTGGATCCTGCAGCCCTATCATCTGCTCGAGGTTCTCGACACGCTCGCAAAGATCCAGGTTGCAGCCCTCGAAGACGCACACGCGAAGAACATCCCGATCGAGCGAGCCTTTCGAATCGCCGTGGGCAACAACCTCGGCTACTACGGTCCGCACGAGCAGCTGCTGCGTTCTCGCCCCAACCACGAGCGCTACTGGCAGGGCTGTCAGGCCGGCAAGTACGTGATGGGCATCGAGTCCGACGGCAAGATCAAGGGCTGTCCTTCGCTTCCCACGGCGCCGTACATCGGCGGCAACGTCCGAGACCTGTCTCTCGACGACATATGGAACGACACCACCGAGCTGAAGTTCACCCGCGACCGCGGTACGAGCGAGCTTTGGGGGTTCTGCAAAACCTGCTACTACGCCGACATCTGCCGAGCAGGGTGTTCCTTCACCGCGCACTCCACGTTGGGCAAGCGGGGCAACAACCCGCACTGCTGGCACCGCGCCAACGAGCTCAAGAAGCAGGGCAAGCGGGAAATCCTGGTGCACAAGCACAAGGCACCGGGCGACCCGTACGACTTTGGCTGCTTCGAACTGGCGGAAGAGGCGTGGAGCGACGAGGACTACACCCCCGCGCTCTCGACCAAGCGCCTGCCCGTGTTGAGCTGACGCGCACAAAAACGGCGCCTGCAAGACTCGCGAGGCGCCGTGCTGCGTTCGGAATGCTGCTCAGTCCGGGACGCCGTAGTCGGGGCTGATGCCGGTGCTACCCGTGTCGCCGCCGGTGCTGCTCGAGCCACTACCCGAGCTCGACGAGCTGCCGCCAGTGTCACTTCCCGAAGTCGAATCCGAGTCGGTCGTGTCGCTGAACGAACCGGTATCGGGCGTGCCGTACGCCTCCCCAACCGGGCCCGAGTTCGCGTCGAAGCTGGTACTACCACTGTCATCGGTGGTCGAGCCGTTGGCGGTGGTCGGCGTGGTGGTGGTGGTGGTGGTGGTGCTCGTCGCACTGCCGCCCATCGTCGACGTCTCGTCCGTGTCATCGGCAGCCGGGCAACCAGCGAGCGAGAGCCCCATCAGCACCGCGCCCGCGGTTCGGCCGAGCACGACCCCGCCGGTACGGACCGTCGCGCCACAGTGCGGGCACTCCGCGTCTCGCACGAGCACGTGAGCGGCACACGACGGACAGGCAATCATCGGACCAGGCATGCTCCAAATCTCGCATGGAGCGCCGCGGCGCGACAAGCGTCGGCCGCCGGTCCTCGAGCCGACGCGCAGCACCGCGCATCATGGTAAGCAGCCGCCGTGGCCGCCGCGTCGTCTCCACTCGCAGCCGCGCTCGAACGCGTGTTGCTGGCCATGATCATCGTCGACGAAGACGTCGATCCGGACGAGGTTGCCACCGCCGAGACCGCCTATACCGAGGCCGTCGGCAGCGCGCCCGAAGCGGGAGCGTTCGCCCGTGCAGCCAACGATGCCAAAGCGGCCAACCAGTCTCCGACCGCGCTGCTCGAAGCGTTGCCGGCGCTGGAGCCGAACCAACAACGTGCAGTGCTGCGTGCCGCGTTTGCAGTCGCCGGGGCCGACGGCTTCGTGCTCGAAGAAGAAGACGCCCTGCTTCAGGACATCGGCCGCGCGCTCGGGATGGACGACGCTGGCGTTCGCTCGACCATCGCCGCCCTCATGGCCTGAACCTCAGCCTGCGGGCACGGTCGCGCATCCGAAGATGATCGCAATGCTGGCCTGCGCAAAGCCCTGGATCTTCTCGCAGGTCTGCGGGCACGTGATGATGACCGAGGGGTCGACGAGGTTGTCGTAGTACCAGCCGTCGGTGACGCCGCCGCACTGCGACGCATCATCCACCCGACCGATCTGCAGCATGCCCCCGGAGCCATCGTCGAACTCGACGTTGACCTCGTCCTTGTCGAACGTCTCGCCGGGCGGAGGCGGTGGGATTTCGTAGCTGCACGACAGCGTAGCCCCGCCGATGACCTGCTGCGCCACGGCCTCGAAAATCGGCTGAAACTGCTGCTCGCAGAGGTTCCCCTCCACACCGCCCGTCGTGGCGATGAGCTGCTGGTACACGGTGCCCTGGTCAGCCGCCAACCCGCAGCACGTCGTTCCGTTGAGACACGCGTTGAGCACGTCTTCGGGGGCGATGATGCCGTGGAACTTGAACTCGGACAGGTGCGGCGACAGCCCGGCCATTTGCGCGATGAACTCGGACGCGGGCCGACTTCGGCCTCGTCGACGAGCGACTCACATGCGCTCGGATCGCCACCTTCGTCGCTGGCACTCGCAACTGCGACATCCAACTTCTCACCACCTCCAGTATCGCCGCTCTCGTCGTCGAAACCTCCCGTTTCGAAGCCACCATCATCGACACCACTCGTTGCGGAAGACGCTACGCCCGTGAATTGCGGCAGGCCTCCCGCAGGATCGTGCTCCTCTTCGGTCCGGCAGCCAAGTACGAGTACGCTCGCGAGCACCCAACACCATCGATCACGTCGTTCGTGCTTCATCATCGTCACTCCCCACTGACGCCGGACTCGTGAGCCCGAAGTTGCAACCAGAGGTGAAGGTGTGGCCAGCGGTACGAAAGGTTCCCCGGCCCCGCCAAACGAGGACTGCTAGGGTTTCTTCATGCGAATTCAGGCGTTGTTGGGACTCTTCGTGCTCCTCACCGCATGCAGCGACGATGCATCCGAGGTGGAGACCGAAGACGGGACCTCCAGCGCGACTTCGGTCGGTACGACCGCACCGACCACCACATCGACCACCACCAGCACGACCGCGCCGCCCCCGGCCACTACCGGCTCGACGACGGCCGTAGAACCCACCGCCACCGCGGGCGAGTCCTCGACGACCACCGACGAGGGCGACAACAGCACGGGGGACGTCGCGGTTCCCGGCGAGCCGAGGCTCTATGTCTCTGGAGGCAACGCGGTGAGCGTCTGGTCCATCGACGACGCCGGAGCGCTCACCGAACTACAGCGCCTCGACCAGGGCACCACGATTGGCCCCCTGGCTACTCGAGACACTCGGACGATCTACGCCGCGCGCGTGCAGGAGCAGTCGGTCGCAGCGCTCGACCTCGACCCCGAGACCGGGACGTTGACCGAGATCGCCGTCACCCCCGTCACCCACCGGCCGGTCTATCTGACCGTGGATACGACGGGGCAATGGTTGATGTCGGCCGAGTTCGGCGGTGACTTGGTGCGCATCTATCCACTGCAAGACGACGGCAGCGTCGGCGAAACCCCTTCGGAAGACCGCTCGGTGCAAAGCCGTCCCCACGCGATCCTGCAGGACCCCAGCGGCGACTACGTCTTCGTCCCGCACCGGGATAGCAACCTCGTCGAGCAGTATGTCTTCGACGCTACCACGGGCACGCTGACGCCCAACGATCCGCCCAGCGTGGCGGCACCCGACGGCGCCGGACCACGGCACATGGTGTTTGCGCCCGACAGCAGCTACGCCTACGTGGTCAACGAGTTCAGCAGCAGCGTCACGGCATACGCGTACGACGCCGCGACCGGGCTGCTGACCCAGGGTACGACCGTCTCGGCGTTGCCACCGGACTTCGCCGGAGAGAACACCGGCGCCGACATTCACATCACGCAGGACGGGGCGTTCGTATACGCCTCGATGCGCGGTCTCGACGCTCTCGCCACGTTTGCGGCGGGCGCGGACGGAAGCCTCGGCTTCTTGCAAAGCGTGGAGACCCAAACGCGGCCCCGCGAGTTCGGCTTCGGGCCGTTTGGGCGCTTCGTGTACGCTGCCGGACAGGATACCGGCATGCTTGCCAGCTACACCCTCGAAGACGACGGGGCCCTCACCCCAGGACCGCTCTACGACGTCGGCGAGAATCCGCTGTGGGTTCTCGGCATCGAGCTGCCGGCGGCACGCTGATGGGCTGGTATGCCGATCGCGTTTTCCCCTGGATCCTCGAGCGCGCCGAAGGCCCCGAGGTTCACCGCTGGCGTGATGAGGTCGTGCGGCCAGCTCGCGGCGATGTGCTGGAGATCGGGTTCGGGACCGGCAAGACCCTCCCTTCCTACACCGACGCCGTCGCGAGCCTGACCATCGTCGAGCCCTCCCGCAGCATGAACGCCGCGACCGCCAGTGCCCTTGCCCACGCGCCGTTCGAAACCCACATCTACGCCATGGGTGCCGAACGACTCCCTTTCGACGACGCGTCGTTCGACGCCGTCGTCTGCACGATGACGCTGTGCAGCGTCGCCAGCCCCGCCGACGTCCTTGCCGAGCTGATGCGGGTGCTCCGCCCTGACGGGCGCTTTCACTTTCTCGAGCACGTCATCAGCACGGACCCCACCGTGCGTCGCTGGCAGATGCTGCTCAACCCGCTTCAGCGCGTACTCGCGTGCGGATGCAACTACACCCGTGACACTGAGGCTTCGATCCGCGAGGCCGGCTTCGAAATCGGAAGCATCGATCG
>CAYSPB010000080.1:0-21823 GCA_964432695.1 uncultured Nannocystaceae bacterium
GGGCTTGCAGTAGCCTGTGATGTGCCTCGAACTGCTCGATTGTCGGTCCTGTGTCTGCTCGCGACCGCGTGTGACCAACAGCCGTCGGCGCCGCCCGAGCCTCCGCCGCCGGCCGAACGCCAAGCGCCCGCCGCCCTCGATGCCACCGCGCTGTCCAAGCACGTCGAGTTCTTGGCCGCCGATGCCCAGGCTGGACGTGCGCCGGGATCGCAGGGCGATTTCGCCACGCAGGAGTACATCGAGGCGCAGCTTCGCGAGAAGGGTCTCGAGCCAGGCTTCGGTCTGACGTACCGCCAAGCGTTCGAGGTAGTCGACGGCGTTGCGCTGATCGACGGCGGTCGCTCGAAGCTCGAGACCGCCGCAGGCAGCGTGCCGCATTCGCTCGTGCCTTTCGCCAAGGATACGTTGGCGAGTGGTCCGGTCGAGGCGCCGCTGGTGTTCGTCGGCTACGGGATGACCGAGCAAGGCGGGGGCGACGGTGACTACGCAGGACTCGGCGACGTCGTGAAAGGAAGCATCGTCGTCGCGCTCGACGGTGGCCCCCGGGACAACCCGCACGTTTCGCCCGGAGCCATGCGGCCGCACAGCAAGGTGATCGCGGCAAGAGATCGTGGCGCGGTCGGATTCGTGCTCTGGGACCCGATCAGCGCAAGCGCGTACCCCAACCATGGGCGTGCCGCCGACCTCGGCTTGCCGGCCGTCTTCGTATCGTCTGCCGGTAACCTCATCGTGCAGCAGGCGTTCGGGGTGAAGAAGGCGACCGAGGCGTTCGACGTGAATGCACCGAGCATCGCCAAGGGCGCGGTGAGCAAGAAGCCGGCGGTCGTGCAGAGTGACGTCGAACGTGTCGTGCTGCAGACCGCCAACGTCGCGGGCCTCTTGGTCGGCAACGGTTCCTCGTCGAAGATGGTCGTCGTCGGAGCGCATCACGATCACTTGGGCATGGGGACCTCCAGTTCCTTGGCGTCCGGAGAGGTCGCCGTACACAACGGCGCAGACGACAATGCGTCCGGGGTCGCGGGGGTGCTCGAGCTGTGCGGGGCGATGGCGGCTCTGCCCGCGTCGCAGCGGCCCTACGACGTGCTGTGCGTGATGTTCGGTGCAGAGGAGATGGGGCTGCTCGGCTCGAGGTACTTCGTCGAAACCCTCGACGACGTTCGTCGCGAGAGCATCGTGGCGATGGTCAACTTCGACATGATCGGTCGCCGCCGCGACAACAAGGTCGTCGTTGCGGGGGTTGGGACGGCGCCGCAGTGGGAGCCGCTGCTCGGGGCGCAGGAGACCTCATTGACCGTCGAGACGACGCCTAGCGGGCAGGGGCCTTCAGACCATGGGTCGTTCTACGAGGCCGGGATCCCGGTTCTGCACTTCTTCACTGAGCCACACGAGGACTATCACAAGCCCTCCGACGATACCGGCAAGCTCGACTATGACGGGATGGCCGCCATTGGGACCCTGGCGCTCGGCGTCGTCGATGACGTCGTTCACGAACAGACCGTGTTCGCGTATCAGAAAACGAAGGCCAAGGCGCCCGAGGGTCGGCGGCGCTTCAAGGTCTCCTTGGGCACCATTCCGGACTACGGCGGGGGCGTCGATGGGCTCGAGCTTTCGGGCGTGCGTGAAGGCGGTCCCGCTGAGCAGGCAGGTCTTCGCAAGGGGGACGTCATCAAGCGCATGGGAACGCGCGAGATTCACAGCCTCGATGACTTCATGGCGTCCTTCGGCGAACTCGTGCCCGATGAGACGATTCCGGTGCTGATCGAGCGAAACGGCGCGATGCTGGAGCTTCAGCTCACACCCACGGCACCTCGAAACCACTGAAGTTCCAGCCGTTCGCGGGCCGTGCTAAGCATTGCGGCCATGCGATCCCTCGTGCTGCTCTGCGCCCTCGCGGCGCTTACCGCTTGCGACAAGGACACCAGCACCGTGGCGCCTGAGCCCGAGCCCGTGGCGGCACCCGAGCCTGCGCCCGAGCCGGAGCCCGAAGCCGAGCCGGAGCCCGAAGAGCCAGTCGATCCTCGCGCAAACCACACCCGCGCGTGCGAGGAGGAAAACGACGCTGAGGTCTGCACGGCCCTGGCTGTGATGTGGGAGCGCGGCCGTGAAGGCCCGCAGGATGAAGCGGTCGCTCGCGGCTACTACGACAAAGGCTGCGAAGGTGGTCACGACCTGGCCTGCTTCAACCTCGCGATCATGCTGCAGACCGACCGTGGCGGTGCACCCGAACTCGACAAGGCGCGCTTGCTGTTCTCCAAGACCTGCGAAGCCAAGCTCGAGGGTGCGTGCCTGAACGCTGCCATCATGTTCGAGGCGGGGCAGGGGGGAGACGCCGACCCCGCGAAGGCGCGCGAGCTGTACGGTCTCTCGTGCGACGGCAGCGAGATGCCTGGCTGTAGCAATCTCGCGCGGATGCAGATCCTGGGTGCCGGCGGCAAGAAGGATGCCAAGCTCGCACGCGAGACCTACGAGAAGGCCTGCGACGGTGGCGACATGAACGGTTGTTATGGTCTCGCGCTCGCCTGGGAGAAAGGGCTGGGCGGGAAGAAGTCGAAGAAGGAAGCCGCCGCTCTGCGCAAGCAGGCGTGTGACGGCGGCATGCAGGCTGCCTGCAAGTAGCTCGGCCTTGCTGTCATCGACGCCGCCGCTGGATGCATCCGCGGCGGCGTCTTTGCGTCTACTCGAACGAGAGCTCGAAGTCGGCGGCGCGCAAGTACTCCGCCTCGTTGGCGAGGTCGGCGGCGGTGAGAGGACGCTTTTCGAGCCAGCCCGGCACGAATCGAAGTTCGAGCGCTTGGCCGGCCGCGGTCACCTGGAACGGTGGCAGCGGCTGTGGGTCGCGGCTGCGATTCAACGCCGCGGCCAGACGCAGCAGCACCGCGAGGCGGACGGTCTGGTCACCGTCGCCGAGCAGTCGAAGCCGCTCGACCGCGGCCGTCTTGAGGCGACGGCGATGGCACTCGATGAGTGCCGCGAGCTCGAGCTGTGCACCTTTGGAGAAGCCTGCCATGTCCGAGTTCGCCAAGATGTACGCACCGTGCTTGTGGTAGCCGCTGTATGAGAGGCTCAGGCCAACTTCATGCAGCCGGCACGCCCACGAGAGCAGCCAACGGTGCTCGGGGTGGTGCAGGCTCCAGGGAATGGCGACCTGATCGAGGCAGCGCAGGGCCGTGGATTCGACCCGGCTCGCCTGCCGGCGGTCGACCGCGTACCGCTCCACCATCGACTCGACCGTCCGGACGCGAACATCTTCGTGGGTGTTCCGGCCGATCGTGTCGTAGAGCAGGCCTTCCCGCATCGCGCCGGCGGAGACCGACATGCGGTCGATTTTCAGGCTCTTGAACGCGCCGTGCAGGATGGCGAGGCCCGCGGGGAGCACGGCCGCGCGTTCGGGCGACATGCCAGGAAGGTTGACCTTGGACATGCGGCCCGCGTCGATCAAGGTCTCACGAAGCTGCCGCAGGCCCGCGCGGGTGATGCCGTCGTGGGACCAGCCGTTCGCGCGGAGAATCGCGTCAATCGCGGTGACGGTGCCAGAGCTGCCGACGGCGCTGACCCATCCGCTGCGGCGAAAGTCGCGTTCGAACGTGGCGATCTCGACGCGCGCCGCGGTGGTGGCGTCCCGGAACGCCTCGCGGCGAAGTTTGCCGTCGGGGAAGAACCGGAGTGTATGGCTGACACAGCCCATATGGACCGACTGCACGCGCCGGGTTTCGAAGCGCTCGCCAATGATGAACTCGGTGCTGCCGCCGCCAATGTCCACGACCAGCCGGCGCCCCGTGTCGTCCGAAAGGGAGTGGGCGACCCCGAGGTAGATGATTCGAGCCTCCTCGTGTCCCGAGATGATGTCGATAGGGTGACCGAGCGCGGTCTCCGCCCGATCCTGGAACTCGGTTGCGTTTTTTGCCTTGCGCAGCGTGTTCGTGCCGACGGCCCGAACGTCTACGGTATCGATGTCCGAAAGCCGTTCGCCGAATCGCTCTAGACAGGCGACTCCGCGTTTCATTGCGTCTTCGGTGAGGTTGTTGTCTTCGTCGAAACCGGCGGCCATCTGCACGCGCTCCTTGATCCGATCGATCACTTCCAGCTGACCGCTGCGCACGCGCGCGATCATCATGTGGAAGCTGTTGGAGCCGAGATCGACTGCCGCGAGTTGTTTCGCTCGTGCCGGCATCAGAGACCAGGTTTAGCGTCCGAACGGCCGCTCCGCCAAGGCACAATTCCGGGCCGGGGGTGCGTGCCTGGTATAGTGCATGCGTGTGGATCCACCTGTTCCGCCACGGCATCGCATTCGATCGGGATGATCCGCGATGCCCACCGGACTCGCAGCGCCCGCTGACGGACAAAGGGATTCGCCGGACGCAGGCGGCCGCGGCTGGCTTGCGGCGACTCGGTGTCGAGCCGGACTTGGTTCTGACCAGTCCGTATCTTCGCGCGCGTCAGACCGCGGACATCGTCCGCGACGTGGCGGCGGGAGGCGTCCCCCTCAAGCAGTCCTCTGCGTTCGAGCCCACGGGGGATCCTGCGGACATGCTCGAGGTGTTGATCCAGCGCGGTGCCGAAGCGCCGCTATGCGTTGGACACTCGCCGAGCCTGAACGACTTCGCGGCGTATCTGGTCGGCAGCGATGCGGCCGTCATCACGCTGAAGAAGGCCGGGCTCGCAACGCTCGCCGTGGATGCGCTCGAGCCCGGCGAGTGCACGCTGTACGCCGTGGTGCCTCCGTCCACGCTTCGTGCACTCGCCGAAGACTGAGATACACGGCGAGGATGCGTGTCGGTGGTACGACCACTGCCGCCGCGCGACCCCAGTCAGCGGAGTACGTGCGGCCCACAACCCACGACGGGGTGTGTCCCACCGGGGCAGGTGGGAGGAACCCTATGGATCCGTAGTGGTCCGCACGAAGTCTCCACTTGGGTCCGTCCGCTGCGCGCGGGAGCATGAAGACGTGAACGTTCGTCGGCTTGCTCTCGCGTGTTGCTGCCTGACCGGCTGCTACGTCGGTTTGCCCGACGCGTCGTCGGTGGATACCGACGGCGACATCGCGGTGGAAGGGTCGAGTTCGGGGAACCACAGCGACGCGGATGGAGGCGCAGGGGGTTCGGGGGACGATGACGAGAATGATGACGACGGCGCCGGCGAGGAGACGGGCGACGAAACTGGCGGCATTCCAGGCGAAGACGGCGCCTGCGGTGACGGAGTCGTTCAGCCGGGCGAAGCGTGCGACCAGGGCGACGCCAACGCGGAGAGCGGGTCCTGTAAAGACGACTGCACCGAGAATGTCTGTGGTGATGGCGCGCTCGGGCCTGGGGAAGGCTGCGACGATGGCAACCTCGAGGATGGAGACACGTGCACCTCGACCTGTGCGTTGCCCAGCTGTGGCGACGGCGTACTCGATGACGGTGAGGCGTGCGACGACGGAAACGACGCTGACGACGACGCATGTACGAACGCGTGTGTCGAAGCGGCTTGTGGCGACGGCATCGTTCAGGCTCCTGAGGGCTGTGACGACGGAGCCTCGAATAGCGACCAAGCGGACTGTTTGACCACGTGTGAGGTGGCGGCATGTGGCGACGGCTTCGTGCAGGTGGGCGTAGAGGCGTGTGATGACGGCAACCTCGACGCCGACGATGGCTGCAGCCCTACGTGTCAGTTCGAGACCTGCGGCAACGGGGTGGTCGAGGGGGACGAGGTCTGTGACGACGGTCAAAACGGCGACCCGGACGACGGGTGCACCGATGCCTGTCTGTTGCCGGCGTGCGGCGACGGACTGCACCAGCCGAGCGAGGGGGAGGCCTGCGACGACGGTAACAACAACAACCTCGATGGCTGCACGAACGCGTGCGAGCTGCCGACGTGTGGAGACGGATTCGTCCAGGCGGGCGAAGACTGTGATGACGGCAACGACAACGACGGGGACGGCTGCACGAACACGTGCGAGCTACCCAACGACGGTGGTTTGCCCGACAACGGCTACTGCATGCCGGTCCACGTGTGGGACGACGAATGGGTCGACTGGGAGCTCGAGGTCATCGCGCTCGTCAACGAGGCTCGATCGACCCCGACCAACTGCAACTCCGAGGGCATGTTCGGCGCGACGGGCCCCGTCGTGTACGAACCGGCGCTCACCTGTGCGGCCCGCGTCCACTCCAAGGACATGGGGGACAACGCGTTCTTCTCGCACACGAATCTCGACGGCGATGGCCCAGGCCCGCGCATCGCGGCGGCAGGCTACGTGTGGTCGACGTGGGGCGAGAACATCGCCGCCGGCCAGAACTCGCCGTCGGCGGTGGTCAACGGCTGGCTCGGCAGCGACGGACACTGTTCCAACCTCATGAACCCCGCGTTCAGCGAGCTGGGAGTTGGCTACTACCGGGCGCCGGGAAGTCAATACACCCACTACTGGACGCAGAACTTCGGCGCGCCGGGCTGAGCTACTGCATGGCGCCCAGGTCGCTCGCGACCTCGAAGGGGCAGCCGGTCTTTTCGCGGACCTCGTCGACCGTGACGCCTGGCGCGAGCTCGGTGAGCGTGAGGCCGGTGTCGGGCTCGATGACGAAGTAGGCGAGGTCGGTGGCGATCTCGTGTACGACGCGCTTGCCGGTCAGGGGCAGGCTGCAGGTCGGTAGGATCTTGGGGGCGCCGGCCTTGTTGACGTGGTCCATCATCACGATGACCCGGCGCGCGCCAGCGACGAGGTCCATCGCGCCGCCCATGCCTTTGACCTTCTTGCCGGGGATCATCCAGTTGGCGAGGTCGCCATCCTTGCTGACCTCCATGGCCCCGAGGACGCAGAGGTCGAGATGTCCGCCGCGGATCATCGCGAAGCTGTCGTGGCTGCCGAAGAACGAGGCGCCGGGGTTGGCAGTGACCGTCTGCTTGCCAGCGTTGATCAGGTCGGGGTCGACATCGGCGTCCTTGGGGAAGGGGCCCATGCCGAGCAGGCCGTTCTCGCTGTGCAGGACGACTTCGACCCCTTCGGGCACGAAGTTGGCGACCAGCGTGGGCATGCCGATGCCCAGGTTGACGTAGTTGCCGTCGCGGAGCTCTTGGGCGACGCGGGCTGCGATCTGTTCACGGGTGAGTGCCATGTCGATGTCTCCTCGCGTCAGTCGGACGTGGTCCGGAACTCGATCTGCTTGTCGTAGTGCCCGCCGTGGACGATGCGCTGCACGAAGATGCCGGGCGTGTGGACGTCGTTGGGGTCGAGCTCGCCAGCGGGGACCAGCTCCTCGACTTCGGCAATGGTGATCCGAGCAGCGGTCGCCATGGCCTGGTTGAAGTTGTTCGCCGTCTTGTTGAAGATCAGGTTGCCGTGGGTGTCGCCCTTCCAGGCCTTCACGAGGGCGAAGTCCGCTCGTAGGGGCGTTTCGAAGACGTACATGCGGCCGTCGATCTCCCGGACCTCCTTGCCCTCTGCAACAGGGGTGCCGTAGCCGGTCGGCGTATAGAAGCCGCCAATCCCGGCGCCGCCGGCCCGAATGCGTTCGGCGAGCGTACCCTGAGGGACGAGGTCGACCTCGAGCTCGCCCGAGAGGAACAGCTCGGCGAACTTCTTGTTCTCGCCGACGTACGACGAGGTCATCTTCTTGATCTGGCCGTTCTCGAGGAGAATGCCCAGACCGACGTCATCCACGCCGCAGTTGTTGGAGATGACGTCGAGGTCCTTGATGCCTTTGGCTGCGATGGCGTCGATGAGGCGCTCGGGGTTGCCGCAGAGGCCGAACCCGCCCGACATCATGGTGATGCCGTCCGTCATGTCCGCGACCGCGGCCTCGGCCGAGGGATAGGTCTTGTCCACGGCGGCAGTATCGCCCCGCCGTGGACCCGTCGACAAGGTGCGCGTCAGGACGCTTCGTTCGATGCCGCGCTCTTGATCGCGGCGATGGCCCCCGCATAGTCACCGGGGTGACGCGGGTTCTTGAAGACCGCGCTACCGGCCACGAAGCAGTCTGCCCCGTCCCCCGCAATCATGCCGACGTTGAGGTCGCTGACGCCCCCGTCGACTTGAATGTGCGTGGACAGGCCCGCACTTTCGATCGCCTGGCGCAGAACCTTGATCTTGGGTCGAACGGCGTCGATGAACGATTGGCCGCCGAAGCCGGGGTTCACGCTCATGATGAGCACGAGGTCACACAGCTCGAGGCAGTGCAGCACCGTCGAGATCGGTGTGTGCGGGTTGAGGCTTACGCCAGCCTTCACCCGGCCGCCACCGTGGTGCTTCAGCGCGCGGATCTGCTGGAGGTTGCGGTGAAGGTGCGGGCACGCTTCGACGTGCACGGTGATCATGTCGGCGCCCGCGGCCGCGAAGTCCTCGACGTACTTCTCGGGCTCCACGATCATCAGGTGGCAATCCATCACCTTCTGGGTGTGCGGGCGCAGGGCCTTCACGACGCCGGGCCCGATCGTCAGGTTCGGGACGAAGCGTCCGTCCATCACGTCGACGTGAATCCAGTCGGCCCCGGCCTCGTCGATCGCCCGGACCTCCTCTCCGAGGCGGGCGAAGTCGGCGCTGAGGATCGACGGAGCGATGAGCGGCGTCATGTCGCGGACGCTACCCGATGTAGCTCAGGTAGACGAATCCGCCGAACCCCGAGAGCAGCAGAACGCCCTCCCAGCGCACCAGCTCGCGTCCGGTGAAGGCGAGAATGCCCGCGAGTCCGGCGCAGCCGACCATTACGAGGCTGGCGAGGCGAAAACTGTCGTCGATCCCGCCGGGGCTGATCGAGCCCGCAACGCCTGCAACCGCCAGCGCGTTGAAGAGGTTCGAGCCCACGACGTTGCCAATCACCATGTCGTGCTCGCCTCGGCGGACGCCGGCGATGGAGGTCGCCAACTCGGGCAGCGAGGTTCCGACCGCGACGAGGGTGAGGCCGACGAAGGCGGAGTCCACTCCCATCTGGCTCGCGAGCTCGACGCCGCCGGTCACGAGCAGTTCGGCCCCGGCGAGGGTGAGGCCCAGCGAAAGCAGACCCATGCCGACTTCTTTGGGCCAGGAGATGTCGGTGGCGTCGTCGACGTCGGGATCGGACATCGACAGTCCGTCGGCTTGGTCGGCCCTCGCCCAGCGGACGACCAGGTAGGCGGCCACCACCATGAAGCCCAGCAGGCCCAGCCCCTCGACTCGGGTGAGCTCGAAGTCGTAAAGCGTGGCCGCGAAGGCGCTCACGGCGATGAACATCAAGATGCCCTCGCGGCGGAGCACCCGGAGATTGCCGGCCAGCGGCGTGAGCACGGCTGTGGCGCCGAGCACGAGCGTCACGTTGGCCACATTGGAGCCCACGGCGTTGCCAACCGCCAGGTCGACCTCGCCGCCGAGCGCGGCGAGCACCGAGACGAGCAGCTCCGGGGAGGAGGTGCCCATGCCGACGACGAGTGCACCGATGAGAATCGGGGAGACGCCCCACAGCTTCGAAAGTCGCGCTGCGGCAACGACGAAACGGTCCGCCGCGGTCGCGAGCAGCACGAGCCCGACGATGAGCATGCCTGCAGGCACCAGCCACTCGGGCATCAGCGTCGACCGTCCTCGCGTTGGAAAGGAGCTCGCATGCGACCGCGGCACAGTAGCGCGAACGCGGGGTGGCGGGAAACGTCAGCCGCCGCTGCGGAGGAGTCGTGCGATGTAGAACCCCTCGGTGCCATCGCGTTCGGGCGTCCACGTCTTGTCGTGGGCGAGCGTGGCGAGCCCGTCTTCGAGCACGTCGGCGACGACGTTCTGCCCTTCTTCGGGGGCAAAGCTGCACACCGCGTAGACCAGTGGGCCACCGGGGCGTACGCGCAGCAAGTTGCGCCGCAGCAGGGCGCGCTGAAGCTCCGCGCGAGCGCCGATGTCTTCGTAACTGCGTTGCCACCGGATCTCGGGGTGCCGGGCGAGGTTACCCAACCCCGTGCATGGCACGTCCAGCAACACGGCGTCGAACGGTTCGGCGTCGAGCTCGTCGTGATCCCCACTGAGGTCGGCTTCGACGTGGGTGAACGTGAGACATTCATCGTCCAGCCGGCCGCGTGCACGCAGGGCCTCGGCTTCGGCCAGCTGCTGCGGATCGTTGTCGGCCGCGACGAGGGTGCCGCGTCGCTCCATCAGCTCGGCGAGCTGCAGCGTCTTGACACCCATGCCCGCGCAGGCGTCGAGAACCCGCATGCCCGGTGCTGGCGCGAGGCTGCGCGCGGCTTGCTGCGCGGCGAGGCCCTGTACCGAGAGCAGGCCTTCGTCGTGCATCGGCCCGTAGAAAAGGTCTCCGCCCCCGCGGGTTCGCAGCGCTTGCGGTTGGCCGGGCACGGTCTCCAGGGTGATGCCCGGGTGGTCGGCGGTGAGGCGAGCGACGGCGTCATCGTGTGCAACCCGTCCGAGGTCGAGTCGAAGGTCGACCGGCGGGGGTTCGGCGAGCGCTCGAGCTCGCGCGAGTGCGTCGTCGGGGCCGAGCTGCTTGATCCATCGACCTCCGAGCCAGCGGGGGATCGACCAGCGACGCTCGAGAGCAGCGAGGGTCTTGCTCGAGGCGAACTGTGCATCGAGGTCGGCTCCTTCGCGGCCGATCGCGCCGAGAATGGCTTGCACGGCGCCCTTGAGCGGACCGGCGTGACGCAGACCCTTGAGCGCTTCGGAGACCGCGATCGCGGGAGGACGCTCCAACTCGAGCATCTCGAAGGCGGCGATGCGCAGCGCGTGCCGAACCTCGCCCTTGAGCCCCTTCGGCTTGCGGGCGTGCGCATCGATGTGGGCGTCGAGTCGCGCGCGGTGTCGCAGCACACCGTAGACCAAGACGGTGGTGAGGCCGCGCTCGCGGCCGTCCATGCCCGGGTGCCGCTCGAGCTGTCGGGACAGGGAGCGGTTGCTGAAGCCGCCGCGATCGAGGTCCCTTAGGACGCGGATCGCCAGGGCGCGCGCGGTCGGTGGCCTCTGCATCGTCCCGGCGGTGTACCAGGAGATTCGCCGGGGCTCTACTCGGCCTCGGCGCGGCAGCCGAGGCTGTCGAGCCACGCGTCCATTTCGGCGTAGCTGCCGGCGCAGGCGCGATTGGCTTCGTCCAGCTCGGCCTGACCCCAGCCGTGGTTCATCGTCTGCCGGGCGGCGTCGAGGTAGCTGCGAAACGTGTCTTCGACCTCGGCCGGCACGTGGTCGCGGCATCGCTCGATGCGCTCGACGTACTGCACGCACTGCTGTGGACCTCCGTTGAGGAACGCGAGCGTGGGGTGCTCGAGTACGATGGTCAGCGCGGCGAGCAACAGGAACCATGCGGGCACGTACGGGTCGAAGAACCGCCGCCGGGCTCGACTCCGCCCGGTCAGGGCCACGTCTCCCCACGAGCCCTCGGCCAGATCGACCGTCGTGCCCGAGCGGAGGTGGTGCACGTAGGCAGGCAGGCCGAACGCAAGGCCGACGATGAGCCCGCCGGCGTGCCCGATGTTCGCGATGGGGCCCATCAGGCCGGTCGTACACAGCACCAGCCAGATCATGCCGAGCACGACTTCTTGCACGGAGATCGCGTAGCCGTACGCGCGGTTGAAGCGGGCCTGCATCCACACGAAGCCGAACAGCGCATAGACCACGCCCGACATGCCGCCGAAGTCCGGCCCGGTCACGACGTATTGGCCCAGGTTGCTGCTCACGCCGCTGACGAGCACGAGCGCAAGCAGCATCCACGAGCCGTGGTTGCGCTCGATCTGGGCGCCGAGCCGGGCGACCCAGCTGAGGTTGAAGAGGATGTGCAGGATGCCCAGGTGCAAGAAGATCGGCGTGATCAGGCGCCAGACTTCGCCGCTGCGGACGCGGTCGAGCGGGCGCAGGCTCTCCCAGACGTCGATGGTCACGGCCCACATCCCGTCATCGGCCAGCGCCGAGGCCAGCGTGACGACGATCGAGCCCACGATGAGGAACAACGACAGTGGGCCCGGCGGAGCGCGTTCGCCCCCGAACCATCGGGATTGAATCGGCTGCTGCCGCTGGCGATGCCCCGCCTCCTCTCGCGCGGAGGCTGCACGGCGTCGCTTGGCCTCGGCCGTCGCCTGGCGGTCGACGGTGCCGTCGAAGGTCTGCAGCCACGTCTTGGCGCGCGGCAGGTCGCCGTCATCGAGCACCCACACGACGCGCCCACCCTCGGGCCGCACGGTCGCCTCGATGCCCTCGACGAGCAGTCGGTCGACGATGTGCTGCGCGAGGGCGGCGTCGTCGGCTTCGGTGATCCGGCGCATCGACGCCATTAGACGCCAAAACGTGCCGGATGGTGCCGACTATTCGACGACGAACTGCTGGTAGGTGAGCGTGGCGTCGACCTGGTGCACGACGAGGTCTGCGGACGCGGCGACGCCCGTCACCCAGGTCGCATGGTCCCCGAGCGCGACCGCATCGTCGCCGCCGGGCAGGTGTGTGGACGCGAGCATCGTCGGCTCGACGGCGACCGTGCCGTCGGCCGCGAGTACGGCGCCCCACGTGCCCGAGAAGGTGAACTCGTCCTGTCGGTCCCAGCGCTCCCACAGCAGCACGACAGTGCCGTCGCCAAGCGCGACGAGCTTGAGCCGCTCGGCGGCGCTGGCTGCATCGTCGCCGTAGTCGGTGATCCAGCGGACGCGGTTGGTGAAGCTCGTGCCGGCCGAGTCGACCGTGAACGTATCGGGCAGGGCGGGGTCGAGGTGGGCGAGCGCGTCGTTGCCCGAAGTCTCGAAGTCTCGGCGCACGCGAACCACCGCCACGTCGCGACCCCCAGCCACGCGACCGAAGCCCGCGAGCGGGTCCGTGCCGGGCGTGCGCTCGGTGACGAAGGACGCGACGTAGCCGAACGTGGGGTCGTCGAGCAGCGCCACGCCGCCCAGGCGCGCATGGGTGTTGTTGGCGCCCGTGGGTCCCTTGATGTGCATCAGCGGGACCGTGCCGCTGTCGGGCTCGACGCGGGCGAACGCCATCGTGCGCGGAAAGGCGTCGCCCAGGTGCGCCTCGATGAAGCCGGTGCCGTCGTGCAGCACCCGCTGGTCGAAGGAGTGACTCACCCAGATGCTCGAGGTCCGCAGCACGTCGCCCGTGGTGGCGTCGAGGTGGGTCGTGAGTGCCTTTTGGTGGCGTACGTCGTTGTCGTCGGGGTCGGTGTTGATCCCATGGACCAGCGCGAGCCGTCCGCCGCCCACGGCGATGCGTGCGGTCGAGGCCACCATCGGGTTGATCAGCTGCTCGGGGTTGTCGCTCGCTGCGGCGCGGGCGGGGTCGAGGTCGACGTCGAAGCCGATGCTCTGACGCCAATCGGTCTGGACCACGCGAACCACGCCGGGACGGTACTCGCCCGCCGCGGGGTACTCCACCGTGATCGGCTGATGCAGGTCTTCGACGATGCCCGAGGCCAGGTACAGCGCGTCGCCCTCGTGCGCGAGGCCCATGACGCGGTCGAGCATGGGGGGCGCGTGCGCCTGGGTGAGGACCCAGTCGTCCCCGGTGGACTCGAGCCGAAGCACGACGGCGCGTGAGACGTCGGGCGTGCCGTAGTCCTGCGCGAACACGTTCAGCGCCGGGCCGTCGGCGTCGACGATGATCTGCGGGCGGTAGCCATACATGGCGCCATGGGCATCGGGTCCCATCACGTCAGCGGTCTCGGTGTCGTGCGGCGTGAGGAACTCGTCGATGGTGCCGATCGGCTCGGGCACGTACGGTTCGCCGGAGCTCTCGTCCGCGCCCGAGGTCTCGTCCGCGCCGGTCGTCGGCGTCGCGTCCGAGTCGCCATCTCCGTCTCCGCCACCGCCGCCGGACGGATTCGCCGTCGCCGAAGGCGTGCCGGAGCCCTCGGCGCCGGAGCTGGCCATCGCGTCGGTGTCGGCCGCGTCGCCGTCGTCCCCGTTGATCGTACAGGCGCTGCCCAACAGCACCACGCCCATCCATGCCCATCGTTTCATCTCGCCTTTCTCCCGGCTCAACGGTACCCAGCGCAGCAAGATGGCGTCGCGATTTCCTCGTGGCGAACGCTACGCTGATAGACTCTGGGCATGCGTCCTTGGGGGATTGCAGCATGGATGCTGGGGGCCGGATGCCTCGCTTCGGAGCCCATGCCCGCCGAGATCGAGGACGAGACCGCGCTCGCGCTGCTCGAGGCCGTCGAGGACGACGGGTACCGAGACTGGGAGCCTCCGCCGACGTCGAACGATCTTCCCCGCCGCCGCCGAGCTGTCGGGCCCCATGGCGCGTGGGTCGAGGTGTACCTGCACCCCGACCTGCTCGAGGCTTTCTTCGGCGATGCGCTCCTCGAAGCCTGGCCCGCGGGCGTGGCCGCCGTGTGCGAGGGCTATGCGAGCGAAGACGCCGATTCGCCGGACCTGCTGCACGTGATGCGCAAGGACGGCGACGGCTGGTCTTGGGCTCAGCTCGATGGCGACCGCGTTCCGCTCACCGGACCACGCCCCGACGACTGCATCGGCTGCCACGGCGCGGCGGAAGACTTCGTCTTCTCGCTGTTTCTGCCCCGGTAGACGCAGACACGCGGGTGTTAACGTTGGGTCCGCTCCACGGACATTGGTCATCTGCGCCTCTGTCCTTGCAGAGCCCAGGGAATGGAGGTTCGGTTCAGTGCAGCGTATTCGTCTTGCATGTTGAAGAAAGCCCTCTTCGGAAAGAAAATCGTACCGATGATGATGCTAACTGCCGTCGTCAGTGGGTGTGTTTCGTTCGAGTACACGGATGATGATTCCGCGGCAGACGGTGGAACCGGCGGCCCTCAGGGAGTTGGCGACGAGCAGCCTGGCGTGCAGTTGGATTGTGGCTTTCTCGTTGGGAACTATCTCGGCCCGGTCGAGACGGGTGTTGGATTCCCGTCCCCCAATACGATGTGTGTCGATCCATCGTCTGTGCAAATCGATACCAACGGCGACGGTGAACTCGAACTCGATGAGATGCTGGCCGCGTGCAGTCGGAAGTGCCCTGATGCTCCGGATGGATATCCGTTCTTCGGACCAGGGTTCTCCGCGAGCTGGGACGACTTCGTCGCCTTTGGCGTTGAGGGACCGTACGATTCGTGTTCTGCCGTTCAAGCCCGAGTCGACGTTGCCGCAGGCGCGTGTAACCCCTCGAGTCCGGGCCACACCGCACCGTGGCCGACGACTCTGGTTCCACCTACACACGAAGGCACGTTCACGTCGGAACAGCCGGACTCGAGCGCGTCTATCGACGTCAACGGCGACGTTCAGGCGATCGAGTTTGCGGGGGAGATCGCATTCTCGGTCTACGATTGCGAGGAGCGGGGGCGCCAAGAGGTTTGCATGATGGATCTGCAGCAGCTCAGCCTGACCCTGGGGTCGTCGCCGGTCTTCGGTGACTACCTCGTCGATTTTGCGGCGCTGACTCTCAATCGGCCGAGCACCACGACGGTCTCCTTCGCGTGCGACCACGTCGGCTGCTCGGGTAGTTTCGACTTCATCGAGCGTACAGGCACGCTTCTAGGTGCCGATCTGAACTTCGAGCAGACCAACACCATCACCAGCGCGCCCGGCGGCGGCCACGTCACTTTGGGCACCGGCGGAATGGGGGGCTTTGCGCGGGTTACGGGCGAGCTCGAACTCGATTCGGGCAAGCACGCCGGGACGCTCCGGTTGCGCGGGACGGGCCGTGACGCTGCGGGGGGAGCTTTCGCTTCGACCACCTTCGACTTGACTACCGCGGTGGGACGTTCGAGGTTCTGATCGATGTCCCCTCTTCGGACGCTTTTCGGCGTAGTTTGTGCGACGAGCGCCGCTGGCGGTTGTCAGGCCGAGCCCGAGAGGCAGGTTTGGAGAGGGGAGCACGTCGAGGTCGTGTCCGAGGAGGGGGTGACGCTGTGTGGCGGGACGTCGGCGTTTTTCGACCGGTTCGTCGAGAGCGTGGGCGGCTACTGGACGAGCGGGAGGTGGCAGGCTCCGTCGGAGCGCTTGGTGCTCGAACTTCGCTCTGGTTCAACTGGAACTTTTTCGGGACAGGCGGTCAGTCCGACGGTTGCCTGGGCCGGCACACAGAGTTTGCTGTTGCATGAACTCGTCCACCTCATTACCTGGGGCGAGGATGGCCTGTCCGCGAACGCATTGTCGGAGGGCGTAGCAGAGGGGATCGGGGCGACCGAGATCTTCGACATCTGGCTCGACTTTTTTCAAGCCGAGCACCCATCGGAGTTTGCGTTTCTCCCGCGTGAGCAGTTCGATGACGGGCCGCCGGGCCAGCACTACGCTGCGTCGGCACAGATGGTGGCGGCGCTCGAGCGTCGATACGGCATCGAGGCGGTTCGTCGCGCGTATCAACTCGCGCCTCGGGAGGGTCCGTCTGAAGCCATCGAGGCGGCATACGTCGAGGCGTTTGGAGACACGCTATACGACACGTTCGACGAGATCGCCGAGGAAAGGCCTTGCGGGTTTCGGCAGTGGCAGTGCGACCCCGGGGTCGTCCCCGTTGTACAGCTGCCGTACGCGGTCACCGAAGCGCAAACCCTATCGTGCGGATCCGAGGAACTCGTCGGGGCGGAGTTCTCGGGCGAGGGTCGCTGGTATCCCGAGTCGGTGTTCCTGCTCGACCTCGAGGAGGAGACGGCGTTCACGGTGGAGCTGGGGAACGCGTTCCTGTACGGATTCGCGTGCCGTGATGCATGTGTGGGCCCCGAGGTCGCACCGCGCGACTTGTACTTTCCGTACGAGGCGGGGACGCGCAACACCCTCCCTGCGGGACGCTATTTCTTTCGAACGCGCCCGGCAGACCGGACGCGGCCGTTCTCGCTTTCGTTTCTTCCGGCGTAGGGACTCGCCAAGGCGGCGCCAGCGCGACCGGCTGCAACCTGCGTGTTGGTGTCACGTCTCGGTTGCATGAGCCGCGTGCGCCCCGAACTGTTGTTGCTGTGCCTTGCATGCGCCTGCGGAGGCGATGCCGGCGATGGCAGCGCGAGCGGTTTCGCCACGACGGCGACGGCCAGCGGAGGGTCGACGGGTATTGCCTCGGGTCCGAGCGGGGCAACCCAGTCGGCGGACGATGACGGTGCCGACGGCGAGACTTCGGGCGGTGCGACGTCGTCGAGCGCAGACGCAGGGTCGGAGGGAAGCGACGCGAGTGCGGCGACCTCGGACGAGGGGGGCGCCGAAGATACTGGCGGCACCGAAATCTGGACCGGCGGGGACTCCGAGACGGATACGGGGGGCGGAGAAGAGACCGGTGGCTCTGAAGAAACCACCGACGGCGAACCTCTCTCCGACGATCCGTTCGATCCTGCTGCGTGCAATGGCGTGGCCTGGACCGGGGACCAAGCGCTCGCGGAGCTCGGCGGTCTTCCCCGTGAGGTGCTCGCAACGGCCACGATTCAGGTTCGAACGAGGGGGTGTCCCGGAGGGGCATGTGGGGATTGGGGGCCAGGTGAAGACTGGATCATCTCCTACTTGACCTGGTCGGGCGGCGTCACCACGGCCTACACCGATCTCATGGCAACGATGGATCTCGTTCTGTTCGACGATGGGGGCGTACCCCGCCTGTCGATGCAACACGAGACCTTTCCCGTCGGCGGCTACCCGGACGAGGACGGGGTTCTGTACGATTTTCCGCCTCAGACGGTCTCGTACCCGCACCTGCGCGCCTTCAACCAGTTCCCGGAGTCCGAGTACGACTACGAAGACCTCGACTACCAGGTCGCAGCCGGCGAGCTCTTGCTGGGGCAGGGTTGTGCCGTGTTCACCGCCAGTCCCTTCGGGACCGGCCAGCCCTACACCGCGCAGTACGCCGCGGTGTTCCACTGGTGAAGAGCCGGCTGCCCGGATGTGATTGCGCCTCCATGACGCCGCGAACTCCGCTTCGTCGTGCCCGATGAGAAAAGTCGAAGGGATGGAGACACGGCGGCAATGGAGAGGTGTGGTCGATTCCCCACGGAGGCGGGGAATCGACTCTCCCCGCAGGAGGGGGTCTGCGACGCGCATCGAAGGGAGTCGTTGTGCGTTGCAAGCCCCCTCCGTCTTTGTGGCAAGTGACTCGCGTGCCGGTGCCGTAGCGTAGGTCGCACTCGTTGCGCCTACGCGTTGTGGTCTGAAGGTTCCGCACAAGGTCGGCCATGGCATAGGGGATGACGAGCAGTCGAGAGGACAGGCCCAGGAAGTTCCGCTCGCCATCGCTGCCGTACTCGAAGGTTTTCAAGAAGCGGCCACGCGGCTGCATCAGCCGCCTATACGCCGCCAAGCCAGCGATCACCTCGGGCGAGGCCGTCGTGCTGTTTGTCGAGGGCTACGCGCTTGGCAATCGCCCACTCCACTGCTCGAGCCGGACGGCCGGGTTCATCATCGACGAAGTCGAGTCGCAGGTCGCCGCCGAAACCGGTGCTTCGGCCAAGCTCACCGTCCGGGTGTTCCGAGCCCTCGATACGCCGACCACGCGCTGCGTCCTCGAAGTCACTGCAGAACAAGGCGCGTGCACCTGCGTCGTCCGCGTGCGGGCTCGGCATCAAGTCTCTTGAAGACCCCCAGAGTTCGCACCCCGAACGGATGCGAAGCGGGAAAGCGGAACCGAGCAGAAGGCCCCAACACCAAAGGGGGGCCGGATGTGCCGCGGAGCTCCCGAAGCGAGCGGCCCCGCTACCCCCGGACCGGGCGGCGGTCGTTGAAGCCCTCGATCTCGAGAAGGTCGGCGATCCGTCCCCAATCGCGGAGTCGCACCAGGCCCTCGGCGCGCAGGACTTCGGCACCGTTGCGGTAGACGATCACCGCGGACGCGTCGGCGGTCAGTCCGAGGGCCTCGCGAGCTGCCGCGCCGTCCTCGGCGGACACGCGGGTCCAACCTTCGCTGGTGATGCCGGCTTCGATGTCGCCGATCATCGCGCCGCGCGTAGTCTGGAGCTTCATCTTCCGGGCCATCGTGATGACGCGAACTGCGGGCTTGCGCATCTGGACGAGTTTGGCGTCGTCGTCCCCTTCGAAGCCGCCAGGGCGGATGCCTGGGATGTCGGTCATGGCCACCGTGGCGCCCGCGAACACGAAGGCGCAGCTCGTCGAAGCGCAGGTCGTCGCATCGAGGTCACCGACCTTCAGCGCCGCGGGCATCGGCGGCCCGGGGTCGGGTTCGCGCGCCCCGAGCATCGCCTTGACCTCGTCGAGCGTCTCGCCTTCGATGCCGCCGCTCCAGCGGCCGAGTACGGTGCCGTCCGGCCCGAGTACGACGAGTGCGTGGTGCCCCTTGGGCAGCTTGAAGGTGTCGAGAAACGCAGCTTGGTAGTCGACGTACAGCGGGAAGCGAATCTCGCTGGCGAAGCTGGTCATCGTCGACTCGATGTCGTCGCGGAACAGGCCCAGGCCTGCTGCGTCGGCGACGACGTAGCCAGCCGTGCTCGCCGGAAGCTCCCAGCGGGACAAGGCTCGGTTGACGAGCTCGCCCTCGGCCGACTTGGCCGACCATGTCCCGCTGCCGATCAAGACCACGGTCTTCCCCTTCAGCGCGCCGAGGTCGAGTGCTGACTGGCCCGGAAGCCCCGGAATGACGAGGGTGGTCGGGTCGTCTTCGATCGCGTCGAGCGTCTCCGGAATGGGCTCGGTTCGCGTCACCCACCACGCGCCGGCAACGACCGCCGTCAGCGCAAGGCATGCGGTTGCGAGGAGTACACCGCGCTTCATTCGGCCTCGAGCACCTCGATGCGGCCCCGGGTGACCTCGCGTCCACGACGACACGCCACGTCCAGCGCTCGCGCCCCGGCGCTCTCGTCGGTCACGGGCACGGCGATTTCGTCGCATGCCAGGCCATCGAGGCGGCGGATTGCCGGTGTCGGCCCGCCGCTGACGATTGCGACAACGGGATCGTCGACACCCTGCGGAATGAGATAGACGGGCAGGCCTGCAATCAGCGTGCTGGTGACGGGCGCGCTGATGTCGGTCAGCGACTCGAGCAAGGCCGGCTCGGGGCCGGCGCTTTCGGAACGACCGTTGGCATCGTCTTCAAAGTGCTGGAGGAACACGCGCGGGCTCGAACCTCCCAATGGAATGAACGCCTGCCGGGTCGAGAAGGCACCGACGACGGTCTGAATCGGTCCCGTTGCGTCGGTGAGGATGCTGAAGCGATCGTTGGCAAGGGTGGCCCGCTCGGTGATCGCTCCGGTGGTGCGGTCGAGTTCGAAGGCGACGGTCCGCAGGCCCGAGACGCGGGCGCTGAACCCCGGCGTACCGCCGATGCGGTGGGTGAGCAGGTCGCGAACCGGTGCGATGCCGTCGATGTCGCGGCCTGAAACAGCTGCACTGCGCTGCGGCGGCCCGAACTTGCCCGGCGCTCCGTCGAGGCGGCTGGTGAGAAGCGTGCGGTCGCCAGGGCGGGGCGCCTCGACGTCGGTGGCGAGCAGCGCTTCGACCACGAGCGTCTCGCCGAACAGAAGCGGACGACCGAGCAGCGCGTACTCGGTCTGGTCGCGCCACGGCTCGATCGTGATCGCGGTTTGGGTGCTGATGCTGACGACCGGCCATGCGGCGTCGACGGCGGTGACCGTGTCGCCTTCGAGCCCGGCACGCCAGGCCACCCGGACGCGGTTGTCATCGGGAGTGTCGGGGTCGCCGTCACGTCCCATCGCGGTGACGGTGAATCGTGGCTCGTCGGTTCGATGGAACCCCGGGAGTTCGATCGCATCGAGTGCGTCGAGGTCCCAGCCTGTGCCATCGGCGGGGGCGAGCATCAGCTCGACCGGGTCCGTCGAAAGGTCGATGCCGAAGAGCATCCCGTCGCGTCCGTGGCCGTGGGCGTCGATCGCATCGGCTTCGAAGAGGACGGCGTCCTCGCGCGAGGCCGCGAACGCGGGGACCTCGACGGGCAGGATGTCGATCAGCACGTCTTCGCTGACCAGCGCTTCGCCGCCGGCGAGCGTCTGAAGCTGCAGCATGTGGTCGCCGGGAACGAGTGCGCCGCTGAGGCGCAGCGTGAACACATCGGTGGTGAGCTGAACGACCTGGTTCGGCTCGGTGGCACCGCCGAGGCTCTGCTCATCGAGGAACACCCGCGTCAGACCACTCTGCACGTCGGCGACCTCGAGCACGAGGTCGTCCGTGCGATCGAGCGTGATGCTGAGCTCGCCGCTCGCCGGGTTCAAAAACGCGGGCGCCTCGACGGGCTCCTGGCTGGCCGCATCGGTTTCGCCGGACGGCGTGTCCGAGGGAGGCGGGCTGCACGCCCACAGGAGCATGGACATCGAGCCCAGGCTGCTGCGCCAACGCATCACACGCTCAGCTTGCCCGATCCCTGCGCGGCCTCCAACCCCGCAGGGAAGGGGCCGCATCGTCGGTCAGGAGGGGAAGGTGCCGCCGGTCACGGTCCACAGAAGTAGGCCGAGGCCCCCGTGGATCGTTCCCAGAGCCACTGCCGCCCATCGCAGCCGCCGCTCGGGCGCGAGCACCACGACGAGCCAGCATTGGCCCAACCCCGCCGCAAACCGCGTGAGGGTCGCGTCGACGTCCACGGCCACGCGAACGTCGAATAGAGACATGGCGCCTTGCACGGCAATCCACAGCGAGGCGAACCACGCGACGCGGACGAGCAGCGCCACCAGGACCGTCCGATGCCGCAGCGCCGCGTGTCCGAGCCAGCCCAGAGCGCGGCTCGTGCTACTGGCCCCCCGCTGGAGCAGGCGGAACGCGGTCGCAGCGGTCGGTGCGAGGTCCATGGCTTCCGGAGTGCGTCGAACCGGGCGAACCGGTCAAGTTTTCGGCAGATCCGTCGACTTCGGCCCGCTATCCTCTCCAGGTGACCGGTGCGTTCACGATGGCGCTCGCAGCGTTGCTGGCGGGACCGGCGTCCGAGGAGTGGGAGCCCGCTTCCTCGCCACCGCCGACCGCGTGGGCGCGGGCGGGCGCGCGGCCGTGGCGCTCGTGTGACGCCGCAGCTCGGCAAGCGCTT
>CAYSPB010000081.1:0-21780 GCA_964432695.1 uncultured Nannocystaceae bacterium
CGATCGTCGACACGTCACCATCGATTGACGCAGCAATCGCCGGGGTCGAAGCAAGCATCAATGCCAACTTCGCCACCATCCTCGACGCCAGCGGCCTCGACTACCGCGTCATGGTGCTGGGCGACTACCCGACACTGTGCATCGACAGCCCCCTCGCCGGCGCACCGTGTGGCAACGCTCCGCCGGTGCCCGCCGTCACCGAGCGGTACCAGCACTACGACGCGGCTACGGGCTCGACGATTCTACTCGACAACATCATCACGTGGCTGGATGAGCCGGACGTGCACGGGCTCGCCCCGGCCGGCTACCGCGACCTGCTTCGCCCCGGGTCGTGGAAAGTGATCCTCGCGATCACTGACGGCACCGCGGAGAACCTCGAGGACACCGGTGTCGGCGATGCATTCGACGTGGCGGTGCTTGGACAGCCCGACGCCTCCTTCGGCACGCTGCAGTCGCGCGAGTACATCTTTCACACGATCACGACGATGGCCCCCAACCGACCCCCGTCGGCGCCGTGGCTTCCCGACGACGAGCTCCAAGGCGAAGGCCTCGCGCTTCAGCACCTGTCTCGAATCTCAGGCGGCTTCCGGTTCCCGCTCTCGCAGACCGAGGACTTCGCGGTGATCTTCGAACAGGTGGCGCAGAGCGTCCTCGAGACCACGCCCGTCGCCTGCGAGTTCCCCATTCCCGAGCCTCCCGAGGGCGAGGAAATCGACCCGGAGACGGTCGAACTCGACTACATCCCCTCCTCGGGCGGGGCACCGGTTTCCTTCACGCAGGTCGTCGGACCGGACGACTGCACGCCAACGGCGTTCTTCATCACCGAGGGTATCGTCAACCTGTGTCCCGATGCATGCACGAGCGTACAGGCCGACGACGCCGCCGCGCTGGATGTGCGCTTCGGATGCGACACGGGGTTCGATCCCGCGGGCTGACCCCAGCGTGCCCGGTGGACTCGCCCACCTCGGTGGAGGTGGTACGGTCCAGTCCGATGGCCGAGGACTTTGCGCTGCTCGATGCGTGGTGTGACGGCGATCGCCGGGCCGGCGACGCCCTCGTTCGGACGCACTTCGCTGCAGTGCATCGCTTCTTTCGCAACAAGGCCTGGGACGACGCCGAAGACCTCACCCAGACCACGTTCCTTCGCTGCGTCGTGATGCGGGACCGGTTCGAGCGTCGAAGCTCGTTCCGCACCTTTCTGTTCTCCGTCGCGCGACACGTCCTGTTCGAGCACTACCGCCGCAAGGCGGGCACGCAGGCGTTCGACCCGGTGGACAGCGCGGTCGCCGACGTCGACCCGAGCCCATCGCAGATCGTCTCCGAGTTCGAGTGGCAGCGGGCCTTCTTGGCCGCCCTGCGCGAAATCCCGGCCGAGTCGCAGATGGTGCTGGAGCTGTACTACTGGGAAGGTCTGGGAACCCAGGACATCTCCGAGGTGGTCGGGGTGCCGCGGGGGACCGTGAAGTCGCGCCTCCATCACGCGCGTCGGCGACTCGCCGAGCGGTGTCGCGCATCGAAGGTCGACCTCAGCAGACCGATTCAGATGCCCGGTTGGGCACGAGATCTCGAGCCAGACGCGGCCTGAGCGACCGTTTTCGGCCAAGCGTATTTTTTCGTGAACCGCTGTCGGGTCCTCGTCACGACCCGAGCATGCCCATCAAGACGGACCTCTTCGCTTCTGCTTCGTACCCGCTGCGCGCCCTCACCCTCTGCGCGCTCGCTGGACTGGCCTCCGGCTGCTTTGCGCCACCGGACACGACGGTTGACGGCGACGACGAGGAGAACCCCGAAGCGACGACGAGCGCGGATGCACCCACCGGCGACGCACCCGATGACGGAGCCACCAGCGGCGCCCCCGATCCTGACGAACCGGGTCCCACCGACGACGACCCGGCCGACCCCGACGACACCGACGACCCTGGCACCACCACGGGTGACGACGACCCCATGGGCTCCTCGACGGGCGACGACGAGTCGACCGGTGGGGACGAGACCACCGGCGCGTCCGTCGACGCGCCCAGCATCCTCGACATCAGCCCAGCCGATGGTGCGCTCGGAGTCCACGCTGACGCGACGATCACGGTCCAGTTCAGCGAGCCGATGGACCAAGCTGCAACCCAGGCTGCGTATCAGTCCGCGGACCTTCCTGCGGCCGCGGTTACGTTCGACTGGAACGCCGCTGGCGACACGATGACGATCACCCCCAATACGCCGCTGGACTACGCCGAGGGGACGAGCCCGGCCACCACCGACGCGCTGACGTACACCTTCACGATCTCGACCGCCGCCGAGTCCGAGCTGGGCGAGGGCCTGCCCGACGATACCGACGTCAGCTTCTCCACCCTGCGTCGACTGTCGCAGAGCTTCGAGGACGACCCCAACCTCTCCGGCCGCGTGCGCGACCTCGCCGGTGCGACCCTTCTCGGCGGCTCGTACCTGCTCGGCGACAACGCCAACAACGACGTCGCGCGAGGCTTCGTGACCTTCGACGTCTCCTCCCTGGCCGATGGCGCCGTCGAGGTCGAGCAGGCCACGCTTCACGCCCGATGGTCGCAGCAGATCGGCAACCCCTTCATCGACCTCGGTGCGGTCTTGTACCAGCACGTTCAGTACGACACCTTCGACGACGCCCTCTTCGACGTCCCCGGGATTGGCTCCGCTGCCGGCCTGTTCGGCACCGCTGCCGAAGATGAGGTCGACCGCGACGTCACCGACATCGCCCAAGCGGTGCTCGACGACGACGCAACCTACGAGCAACGGGTGCAGTTCCGAATGCTCTGGTTCATCTCCGAGACCGATGGGGACTCCAGCAGCGACGGGGTCACCCTGATCGCATCAGACCTCGGCCTGGCGCTCACCTACCTCGCGCCCTAATCGGCTGGACCCCCGCCCACGCAGCGATACCATCGAGGCCTTCGTGGAGGACGAACCCGCATCCGACCCCGCCCCGCGACGTCCCGACTCCGGTCTGGGGCTGTCGGGCCGGGTTGCGCTCGCTGCGACGGTGCAAGCGGTCTCCGGTGAAGCGCCGGCACCCGACCGGCTCGGCGCGTACGCGGTCACCCAGCGACTCGGTCGGGGGGCGTTCGGCGACGTTTACCTCGGCCACGACACGGCGCTAAAGCGAGACGTTGCGCTGAAGCTCCTGCGCGACCAAACAGCCGAGGACGCCACGGCGCGGCTGCGCAGAGAAGCGCAGGCCATGGCAGCCCTCGATCACCCCGCGCTGCTGACCGTATACGGACTGGGCGAGCATGAAGGGCGGGTTTTCATCGCGATGGAGTATGCGGAGCGGGGCACTCTCCGCGACTGGCTGCAGGCGCAGCCCCGGAGCACCGAGGAGATCGTGCGCCAAGTCGTGCTCGCCGCCCGCGGACTGCATGCCGCACACGCCGTGGGCTTCGTGCACCGCGATGTGAAGCCCTCGAACATTCTCATCGGCGCCGACGGCCAGGCACGCGTCTCGGACTTCGGCCTGGTGTTCTCGGGCGTGGGCACCACGATGATGACGCCCGAAGGCAGCGAGGGCACTGAAACCGCGCTCGGCGGGACACCGCCCTACATGGCGCCGGAGCTGTTCGACGGTGCCTCGCCAAGCCCCCAAACCGATGCCTTCGCGCTGGGCATCACCCTGTACGAGGCGCTCTTCGACGCTCGCCCCAAGGGCCGGCACCTCGAGCACACGCACCCACCGATTCCCGCCCGGCGTCCGCGTCCTGCGGTTTCGGTCCCCGAGTGGTTGCGCGACGTCGTAGCCAAGGCGCTCTACACCGACCCGCTGCATCGTCACGCCTCGCTGGCCGAGATGGCCGACGCGCTCGAGCGCGGGCTCGGGCAGCGCGCTCGACAGAGGCGAGCCGTCGCGAGCACGCTCGTCGTGGCAATCGCCGTTGGTCTGGGCTGGACCGCGAGCGATGCGGGCGCATCCGATCCCTGTACAGGGGCTGCCGAGGCGCTCGCCGACGTCTGGAATGCACGGACGGCCGCAGCCCTCGAGACGACCGTCCTGGGCCGCGGCGTACCGTTTGCCACCTCATCGTGGCGGAGTGTGCACGGCGCCCTCGAGACCTACGCGGATGCATGGGCAACCGCACATACCGAAGCATGTCGAGCGACGAGCATTCGGGGGGAACGCTCCGAAGCCATGCTCGATGCGGCCATGCGCTGCCTGGACAACCGCAAGCGAGCCCTTGCCGCGTTCGTCGAGGTGCTTCGGGTCGGCGATGCCAACACACTCGCGACCGCCCCCCTTGCGGCGGCAAACCTACCCTCGCTCGAAGCGTGCGAAGATCTCGAGCAACTGCGTGCCGCTGACGCTGCGCCCCCGCCGGCGCAACGAGAGGCGATCGACGCCCTCGACGATGCGGTGGCCCAGGCCGACGCGCTGCGCCGGACGGGCCCCGCCCGCGCAGCGAAGGCCCGTCTGGACGACATCGCCGGGGCCATCGACGCCACCGGCTATGCGCCGCTTCAGCAGCGCTTCCGCTTCGCCCGTGCGTCCGTGGCCTCGGTGCTCGACGACACGCCGGCGGAGACGCGCGCGCTGTTGGCCGCGTACGGCACGGCTGCTCGTTCTGCGCAGCGGACCGACGCGCTCAGGGCCGCTCGACGGCTGGCGGTTGCGCTGGCTTCGAGCGACGACCACGACGCAGGTGCGCGGTGGATCGACCTCGCCGAAGCCGCGGCCGACCCGCGCGACCCACCCACCACCAAGGCCGAGCTCGCGCTGTCGACCAGTGGCGTGCAGCAGCTCGCCGGCAACTTCGATGCCGCAGTGGCGTCCGGACGCACCGCTGTGGAGCAGATGGAAGCCGCTGTAGGCCCCGAGGGTCTGCGACTCGTCGACGCCCTGCGGGTGCTCGCGAACGCGCTCGACGATCGCGGCGATGCAGAGGACGCCGCACCCATCTTCGCACGGGCCTCTCGAATCGCCGAAGCCTCTCTCGGGGCCGACCACCCCGTCGCCGCGGAGCTACGCCTCGCGCAGGCCAGCCAGGCGTGCCAACGAGAAGACGAAGCCCGGTGCACCCTACTCGCAACCGGGGTCCTCGAAGTGTACGAAGCGGCATTCGGCCCCGACCACGGCCGGTTGTGCAATCCGCTCACGCTGCTGGGACACGCGGCGTACGACCGCGGTGACCTGGATGCAGCCGAAGCTGCGTTCGTTCGCGCCAACGCCATTGCGACCGCCGACCCCGACCTCGCATCCGACACCGTTCGGCTCCACACGCTGGCCGGACTCTCCGAAGTCGCGCTCGCGCGCGGCAACATCGAGGAGAGCGCCCAACGGGCCGAAGCCGCGGTGGACCTCGCCCGCGCGGCGCTACCCGCCGGACACCCGCGGCTCGCCGAAACGCTCTCGAACCTCGCCCGCGTGCGAAGTCGACAGGGAGCCTATGCCCGTGCCCTGACGCTGACCGAAGAGGTCGACAACATCCTGGTGGCCGCGCTCGGACTCGACTCAGTCGAGCGCATCATCCCGCTCGGCGTCCAGTGCGAGGCGCTGTTGTTTCTCGACCGTCCCGCCGACGCGATGGCCGTGTCGCGGACGCAGTTGCGGTTGATCGAAACGGCCTTCGGTCCCAAAGACCCGTTCGCGGCGATGCCCCACCACAACCTCGGCCTCGCCGCCGAGGCGCTCGAGGACTTCGAAGCCGCCGAGCGCTCATACGACGCTTCCTTGAGGCTGGTCGAAGGCGCCGGCGATCCGGAGGCTGTCGAGCTGACGTATCCCTTGACGGGCCTCGGTCGGGTCTACATCGCAGCAGGGCGCCCATCCGATGCGCTTCCCCCCCTCGAACGCGCCCTGAGGCTCGCAAAGGGACAGCCGCAGATGGTCGTCGATGCTCAGGTCGCGCTCGTGGAGGCCCTCCTGGCGTCCAACGGCAGCCGCGCCCGGGCTCGCAGGCTCGCGGACGAAGCGACGGTCACGCTGCGCAGCCTGGGCGGCCCGTCCCTCGAAACGCTGGCCGAACTGAACGCCCTCCGAGAGAGATCCGGCCTCTAGTGCTGCCTGGGAACCTTCTCGGGCGCTGATCGCACAGAACCCGTCATGAGGTGGGGAACCCGAGTCATTGCGTCCATGGCACTCCTGACGGGCTGCGGTGACGTCGAGCGTGACGACCAAAGCGGGGCGATTCCAGTCACCGCCGGCGGCATCGATGACGGAGGCACCACGGCAGCCTCCGGCGCAGAGGAGGACGACGACGAAAGCGAAGACGATGGCGTCGGCGACGGCATGGGTGGCGGTGGAAACGACGGCGTGTTCGACGTTGGCGCGCCGCCCTCCAACACCGGTGGCGACGCGCCCCCACCCGAGAAGGGCTACTCGAAGATCGACTTCGTCTTCGTCGTCGACAACTCGCTGTCGATGGAAGACGACCAGGCCAACCTCGTCGCCAACTTCCCCGCGTTGATCGACGGCATTGAATCCACGCTCGACGAAGTCGACGACTATCACGTGGGAGTCGTTGCAACCGATGCCTACGGATGGAACAGCCCGGAGTGCAGACTCATGGGTGGCCTCGTGACGCAAACCGGGGGCGACGCGTCATCGAATCAGGTCTGCGGTCCGTTCGCCGAAGGCCACAACTACATGACCGAACAGGACGACCTGGCCGAGACGTTCGCCTGCGCCGCTCGCATGGGTGTGGGAGGCTTCGGCGCCGAGGCTCCGATGGATGCGCTGCGAGCCGCGATTGGGGGCAATCTCGCGGGCGCCGGACAGTGCAACGAAGGCTTCATCCGCAACGACGCCTTGCTCGTGGCGGTGATCATCACCGACGAATGGGACGGCCCCGGCGACCCCGAACTGCTGACCTCGATGGGCACGCCGCAAGAGTGGTACGACAACGTCATCAACGTAAAGACTGCCCGCGAGAATGCAGCCGTCGTCACGCTGGTGAACTACCAAGGGGGCCCCTGCCCGCCCGCCGAGCTCGTCGAAGACGGCCAGCGTCTGGTCGAGTTCACGAACTTCTTCGGCCCCACCGGATTCGTGGGCGGCATCTGTGACGACTTCGGCCCCACGTTCGAGCAAGCGGTCGGCCTCATCGACGAAGCCTGTTCGAACTTCGTGCCGCCCGAGGGCTGACTCGACGTCGTCGCACAGGCGGGAACCTTCATCCCACCTTGTCGCACTTGTCTTGCGATGGCGCTCGCAGCTCGTGGACTCGTCGGAATACTCGCTCTCACCGCGTGCTTGACCGCCTGCGATGACGCGCCGTTGCCCCCCGCCGACGTCGAGCTGCGCCGCACGAGCCTGACCGACGCTTCGGACCCCGCGGCCATCCCCGTGCCCGAGGACGCGGCGTGCTCGATTCGCGTGCGCAACCACGGCACGCAGGCGATGGAAAGCGACTACCTGCCGAACGTGATCGCGTGCGAAGCACCGGGCAACGCGACGCTCGAGATGCTCGAGGCACAGGCCATCGCCGCGCGCTCGTATGCGTACTACTTCGCCGAGACCTCCGGCGAGATTTGCAACGGTCAGGGCTGCCAAGTCTTCAGCTGCGGCCGCACGCCAAGCGAGCTGCATCGCCAAGCCGTGGAGAACACCAGCGGCGTCGTCATGCGCTACAATGACAACCTCACGATCGGCTTCTACGTCGCGGGAGATCCGACGCCGAACTCGAACTGCGTGGGCAACTCGGCTGGCGTGTCGAACACGGAGCGCTGGGTGACCTACAACGAAGGCCGCAGCGGGACCGACATCGAGCAGACCCGCTTGGGCTTCCGCCACAGCACCACGGCCACCGACTACGGGCAGAACCGCGGGGCGCTGTCGCAGTGGGGCGCGCAGTGCCTCTGGGAAAACTTCGGGTACGGGACCCTCGACATTCTTCGCTACTACTACGGCGAAGACGTCGAGTTCGTCCAGGTCGAGGGTGACTGCGTCACCGACGTGGACATCGATCTCGACGAGATGCCAGCGACCTGCACGCCGCTCGACCCCAACGGCGACACGATTCTCGACAACGGGGGCGACTGCCTGCGCCTGCTCGGCCCCACGCAGTTCTGGCGCGCCGAGGGCGCCGGGATCAACGGAAGCCTGCGCTGGACCAAGTCCACCCGAACGACCGAGCACAACGTCGCGGTTTGGAAGCTCAACCCCACCGTCGCGGGCGAGTACCGCATCCAGGTGCACATCGATCCGGAGTTCACCTCGGGCACCGACGCTCAGTATGAACTGATCTCGGCCGACGCCTCGCAGACGGTCGACGTCGACCAGACCGTGGGCGGGTGGATCGATCTCGGTATCGTCCGTCTCGATCCCGACGCCACCGATCAGCAGGTGCGCATGACCGACGCGATCGGCGTCTCGGGCCAAATCCTGCAGGCTGACGCGCTGCGGGTGCGCCCCGCGACCGTCGCCGACTGTGAAGACGGAGACTGTCCCTTCGACGACATCGGCGACGACGAGCCACTGAGCTCGGGCGGCAGCCGCGAAACCGCGGGGTGCAGCGTGCAGGGCCGCAATGGGTTCGACACGCTGTTGGGCGGCCTCTCGTTCATCGTGCTGTTCGGCGTCAGCCGGCGGCGGGCACGATGCCGATGAAGATCGTGTAGACCTCCACGTCGTTGAGCGACGCGGTGATCGGCAGTACTTCGTTGAAGTCGGCGTCGGTGATCTCGATGACCGCCGTGCTGCCGCCGAGTGTGGTGTCGAATCCAAAATCGGAGTCGCGCACGCCCAGCTCGAGACCCGCTTGGAGCTGGGTCGTGGTGACGTTGGCGAGCACCACTTCGTCCCACTCCGGAAAGAGCTCGTCGTCGATGACCGAGGTCTCGCCAGACTGTCCAGGCACCGCCATCACGGCGTACGGATCGGGCAACCCGTTGAACGAATCCCAGGTGTCGCCGTCGGGATCCGTCGGTGCGATCACGGCCTGGTACGCAATCACGTCCCACTCCGCGTCCAGCTCCGCCAAGCAGCCCGTGGAGCCGCAGAAAAGGTTGGTGCCACACGGCGAGCATGAGCCACCGTCCGTGCCGCACGCGTCGTCCTGGGTGCCATCGAGGCACGTATCGCCGTCGCAGCACCCGTCGCAGCTCTCCGCACAGGCCGCCGAAACGCAGGCGCCGTCGCTGCACGTCGAATCGGCGCCACAGTCGGCGCACGCACTTGCACCGAGTCCACACGCGCCGGCCGACTGCTCATCGGCACCCACACAGACGCCATCCTCGGTACAGCAACCGTCACACGACAGCTCGCAGGGGACCTCGCACGCTCCGGCATCGCATGCGCTCCCTTCGGGACACGTGCTGCACTGACCTCCGCCCTGTCCGCACGCGGCTTCGCTCGCGCCATCGAGACACTCGTCGCCGTCGCAGCACCCGTCGCAGTTGTCCGGCCCACACGCGGGCGGCACCAGGCATTCGCCCTCGGCACACACCGCGCCGTCATCGCACGCAGCGCACGCGTCTCCGAGAACGCCGCATGCGTCGTCGACCGTGCCTGGCTGACACGCTCCCGCGTCGTCCAGGCAGCCACCGCAACCGCCGGTTTCGTCGGCGCCGGTTTCGGGATCCGGCGTCGTATCGCCGCCGTCCGTGCGCGTTCCATCGCCCTCCGCATCGACGCCACTGTCGGCGGCCGCCGTTGTCCCGTCGTCAACGCTGGTGCCACCGTCGTCATCACCAGCACCGCTGGAGCCGGCCGGCGTCGGTTCGCTCGACGCATCGTCACATCCCACCACCACGCCGAAGGCCAGCGCGAGCCCCAGCCCGCACACGGTCGTCTTCCTCCCCAAGGTTTGCATCGTGTAGTGACGACGAACACCTCGGCATGCAGTTGCATACTTTTTGGCTCCGCGTGACAGACGGGAACAACGCGTGTCCGCCTCCGTGGACCGCGGCGTGGCGCGGTACTTGGCCCCTCTCCTCTTCCTTCTGTTCAGCTGCGGTCGTCCAGCGGTACCGCTGCCTGTCCCTGCGGCGGAACGAGGTCAGCCCGAGCCGCTGGCTGGGGAACTCGTCGTGACTCGGTTCGGCGTGCGGGAGCCTGTGTTGACCGTCGCGCTGAAGAACGCGCCGATCGACGTGGAGCTGGAGCCGGGCGTTTACATGGCCACGTTGAGACGCCCGGACCACCCGAAGTGGCGTGCGCTCGAGGTGACCGAGCACGTGACGCTGCCGCGAGACCTCGATGCGAGCTGGGACACGCCGTGGACCGGGACAACGGATGCAGCGCGTTCTCTCTACCAATTCTCCGTGGGCGTCTTCGAAACGGTCCGGGACTTCAACGCATCCCGACCAACGCTCGATGGGCACCCGAGACCGATGAACGCAGAGGACATCGCCGCATTCTCTGCGCTGCGTGCCGATGCGTTGGCATCGGCAGACGCGTCGCTCGACGCCAGACTTGGCGCGCTCGCCGGCTACGCGGTTCTTGCGGCCTTCACGAGCAAGGAGGCGCCGGCGCCTGTTGCCGTGGTTCTCAGTCGCCTGCCACCGCCTCACGATCCCCTGGTCGCCACGATTCCGCGTTTCTTCGATCCGGCGTACCTCGCCTACCTGCGGGGCGACGAATCGCAGCGAGCCACCGTGCTCGCATGGTTCGATGCGGTCGCGAGCGGCAATCCTGAACCCGGCGCCAAAGCCGGCGCCCTGCACGGCAGCATGAGCGCGCTGCAGAAGGCCGGTCTCGCGGTCGAAGTTCACGAGCGCCTCGAGAAGCTCGAGAGGCTCGAGAGGCTCGGGTCCACGCTCATGGGCGCGCTGACCCTCAGCACGTTCAGCCCAGACCGTCGCGCCCGGCCAGGCAACATCGTCCCCGCTCACTCCTTCGAAGGACTCGATCGCGACGACCCCGTCATTCGTACCCGGGCACTGCCTGGGCCCGTGGTTCTCGTCGACTTCTGGGCAACGTGGTGCCGTGGATGCGTCGAACACATGCCGGTCCTGCACGACGCGTACGCCCGCGTGCACGGCCTCGACGTCGACGATCCCCGGCGACTCGAGCCCGTGTCGGACCCGCGCGTGCATTTCGTCTCGATCAGCCTCGATGAGCGGACCGACGACGTTCGAAACTTCCGTCGCACCGCGTGGACCATGCCGTGGTTACATGCACACGTAGGAAGGGTCGACCACGACGCTCTTCTCGAAGGCTTCGGCCTGCTGGGACTCGGCAGCCTCCTGCTCGACGCCGAGGGCCGCATCATCGCGTCCGGGGATGCACTGCGAGGGGACGCATTACTCCCCACGCTCCGGGCCGCCCTCGAGGCCCAGCCCGCGCCATGAGCGATGACGCGGGTCGCAAGATCGGTCAAGACATCCCGACCGGCGTTGATATCGTCACAGCGTGGTGATGAAGCTCGTCGACGTGCTGCCGCTGCTGGCGGAAATCAGCAGAGACCGGACGCGCGTGCACGCGCTGAGCGAGCTGGCCGAAGCCGCACGGCGCTCTCCCACGCACTTTCAGCGGGCATTCGCGCGGCTGGTCGGCGAAAGCCCCAAGCGGTTCGACACCAGGCTGCGCTTGGAGAGTGCGGCGATCCTGCTACTCACCACCACGCAGTCGATCGTACGCATTGCCTTCGACGTGGGCTTCGACAGCCACGAAGGCTTCACGCGGGCGTTCAAGAGTCACTTTGGGCACACGCCGCGCACCTATCGGATGCGTGGCCTCGCCGTTCCCGCCGGCGCCGAGCAACATGCGGCGCTGATCCGCCAGCTCGGCCCCTGCGTGGGCCTGTTCCGCCCCCTGATCACTCCGACCGAACCCACGACCATGACCCACGACATCACCCAGTCCACCCGCCCCGACCAAACCGTGCTCGTCCGCCGCACGCGATGCGAAATCGCCAAGGTCGCTGATGCCCTCGCCCAGATGCTGCCGAGCGTGTTTCGCTACGCAACGGAGTCCGGCTACACCCTGGTCGGCCCGCCGTTCACCCGCTATCTGCAGTTCGGGCCCGCGATGATCACCATCGAAGCGGGCATGCCCGTCGCCGCGGGTGCAACGGGCGAAGGCGACATCGAGCTTGCGACGCTGCCTGGGGGACCCGTCGCGACGACCGTGCACACCGGGCCCTACGACGGTCTCTCAGACGCCCACGCAGAAGTCGAGCGCTGGCTCGACGCGCAGGGACTGCAGCCCGGCGGTGCACCGTGGGAGGTCTACCTCACCGACCCCGGCGAGGTGCCCGATCCCTCGGCGTGGAAGACCGAAGTCGTGTGGCCCATCGCGCCGTAGCGGTCGGCCCGACCGAACGAAGCCGTCGGTCGCGCGCTCACACCGCGCTCCGTACGCTCGAGGCGTGACTCGTCGCCTTCTGCTGTGTGCCGCCCTGCTCGGGGCGTGCAAACCCGCCTCACCACGAGCGCCTGCGTCCACACCCAAGCCCACCCCACTCCACCCCGAGGCGCGGCCGATGACGCCGGAGGCCTGGGACTTCTCAGCGAGCGAAGCGACGTTTGGCGAACATCTCGGTCGCCCAGCGCTGCGGCTGCGCGGTGGATTCGCGTTCGCGAAGGACCTCGAGTTGGCCGACGGCGTGCTGGACTTCGACATGGCGGCCGAGCCGGGCGTGTCGTTCGCGGGTGTGGCGTGGCACGTGCGCGACGAGGACAACTTCGAGAAGATCTACCTACGTCCGTTTCTCTCGGGCAGTCGCGAAGCCACGCAGTACACACCCGTGTTCAACCACGTCAACGCGTGGCAGCTCTACCACGGTCCCGGCTACAATCAGCCCGTTCGCTTCGACGAACGACGCTGGATGCCGGTCCGCGTGGTGGTCAGCGACGGGCAGGCGGAGCTGTACGTGCGCGACCTTGAGACACCGCTGTTCACCGTGACGCAACGACGTGCCGACGCGTCCGGTCGCGTCGCGCTGTATGTCGAGCCGATCCCCGCGTCGATGAGCACCTCGGGGGTGTGGTTCTCGAACGTCCGCTTCACGCCTCAAAATGCGCCCCCGCTGCGAGGAACGCCTGACGACCCCCCCCTCGCGGGCCGGGTTCCCGCCTGGCGCGTGTCGCAGACGTTTGCAGCCTCGAACATGCCCGCCGGCGGCACCCGACCCGAGCCCGATGGCGCCTGGTCGACGCTACAGAGCGAGAACACCGGCTTGCTGAACCTCGCGCGCGCGCATCCCGTCGACGCCGAGCACGACACCGCGCTGGCATGTACCACCATCACCGCGACCGAGCCCGCCCGGTACCGACTTCGATTCGGGTTCAGCGAAGCGGCGCGCCTGTGGTGGAACGGAACCCCCGTATTCGAGGGAGACGACACGTGGCACAGCCGCGACATCACCTTTCAAGGAGTCGTAGGGCTGTGGGACGCGGTGTGGCTTCAAACCCGCGCCGGCCCGAACGAGCTGTGCATCGCGGTGACCGAGAACGTCGACATGCGAGGTGGATGGGGGCTGCTCGCCGCCTTCGACGACGTGGCAAGCCTCAGCTTCGACCCATCGTGAGTCACGCCCGGACCACGAGCTTGCCCACAGCGCGGTTCTCCTCCATGCAGCGATGCGCGTCGGGGAGCGCCTCGAAGTCGAAGACCTCGAAAATGTTGGGTGCATAGTCGCCGGAGGCCACGCGGTCGCAGATGGTCTGCATGATCGGCGTCCATCGTGTCGCCTCGACCAGCTCGGTGTTGCCGAACGAGTACGTCACATCCGTCGGCATGGCGGGCATCGCCTCTCCCCAAGAGTCGCCGAGCAGCCCGGTGTGGCAAAGATGGCCTCCAGCGCGAATCGAGGCTGCCGTATCCCCCACCGTCGACGGGCGCCCGACGAGCTCGAGCGCGCCATGTACGCCGCCACCGCTGAGATCGCGAACCATCTCGGCCAGCGGTTCTCCTCGGTCCATCACGACGTGATCGACCCCCGCGGACCGCAGCGCATTCGCCTTGTGGTCTTGCCGCGTGGTCGCGAGCACCGTGCAGCCCAGGTGCTTGGCGATCCGCGCGGCCGCCATGCCCACCGAAGAGCTCCCGCCCCGGATGAACAGGGTCTGGCCGGGCTGCAGCTTCAGTTCATCCACCAAGGAGGTCCACGCGGTGAAGTACGTCTCCGGTAGCGCGCCCAGATCGGTCCACGAGAGGTCGGTCTGAACCGGCATCACCTGCGAACGCGGGACCTTGGTCTGCTCGGCATAGCCGCCGTCGTAGGCCCGCCCCATCTTCCCCATCGCCGCCACCACACGCTGACCCGGCTCGAGGTCTGCTCCGGGGGCCTCGAGCACCTCGCCGACGCACTCGATCCCGAGCACGCGCGGAAAGGAGACCGCGTCCCCGGACTCCCCTCGGCGCGTGTACAGCTCGGATCGGTTGAGGCCGAACGCACGGACCCGAATGGTGACCCACCCCGGCTCGGGCGTCGGATCGGGTAGAGTGCGCAGGACCAGGGCGTCGGCGCCCCCCGGTTCGGTGACTTGGTAGGCCCGCATCCCCCTTAGAGTACGCGGACCCGCCGCTTGCCACCGCGACGAAGCGTCGGCTGCAGCGTTCGGCCAGGGCGAACGACGCGGGCGCTCAGATCGCGTCCGAGCCGGATTCGCCGGTTCGGATGCGGATGCAACGTTCGAGCGGAACGACGAAGATCTTGCCGTCGCCCGTTTCTCCGTCACCGTGGCGCGCCGCCGAGAGAATCGCTTCGATGGCGGGGTCGACGAACTCGTCATTACACGCGATTTCGAGCCGCACCCGGGCCTGGAGCGCGGGTGCGACGGCCGTGCCGCGGAAGAGCTCCGGCGATGCGTCGGGGCGGGCACGGCCCGATGCCCGGCTCACCGTGATGCGCGTGACGTCGGCCCGAAGCAGCGCCTCGCGCACGGCGTCGAGCGCGTCGGGCTGGATGATGGCGATGATCAGCTTCACCGGTTCATCCCGCGTTGAGCATGCCGTAGCCCTGCTCACCGTGTTCGCTGTGGTCCATCCCGGCCATCTCGTCCTTCTCGCTCAGACGGAGTCCGACCGTCTTCTCGACGAGCACGAGCAAGCCGAAGGTCAAGACGCCCGCATAGACGATCGTGATGCCCACGCCGGCAAGCTGCACCCAGAGCTGGTCGAGCATGCCCCACGACCCTCCTGCGGCGCTAGCAGCCTCGCTCATCCACGAGTCCCGGATAAAAAAAGTGAGGAAGACCGCGCCCACGATGCCCGAAACACCGTGAATGCCGAACACGTCCAGCGTGTCGTCGTAGCGCAAGCGGTTCTTGACCAAGATGGCGCCGTAGCTGATGGCCGAAGCCAGCGCAGCGAGCACGATGGCGCCCTTGGGCTGCACCACGCCCGCCGCCGGCGTGATGACGACCAGGCCGGCGAGGATGCCCGATGCCACGCCCAAGCTCGTCGCGCGTCCGTGGTGGGCCGCTTCGAGCAGCATCCACGCGAGCCCGCCCGCCGCGGCCGCGACCTGCGTAGCCGTGAGGGCCTGCGCCGTCTGGAGATCCGAAGCGATCGCGCTACCGGCGTTGAAGCCGAACCATCCGACCCAGAGCAAGCCCGCGCCGATGAGCGTCATGACCAGGTTGTTGGGGAGCATCGCCGTGCCCGGATATCCGCGCCGCGCGCCAAGGTAGAGCGCCGCGACCAGCCCTGCAATGCCGGCCGAGATGTGCACGACGGTTCCACCGGCGAAGTCGATGGCTCCGGCCGCGCCGAGGTTGAAGAGGAAGCCGTCCGAGGCCCATACCCAGTGACACAGCGGCGTGTACACGAGCACGGCCCACAGGCAGATGAACACGCAGTAGCCACGGAAGCGAACCCGCTCCGCGAACGCGCCCGCGATGATCGCCGGCGTGATGATCGCGAACTTGCCTTGGAACATTGCAAAGACGTACTCCGGTACGCCCTCTTCCATGATTGTCGCGTCGGCAGCCTCGAGGAACATGAGGTCGCTGTTCCAGCCGACCCAGCCGCCCAAGACGTTGGGGCCAAACGCCATCGCGTAGCCCGCCACGACCCAGAAGACGCCGATGAGCGCCATCGCGGCAAAGCTGTGCAGCATCGTGCCCAGCACGTTTTTCGTCCGCACGAGCCCGCCGTAGAACATGGCGAGTCCTGGCACCATCAGCAGCACCAGAGCGGTCGAGGTCAACATCCATGCGGTGGTGCCCGAATCAACGGGCGGTGAACCCTGCATGGGCGAGCATGGTTGCGAAGCCGTGACGGTTGCGCAAGGCCATGCCAGGTGGCCGCGCCACGAATGACTTTCCGGAAAAGCGGTGCAGTGTTGGCGCTGTAAATCGATTTACAGGCGAGTGGTGTGTGGTCGTAAAGTTGTCGACACCGCGGAATGGACCGAGCCGAAGCACTCCGGGTTGTCCTCAGAGGGCAGGATCCATGCCGACCGACCGGGCCGCCGGTCGCGTCCCATCGCGGGTCGACTCGATGTACGTGCACGGTCATCATGGACCCATGGAGCCGAAGGCGGAGCACGCAGCGTGTGGGGTCGGATTCGTTGCCGTTCGTGATGGAAAACCCTCCCACGCCACTGTCCGCGCAACCTTGAACGCACTTCGGTGCGTGGAGCACCGCGGCGCCGTCGGCCCCGACGGGCGCAGTAGCGACGGCGCCGGCATCATGACCGACATCCCCTACGCGCTGCTCGGGCAAGAGCCAGGTACGGTGGCGATGGCGACGCTGTTCGTCACGCCCGACGCCGCCCGCCGCGAGCGCGCGCTCGGGGTCTTCGAGGAGACGTTCGGCTTCATGGGCATGCGGGTGCTCGGCTATCGCGACGTGCCCCGCAACCTCGACGTTTTGGGACCGCGCGCGCGCGAGGATTGCCCCGTCATCGTTCAGGCCACCCTGGAGCGCCCCGAGTCCGCCCGCAACGACGCCTCGTTCAACGCCCAGCTGTATCGCGGCAAGCAGACCACCCGCACCCGACTGCGAGCCGTCGACGCGTGGATGGACCTGTTCTTCGTCTCTTTGTCCACGACCACGGTCGTCTACAAGGCACTGTGCCGAGGGGTCGACCTCGACCAGTTCTATCCGGATCTCGCGAACCCTCGGTTCCTCTCTCGGTTCGGGCTCTTTCACCGTCGCTTCTCCACCAACACGCGGACCACCTGGGACAAGGCGCAGCCGTTTCGTCAGATCGCCCACAACGGCGAGATCAACACCGTCGCCGGCAACCGCTCGTGGGCGAACAGCCGCGAACGCGCGAGCGGGCTGGGTCGGGACGAGCTGCTCACGCGCGCCGACATCAGCGACTCGGGCAGCCTCGGTGAGATGGTCGAAGCGCTCAAGTACCGCTCGAGCCTGCCGTACACCGACGACATCCTCGCCATCATGGTGCCCGCCGCCGACGCGACGTCCGACTACAACCGCTTCTGGGGCCGCGCGATGGAGCCCTGGGACGGACCTGCCCTGCTCGCGTTCAGCGACGGCAAGACGGTCGGCGCCCGCCTCGACCGCAACGGATTTCGCCCCGCACGGTGGTGCATGACGGAGGACGCCTTCTATCTGGCGTCTGAAGCCGGTGCGTTCGACCCTGACCCCGCCGCGATTCTCGCCAAGGGCACGCTGCGGGCAGGCTCAGGGGTCACGGTGCGGCTGCGCAGCGGCAAGGTCCACATGCGCGATCCGAGCGAAGCACGACGCAACCAAGGTGCCACGTTCGACCCACGCCTCGTCCCGATCGAGCAGGCCGCCGAGCAGTTGCATTCCGACGCGCGCGCGGCCATCGAGCCGCCCTGCCTTCAGATGCTCGATCGACTCGCGCTGTTCGGCGTGACCGTGGAGGAGGTTCAGCGCGTGCTCGAGCCGATGATGCAGACCGGCAAGGAGCCGATTGGATCGATGGGCAACACGGCCCGCCCGGCGCTGTTCTCCGATCAACCCCGGTCGCTGTACGACTTCTTCTTCCAGGACTTCGCCCAGGTCACCAACCCGCCGCTGGACTACCTGCGGGAGGCGATGGTCACGAACCTCAGCACGCACCTGGGACGGCGCCCCAACATCTTCTCGCCGGCAGAACTCATCCCGCCAACCCCTGCCCTGCTGCTCGAGGACCCAATCCTGAGCCTCGAGCACATGGAAGTCCTGCGCGCGATGATGGTGCGAAAACCGTCTCCGCTGCGAACGCTCGCGATCGAGCTGCCCACGACGTACGAGCGCGCAGGTGGACACCAGGCGCTGACGGCCGCCCTGGAGGCGCTCGGGACGGACGCCCTGGCGGCCGTACGCGACGGGCATTCCCTCATCGTGCTCAGCGACCGGACCGCCTCGTCGACACACCCGCCGATCCCCAGCCTGCTCGCGCTGCGCTCGGTCGTCACCACGCTCAACCGCCACGGCCACCGTCTCGACGCGTCGCTGGTCCTCGAGACGGGCGAAGTCCGTACGACGCATGCGCTGGCCTGTGCCATCGGCTTCGGCGCAACCGCCGTATGCCCACGACTCGCCTTCGAACTCGCCCGCGCTGGCGAGGGTGACGACCGAGAAGCTCGGCTTCGCGGAGCCATGCTCGCAGGCTTGCTCAAGGTGATGGCCAAGATGGGCATCTCGGTCGTGCGCAGCTACCAAAGCTCGAAGCTGTTCACGCCCTACGGCCTCGGCCCAGGCTTGGTCGACGCGTTCTTCGGCACGACGCGCAGCCCGGTCGGCGGTCTCGAGATGGAGCAGCTCGCCCTGCATCTCGAACGCAGCTGGGCGTGGGCCGACGACAAGCCTGGCGATGTCCCCCTGCCGTCCACGTACCAGCTCAAGGAGCGGAAGAAGGCCTGGCAGAGCGACGGCCCCGAAGGCGGGGAGCGGCACTCGATGACCGCGGAGCGCAGCCGCTTGGTCCACGACCTCGTTCGCCATCGACTGCGCGGTCGAACGGAGGGCGAGGTCTGGGACGCCTACGAGCACCAGGGAACGGCGGTGGCCCCCGTACACCCGCGCGACCTGCTCGACGTTCGAGCCTCCGATACGCCCATCCCCCTCGACGACGTCGAGCCTGTCAGCGAAATCGTGCGGCGCTTTGGCTCGGGTGCAATGTCCTTTGGAGCCATCAGCGCCGAATCGCAACGAGACATCTTCGTGGCGATGCGATCCCTGGGCGCGCGATGCAACAGCGGCGAGGGCGGAGAGAACCCGTACTACTTCTCGGACGGCATCTCCGCGACGACGAAGCAGATCGCCTCGGGCCGCTTCGGCGTGACGGCGGAGTACCTCGTCACCGGCGACGAGATCGAAATCAAGATCGCCCAGGGTGCGAAGCCAGGCGAAGGCGGGCAGCTGATGGGCGTGAAGGTGGACGCGCACATCGCCAAGGCCCGTTTCGCAAGGCCGGGCGTGAACCTGATCTCTCCGCCACCGATGCACGACATCTACAGCATCGAAGACCTCAAGCAGCTCATCGACGAACTCAAGCAGCTCAGCCCCACCGCGGCCGTGTGCGTGAAGTTGGTCGCGGGCGCCAACGTCGGCACGATCGCGTGCGGCGTGGCCAAGGCGGGGGCCGACGTCATTCAGATCTCCGGCGGCGACGGAGGCACCGGCGCGGCTCCGATCACGTCGATGCGCCACGCCGGGTTGCCGTGGGAGCTCGGGCTGGTCGACGCCCATGCGCAGCTCGTGTCGCAGGGACTGCGAGACCGGGTCCGGCTACGCATCGACGGTGGCCTGAGCACCGCGCGCGACGTGGTCATGGCTGCACTTCTCGGCGCCGAAGAGTACGGGTTCGGCAAGGCGCTACTCATCGCGCAGGGCTGCATCATGGCGCGCGTCTGCGAAAAGAACCGCTGCCCGACGGGCATCGCGACCCACGATCCGAAGTTCAAGGCGAAGTACGTTGGTACACCCGAGCACGTCGTCTCATTCCTGACGCGCTTGGCCGAAGGGGTGCGCGTCATGATGGCTAGACTCGGCGCCCGGCATCTTCACGAACTCATTGGGCGCCGCCGGTGGCTTCAGGCCGCGACGGCGCACGAGCGACTCGTCGCGGCTCGCGGAATCGATATCGGGCCGATGCTGGCACCTGTCGGATGGTCCGCGCCTTCGACCGCGCCAGCGCCACGCGTCCCCGAGCGGGAGCGGGAGGCCACGCTGATCGAGGAGGCTTTGGGCCAGCTCGACGCATCCGGTGGGGCGCACATCGTCCGCGACGTCCGCAACACCGACCGTGCGCTCGCGTCGGGACTCGCGGGAGAACTGGCACGCCGAGCGGCCGCGACACGGGCCAACAATCGTCGCGACGGGACCGAGGCACCGCTGTGGCCAGCGACGGACGCGGTCCGCCTGGAGCTCAACGGCAGCGCAGGACAGGGACTTGCGGCCTTTGCCGTACCGGGCATGCACATCACGGTTCGCGGTGAGGCCAACGATGGGGTTGCAAAGTCGATGTCCGGTGGAGAGGTCGTCGTCCGTCCGCCTGAAGCTGCGACCTTCGAGCCTGAGCGCAACGCGATCCTCGGCAACGGGGCGTTGTACGGTGCCACGGGAGGCGCGCTGTGGGTGCATGGCTGTGCGGGGGACCGGTTCGCCGTGCGGAACAGCGGCGCGACCGCAGTGGTCGAAGCCGTGGGACTGCACGCGTGCGAATACATGACCGGGGGTCTGGTCGTGGTCCTCGGCACGCTCGCGGGCAACGCGGGTGCAGGTATGACCGGAGGGCGCTTGTTCCTCCCGCTCGAGCAGCGCAACCGGATCAACGAGGCCTACGTCGTCGCGGATTCGCTCGATGACGACGGGGTTGAGCTGCTCACGGCCACGCTTCGGCGCTACATCGCCGCCACCGGAAGTCGTACTGCTCGCGCGCTGTTGCACGATCGCTCGATGCTCGCGACGCAGTTCGTGTGTGCATGGGCGCATGCCGAGCCCGCCCGTGCAATGCTTCGCGCCGGCGCATGACGTAGGCTGGCCCGATGAAGGGCCGGCCAGATCTTCTCGGGAAAGCCTCGGTGTTCGCCGCCGTCGTACGTGCGGGCTCCTTTGCGGCGGGCGCTCGCACGATGGGGCTGGCGCGCAGCACCGCGAGTGAGCATGTCGCCTCCCTCGAGAATGCACTCGGCGTGCGGCTGCTCGAGCGGACCACTCGAACGCTGCGTCTCACCGAAGAAGGTGAGCTGCTCTTCGAGCGGATCGACCGGGCCATGCGGGACTGGGATGACGCACGCTCGGCTCTCGAGGAACGTGGCGACGAACCTGCGGGATTGCTTCGCGTCACCGCACCCGGCGGCCTCGCGAGCAGCGTGGTCGGTCCGATCTGCGGCCAGCTCATGGCGGCACACGACCGGGTCGAGGTCGAGCTCATGGTCGACGATAGCCTGCGCGACCTCATCGCCGACCGTATCGACATCGCGATCCGCATGGCCCCGCTGACCGACTCGAGCCTGGTCTGCCGCAAGCTCGGCGCCACGAAAACCGTCGTCGTGGGCGGTGGCCGGCAGCTCGACCTCGTCGACGAATCTGCCGGACTCGACGGCCTCACGCGCCATCCCTGGGTCAGCCACGGGGCCATCTCGTCGACCGAAGTCCACCTACGCGATCCCGACGGCAAACTCCACGTCATCCACCCCCGCAACCGGTCCGAGGGTTCTAACGGAGAGGGCCAAGCTGCCCTCGTCGCCGCCGGTTGCGGCCTCGCCCTCATGCCCGAGCTGCTCGTCCGCGATGCCATCGAAGCCGGCACCCTCACCCGCGTCTACCCCGACTGGCACGGCCGCGAAATCCCCATCTACGCCCTGTATTCGCGCTCGGAGCTCACACCGCCGCGAATTACCCGGTTCGTAGAGCTCGCCGTCCAGCACCTTGGCGGTACTCGCCTTCGGTGATTCCCGCTGCTCCCCCTGCTCCCGGGACCCTGCTCCCCTGCTCCCCGACCCTCGCTCCCCGTC
>CAYSPB010000082.1:0-494 GCA_964432695.1 uncultured Nannocystaceae bacterium
CACCGCGCGCAGTCGGCCCGGTACGCTCCCCGGCGTCGGCGCGCGGCGGCCTCCGACGACGTTGCTCGCCAACACGGCCAGACTCGTCCCGGCGAATGGGCGCGCACCGACCAGGGCCTCGTAGAGTGCGACGCAGAACGCGAACTGGTCGCTCGCCGCATCGGCTCGCTCGCCGCGAAGCTGCTCGGGCGCCATGTAGGCGGGCGTGCCCACCAGCGAACCCGGCTTGGTCCGCGCCACCGACGAGGTCAGTCCGCCGCCCGCTCCGTCCGAGACCAGCGTCTGGCCGAGCGTAGCCCATGAGGCGTCGAGTGGACGTGCGAGCCCGAAGTCGACGACGCGCGCCCGACCGTCCGTCCCGACGAGGACGTTGTCGGGCTTGAAATCGCGGTGTACGAGCCCCACCGCGTGCGCGGCCGCCAGGCCCTGCCCGGCCGCCAGGAACGTCTCGACGATGGCCTGCCGCGACGGCCCGGCGCGAAGCCACTGGCGCA
>CAYSPB010000082.1:504-714 GCA_964432695.1 uncultured Nannocystaceae bacterium
GCGTTCCGCCCTCGATGAACTCCATCGCCACGAACACGCGCCCCCCGGCCTCCCCGACCTCGTGCACGCCGACCACGTTGGGATGTGCGAGCCGAGCCAAGGCTCGAGCTTCGCGGAGCAGCTGGGTCCGCAGCGCGTCCGCAGCGCCCTCGGTATGCAGCAGCTTGAGCGCCACGCGGCGCTGCAGCGACGGGTCGTGCGCCTCGTAGA